>UREZ01000033.1 GCA_900547025.1 uncultured Collinsella sp.
AGGTCAGCGCCCTTTCGTTTCACGTCACCTTGTCTCAAATGCGACCCGCTCGCTGACTTATGCTCAACCTATGGCGTCATCTCGCCCCAAAAGGGCCTCCCTCGCTCTGGCGGGTTTTCGCTGTCGGTACCAAAACATCGGTGTTGTCGAAGTAGTCATTGGGGACGTTCTTAAATGACTACATAGCATGAGAGTGGATAATCTCCCGGTTTGAGCCTGCATTCAAGCTCAGAGTGGGAGATTGTCCACTCTCATTTGTTATGTGTCCGAAAATCCACGCTCGTTTCTGCTCTTCCTACATCTGAAGGAAGAGTTCGTGGAGGCGGGTGTCTTCGTCGAGTTCGGGGTGGAAGGTTACGCCGAGCTGGTTGCCCTGGCGCGCGGCGACGATACGGCTGTCGACTTTCGCTAAGGCCTTTGCGTCGCCGTGGACCTCGACGATGCGGGGCGCGCGGATAAACGTCAGCGGCACCTCACCGTCGATGCCGGCTACCTGCCCCTTGGCTCGAAAGCTGCCGAGCTGCCTGCCGTAGGCATTGCGCTCGACAAGTACATCCATGGTTGCCAGGCGCGGCGTCCCCTTATCGTCGTGGGCGGCAAGGTCGCGCGCCAGCAGAATCAAGCCGGCGCAGGTGCCCAGGACGGGCATGCCTTCAGCGATACAGGCACGAAGCTCCTCGAGCATGCCCAACTCATCAAGCAGCTTCCCTTGAACGGTAGACTCGCCGCCGGGAAGTACCAGACGGTCAAAGTCCTGCTTCAAATCAGTCGCCTGCCTCAGCTCAATACAATGTGCGCCCAGCTCGGATAGCCTTGCCTCGTGCTCGGCAAAAGCACCTTGGACCGCCAGCACGGCGACTGTCTGGTCTGCGTAATCGCTCATGTGCGATCCTTTCTGCTGGACTAGCGCCCGCGCTCCTCCATGATGATCTCGATCTCGTCGGCGTTGATGCCGACCATGGCCTCGCCCAGGTCCTCAGAAAGCTCGGCGATGAGCTTGGCATCGGTGAAGTTTGCCACGGCCTTGACGATGGCGGCTGCGCGCTTGGCGGGGTCGCCGCTCTTAAAGATGCCCGAGCCGACAAAGACGCCTTCGGCGCCCAGCTGCATCATCAGCGCGGCGTCGGCGGGGGTCGCTACGCCGCCGGCGGCAAAGTTCACGACGGGAAGCTTTCCCGTGGCATGGACCTCGCGCACCAGCTCGACCGGAACCTGCAGTTGCTTGGCTGCCTCAAAGAGCTCGTCGTCGCGCAGGGCAACAACGTCGCGGATCTGCTTTTGGATTTTGCGCATGTGACGCACGGCCTGGACGACGTCGCCCGTACCCGGCTCACCCTTGGTGCGAATCATAGTGGCGCCCTCGGCAACACGGCGCAGCGCCTCGCCCAGATCGCGGGCGCCGCAGACAAATGGCACGTCAAACTGGGTCTTGTCGATGTGATAGACGTCATCGGCAGGGGAGAGAACCTCGGACTCGTCGATGTAATCGATCTCGATGGCCTGCAGGACCTGCGCCTCGACAATGTGACCGATGCGGCACTTGGCCATGACGGGGATGGAGACGGCCTCTTGGATGCCCTTGATCATCTTGGGGTCGCTCATGCGCGAGACGCCGCCTGCGGCGCGGATGTCGGCCGGGATGCGCTCGAGTGCCATGACGGCGCAGGCGCCTGCCTCCTCGGCGATACGTGCCTGCTCGGGCGTGGTGACGTCCATGATGACGCCGCCCTTGAGCATCTGCGCGAGTTCGCGATTGAGTTTGACGCGATCGGCCTTGCTGGTCTGTTCTGCCATGGTTGCTCCCTTGGTTGGCATGTGCATTGCTTGACGGAACATCCTATCGGGGAGCTGGGTATGGCAAAATACTCAGTTTTCGAGATAATAATAAGGTCAGCCTAATACCAGATTGAACAGCTCGATAAGGTCAGGTGGCAAACTCATGCTTGACTACAATTTGGAAAAACGCGGCGAAGCATCGCTTTATGAGTATGTTTACCAGCAAATTCGAGATGATATTGTTGCTGGACGTATTGCGGCGGGGGAGCATCTTCCGTCTAAGCGCGCCTTTGCCAGTCATCTGGGAATCAGTGTCATTACCATCGAGAATGCATATAGCCAGTTACTTGCCGAGGGCTATATTTGCTCAATGCCGCGTCGTGGCTACTACGCTTGCAAGCTTCCGGATGCACCGGTTTTGCCTTTGGCTTCGCAGGGCATCGACCGAGATACCGTCTCTGTGGGCCTCAGCGCGCATGATGTCAACGGACAGGTCGAGCTGTTCGATGCACTTTCTCCTTCCGCTTTGGAGGCGGCGCGGCTTTGGCAAAGCGCACTACGGGCGACGCTGGCATCCGAAGATGAGCGCGAAATCTTTTCGCCCGCACCGGCGCAGGGCACCGCTCGGCTGCGACGCGCAATTGCTCACCATCTGCGTGGGACAAGGGGCATGAATGTCGACCCCAACAACATTGTTATCGGTGCAGGCGCCCAGCTGCTCGATACCATGTTGGTTCAGTTGCTTGGAGCCGACAAGGTGTATGCCGTTGAGGACCCGGGCTATTTGCGTCTGACGCGTATCTATCAGGCTATGGGCTGCAAAGTTCGACATATCCCGTTGGATGACGAGGGCGTGGACTTGAGCACTCTGCAGAAAAGCGGGACCGATGTCCTTCACCTGATGCCGTCCCATCAGTATCCGACCGGCCTTGTGACGAGCATTGCGCGTCGCTATGCGCTTCTGAGCTGGGCCGCCGAGCGACCAGGTCGGTATCTCATCGAAGATGACTTTGATTGTGAGTTTCGCCTTGCCGGGAAGCCGATTCCCGCGCTCGCATCGATCGATGCCGCCCAGTCGGTTATCTACACCAACACGTTTTCGAAGAGCCTTTCATCGGCGTTGCGTTTGGCGTATATGGTGTTGCCCGATGAGCTAATGGAGCGGTTTAGGCGCAACCTTGGTTTCTACGCCTCGTCGGTGAGCTCTGTTGACCAGGTCGCTTTGGCTCGTTTGCTGGAATCGGGTGATTACGAGCGACATGTGAACCGCGTGCGCGTTCGTGCTCGCGAGGCGCGTGATGGCCTGGCGGCGCTTGTACGGAAGGCATTTCCGGCAGGGGAAGTCTCGATCGAACACGCAGACGCGGGCCTTTACTGCACCGTGGTTGCGGAGCGTGGAACGGGCGGAAGCACTTTTGCACGGGCCCTCACGCGCTCGAGTATCCCTTTTGTCGATATCAGTGACTGTTATTGGTGTGCCGATGGCGCATCTGTCCCTAAAAACTCAACTCAAATTCTTGTCCAGTATGACGATTTGAGTCCAAAAATGCTTAATACCTTGGAATTGCAGCTAATGGGGGTGCTCTGCAACCTAAGTGAGTAGACTTTTAGCACTTTGGCGACCAGGCAGTTTTGTAACAAGTTATCTACCTGCGGTTTTGAAAAGCAGGAAGACCGGCCTGCTCGGAATGTTCAAAAAAGTCTACTCACTTGCCGCGTAAAGCTTCTGCATGAGAAAAAAATGGGGTTTTCAACAGGGCTTCGTCCAGCTCTTGGCAAGCTTTTGGCCAGTTGGGGAGGGCTGTTGAAAACTTTGCAGTCCGTTCGGCGCCATTTTTGGTGCGTTCGCGCCAATGCGTGACTGACTGGGTTGAAATTCGTGTTTTCCTGTGCCTATGAAGGATCTACTTTGTGACATATCGGCTTTTAGGTACTGGCGTTTGCCTCCTCAAGTCCGCGCTTTGTGTCCGCCGCTTCCACGACCGGAAGAAGACCGGCAGCGATATGATCTCGCCCGCAACCCGACGGCTGCGGTCGCGCTCGGTTTTCCGTTGTATACATTGGTTCGGACGAGAAACAAACGGACTTGTCCTGCCAGCATTAGGCAGCGGCTGTTTCTTGGTGAGCTCCCCAGGGAATCCGTGCTGGAAACGGAGCATGGGTTTTTTGGTTACATCTCCTCTACTGACGACATTCATCATGTCGCGGCATCTGACGGATCTTCAGCTTCTTTTGGTATTGGCGGAGATGTGTGGCTTGTTTGCGGTGTGTGCCCTGCCGGCGGCACTTGAGGCGGAGCTTTCGCGTGCAATTGATTCGGGCGCGATTTCGACAACGTTCGGTTGGGTGCGCTGCCCGTCCGAGGACGGCATCGCCTCAAATTTATGGCGTCGAGACGCTTTGGTTTTGGGCGGAGACCTTGACCGTTTTTGTTCAGATGTTTGCGGGATGCGTTGCGGCAATAGATTTATGGCGGTATCGCAACTCGTTCCATTGGGTGCCGCGTCGCCTTTTGAGGTCGAGGCGTATTTGTTGCTTGGACTGCCGCGAGCCCTGGGAGGCGAAGGTTTTTGCGGCATAGAGCTTAATGTTGAAGTGATGCTAAACACAAGTGCTCGAGCGATTGTGGAAAAGTCCCGTGTATATATCGACCTACTTCTTTCTTCGCCGGACGGCAGGCGACAGGTGGCCATTGAATGTCAGGGAAAGGCCTCGCACGGACGCGCAGGGGATGGCTTGCGTGACGCTGACCGCATGACGGCCCTTCAGGCCATGGGCTACGATGTACTTCTCCTGACACACAGACAGATATCCGATGAGGATAGATTCCGCGCGATCGTTAAGGCCATATGCAGGATGCTCGATGCTGAATATCGTGATAAAAGCTCGGATGAGCAAAGGGCTGAGACATTACTTCGATCTGAACTATTCGTTGACTGGACAAAATTGGGAGTAATTGACGGAAAGATGCCCGTTAGACACAAAACAGCTCGATCGTGGACGGCTGCGGTTCTAAGTGAGTAGACTTTTGGCACTTTGGCGACCAGGCCGTTTTGAAACAAGTCATTTACCTGCGACTTTATAAAGCAATACGGATGGTCTGCTCGGCAAGTTCCAAAAAGTCTACTCACTTAGTTTTTGACGAGAAACCTATGCCGAAGGCGGTCCTATTTCAGGTAGTTAACAAGTTTGTGAGGCACGAAAAAGGCCCGAACCATGCGGTCCGGGCCTCATCGAGCTAGAGGTTATGTCTCAGGTTGCTGGCTTAGCCGAAGTAGCGCTTGAGCAGGCCGGCGAAAGCCTTGCCGTGGCGAGCCTCGTCGCGAGCCATCTCGTGCACGGTATCGTGGATGGCATCGAGGCCAGCGGCCTTGGCGCGCTTGGCAAGATCGGTCTTGCCGGCGGTGGCGCCATTCTCGGCCTCAACGCGCATCTCGAGGTTCTTCTTGGTGGAGTCGGTCACGACCTCGCCCAGGAGCTCAGCGAACTTGGCGGCGTGCTCGGCCTCCTCGTGGGCAGCCTTCTCCCAGTACAGGCCGATCTCGGGATAACCCTCGCGATGGGCGACGCGAGCCATGGCCAGGTACATACCGACCTCGGAGCACTCGCCCTCAAAGTTGGCGCGCAGGTCGGCAACGATGTCCTCGGAGACGCCCTCCATCTTGGCGACGCCCACGACGTGCTCGGCAGCCCACTCGAGTTGGCCCTCCTCCTGCTTCAGGAAACGAGAACCGGGAACGCCGCACTGGGGGCACTTGAAGTCCTCGGGCAGCTGGTCGCCGTCGAACTCTTCCACATAACCGCAAACGGGGCAAACAAACTTCATGATTCGATCCTTTCGATCGATGGCGATTGTGCGCTCGTCCGGTCCCGTAAGGGCCCTCTCCGGACGTGCGTCTTGACGAGTTCTATTATCCATAAATGCAACCAAATGTGAAGCCTATTAGGAATGATTTTTAATAAAACAATTTCGAGATATGAAGATGTTGATTGATTAACGATTGGGAGGCCGTCTGCGATTTTTGCTGAGTACAATCGGGCGAGCAAATGTTGACCTATCAACAAATGAAGGAGTTTCCTTTATGCATCTAGCCCGTCGTGCCTGGTGCCGAACATATCAGACGGTTTTTCGCATTGCATTGCCGATCCTGCCCTATACCGAGCCGCGCATTCTGGAGCATGCCGAGGATGTGCCCGCGGTGCTTCAAAAGCGCTCGATCCAGAAGGTCCTTATCGTGACAGACCCTGGTATTGCACGTTTGGGACTCACGGCATCACTCGAGCGTGCGCTTACGGCTCAGGGGATTGGCGTTACGGTCTATGCCGAAACGCGTGCGAACCCCACGGTCTCGAATGTGGAGGAGGCGGCGTCCCTGTATCGAGAGCGCGCCTGCCAGGCCATTATCGGTTTTGGCGGAGGATCAGCCATGGACTGCGCCAAGGGCGTGGGCGCACGCATTGCGCAGCCAAGCAAGCCCATCAACAAGATGCGCGGGCTGCTGCGGATTCATCGTCGTCTGCCGCTGCTCATCGCCGTTCCCACCACGGCGGGCACGGGAAGCGAGGTCACGCTTGCGGCGGTAATTACCGATGACGAGACGCACTACAAGTATCCCATTAACGACTTTGTGCTTATCCCGCGCTTTGCGGCGCACGACCCCGAGTTTACGCGCGGTCTGCCCGCCTCCATTACGGGGCAGACGGGCATGGACGCCCTGACGCATGCCGTCGAGGCGTTTATCGGGCGAAGCACCACGCCCTATACGCGCAAGATGGCGCGACAGGCGGTGCAGCTCATCCACGACAATTTGCTCGAGGCCTATGAGCATGGCGACGACATGCGTGCGCGTCGCAATATGCTTTCGGCGGCGTATAAGGCGGGAGTTGCCTTTACGCGCTCCTATGTTGGATACGTTCATGCCATCGCGCACAGTCTAGGCGGCCGATACGGAATTCCGCACGGTTTGGCCAACGCGATCATCCTGCCGCACATGCTTCGCGCTTATGGTGACGCCGCCGCCCCCAAGCTTGCCGATCTTGCTCGCATGGCGGGCATTGCGCCGGCTACCGCGCAGGACAGTCTTGCGGCCGAGGCCTTTATCGATTGGGTCGACCGCATGAACGAGGCCCTGGGAATCCCCAAATATGTCTCGGGTATTCGCCGCTCCGATATTCCGCAAATGGCGGCCCATGCCGATGCCGAGGCCAATCCCCTGTACCCCGTTCCACTTTTGATGGACCGCTCGGAGCTCGAGCATATGTACGAGGTCGTCGCGGGTGGTATGTTTGAGGACGAGAACTAGGAGGGTGCCATGAACACCGAGGAAATTGCGCGCATCGTCGGCGATCAGCGCGCCTACTTTAAGACGCACGCCACGTTTGATGTCGATGCTCGACGTCGCGCACTCGTGAGTTTACGCGATGCGGTGCGGGCCCACGAGGCCGATATCGCTCATGCGCTCAAGACCGATTTGGGAAAGTCGCATGACGAGGCCTATATGTGCGAGATTGGCACATCGCTTTCCGAGATTCGACATCAGATTGCGCATGTGGCCCGATGGAGTCGTCCGCGCCTGCGTCCGTGCGACCTCGCTAACGCCGTGAGCGTGTGCAAAACGCAAACCGTGCCCTATGGCGTCACGCTCATCATGGCGCCCTGGAACTATCCGTTTTTGCTGACGCTCGAGCCGCTCGCTGGCGCCCTTGCCGCGGGCAATACCGTGGTCATCAAGCCGAGCGCCTATGCTCCGGCATCGAGCGCGGTGCTCAGGCAAATCTGTGAAGAGGCATTTGATCCGCGCCTGGTGACGGTTGTCGAGGGCGGGCGCGCCGAGAACGAAGCGCTGCTCGATGAGCACTGGGACAAGATCTTCTTTACCGGTAGCGTTCCGGTTGGCAAGCTCGTCATGGAGCGCGCAAGTAAAAACCTTACGCCCGTGACGCTTGAGCTGGGCGGAAAGAGTCCCTGCATCGTGGATGCGACGGCAAACTTGAAGGTCGCGGCACGGCGCATCGCCTTTGGTAAATGGCTCAACGTGGGGCAGACCTGCGTGGCGCCCGACTACCTGCTGGTCGATACGCGCGTGCACGACGAGCTGCTGGGCCTCATCAAGGAGGAGGTCCGTCGCATGTTTGGCGAACATCCACTCGACAATGAGGATTACGGACATATCGTCAACGCCAAGCATTTTGCGCGTGCGCGCGGGCTGATCGATCCCGATAAGGTCGTGCTTGGAGGTGCCGCGCGCGAGGCTTCGCTCAAGATTGAGCCGACAATTTTGGACGGCGTGGCCCCCGCTGACGCCGTGATGCAGGAGGAGATCTTCGGTCCCATCTTGCCGGTGCTGACGTTTGAGAGCCTAGACGAGGCCGAAGCGTTTATTACGGATCGTCCGACGCCGCTGGCCCTGTATATCTTTAGCCAGGATCGTGCGGTTCAGCAACGCTTTGTGCGCTACGTGCCCTTTGGCGGCGGCTGCGTCAACGACACCATCATGCACTTGGCTACGAGCCATATGGGCTTTGGCGGCATGGGAGCGAGCGGTATGGGGCAGTACCATGGACGTGAGAGCTTCGATACGTTTAGCCACAAGAAGAGCATCGTGAACAAGGCAACGTGGCTGGACGTGCCATTTCGCTATGCTCCTTACGCAAGCTGGAAGCACAAGTTCGTGCGCATGTTTGTGCATTAGAATCAGATGGCATAGGGCAAACAAAATGGCCGCCCCCGCGTAAGCGAAGACGGCCACTTCTCACGATGAAAACGTGTATCGGAGTTGGCAAGACCCGCTGCAACGGGTGCCATCCGTACCCCTATCTTATCTGCAAGCGCTCTGTCTCGCAAGCGTTGCGAGACAGAGCGCTTGAAAGACGCAGGCAGGATGAATTTGCGTCCGCACGAGTTCGTAGACTTCTCTGTAAGGTTAAACGCCGGGTATTCCGGCCGTTAGGGGAGTTGCCATGTACGAGCCTTCGCGTGTTCTTCTGTCGTTTCATATCGCGGGATTTCAGTATGCCGACGGTGCCTTGGTCCTGGGCGATCTTAAGGCGGGCGATAGGCTGACGCTGTGCGCCGAGCGCGATAATCCCCATGACCCTGAGGCGGTTGCGATCTACTACGGCAACACCAAGCTTGGCTATGTCCCGGGAAACGAGGTCGGCCCGCTGTCCTTGATGATGTATTACGGCCACGAGGACGTATTTGAGGCCCGCGTGCAGCAGGTCGCTCCCGAGCGCAGCCCGTGGCATCAGGTGCGCGTTGGCCTCTACGTGGTGGATGCCCGCTAGTCGGCAATGGAGGCGGCCATGTTTGATGACGATGACCTGTTCGATTTGACAGATGATCCGTTTGAGTGGGATATGCTGCTCGACGATGATGAGCTGGAGCAGGATCGTAAGAAGCGGCAGGACAAGAGCGCCCAGGGTGACGCGTCGAAAAAGAAAGACAAACGCCGCCGAGGTCTGTTCGACGGGCTCTTTGGCTAACCGACGCGCCAAAGCGTCTGTATACTAGGCACGTGTTAGACGCGTTGCGAAATGAGGGCATAGACGATGATGTGGTTTACCGCCGACCTGCACCTGGGCGATACGAATATCCTGCACGATATGGATCGACCGTTTGGCTCGGTCGAGGAGATGAACCGCAAGGTCATCGATGCCATCAATGAGTGCGTGGCTGCGGACGACCGTCTCTATATTCTGGGTGACTTTACCTATCGTTTGCCCCTAGCGGAGGCGGTGCGCCTGCGCGAGCGCATCGAATGCCAGAACGTGACGCTCATCCGTGGTAACCATGACGGCGACTGGGAAGATCCAGATGCGCCTCAAATCTGGGATGACGTACGCGATTATCTGGAGGTCGCACCCGGTTACGCCAAGGGTCATCGCCTGGTGTTGAGCCACTACCCCATGCTTAGCTGGAATGGCAAGGCGCGTGGCGCCATCATGCTGCACGGGCATATCCACAGCAGGGGAGACCGCACCAACGCGCGAAACCGCGATCGCGAACGCCCTATCTTTCGCTATGACGTTGGCCTTGATGCCAACAACTACAAGCCCGTAAGCCGAGACCAGATCTTGAGCTTCTTTGGACTGTAGCTGCAAGTGCAGGTAGAATGAACGCGCCGTGTGGATGGTCTGCACGGCGTGTTTTAGTAGGAGCGATGATTCCATGAGGGCTGTCCAGCGCATTAACCACAACGCTGCCATCTGCGAAGACGGCGCGGGGCGCCAGCTCATCGCGTTGGGTCGCGGTATCGGCTTTGGCGATATGCCGCACGATGTCGATTTGGATGTCGTCACCCGCACCTTTTACGGTATCGATTCCAAGTACCTGGCGTTTATCGACGAAGTTGATCCCGAGGTGCTGGAGTTTTCCGCCCAGCTGGCCGATATCGCAACTGGGCAACTTTCGTACGAATTGAGTCCTAATCTGCCCATTACGCTGGCAGATCATATCCAGTTTGCCATTAAGCGCGCCCGCGAACATATGGTGGTGTCGTTGCCGCTCAAGCGCGATCTGGAGCAGCTGCATCCTATTGAGTATCGATTGGGCGAGCTAGCCGTTCGCGGCATTAAGAAAACTTTTGCCATTCGCATGCCCCAGAGTGAGGCCGCGGGCATTGCCATGTCGATTATCAATGCGGCGATTAAGCCGAGTGAGCGGCGCGTGCTTGCCGAACAGCACGAGGAGCATCTGCTCGACATGACGGTTGCAATTATTCAAGAAGAGTTGGGTGTGACGGTCGACCGCTCGTCGTTTGCCTTTACTCGCTTTGCCACCCATGTGCGCTATCTGCTCGACCGCGTGGCAAAGAAAGAGCCGATTGATACCGAGAACTCAGGTCTCTACGACGTGCTCGTGGAGCAGTATCCGGCGGCATCGCGCTGTGCTCATCGTATCGACGATCTGATTCAAGAGGCCTTTGGCGAGCCATTGGCCCAAGAAGAGCTCGTCTATCTGATCATGCACGTGAATCGCGTGGCTCCCACCAGCCTGGATAGATAGGGGGTCTCTGGCGCCCCCTTTCCGTTATGGCGACCGTTTGCGGGCCGTTTGCTACCGTTCATCGGTAATCTGAGCCGCAGCGAACGCATCTGCCGCATATACTCGCCGTGTGTTGGGTGTTACTCACGGCGCAGCTCCGAGAGGCACTACCGATTCTGCCGAGGCCATTATTGGGTCTCTGTCGGTTGTGCGCGGGGCTTTTTTCATGTCGATCCACCCGGGAATCACATGCAATGAAATCTCTTGCCAACGGATATCGCGTGCTGCGCAGGCGCGAGCGGAATCGTGCGTCTTGATGCTGTGAAGGCCCACAGACCTTTAGTTGGAAGAGAAGGGATTCGACATGGCTGTCGATAACAAGAAGATTGCCGAGGACGTGCTTGCTGCCGTCGGCGGCGCCTCCAATGTGACGAACGCGACGCACTGCATGACCCGTCTGCGTCTGAACCTTAAGGATCAGTCCATCCCCAATGACGATGAAGTTAAGAAGATCAAGGGTGTTCTGGGTGCCCAGTGGTCTGGCGGCCAGTATCAGGTCATCATCGGTCAGAACGTACCGAAGGTCTACGACGCCGCCATTGCGCTGGGAGTTAAGGGCGAAGGCTCCATTGACGAGAACCTCGATGGCGGCACCAAGGAGCCGCTGACGCTCAAGACTGCGGGCAACAAGATCCTCAACTATCTCTCCAAGACCATGGTCATGACGATCCCCATCATCATGGGTGCTGCCATGTTCCGTACCATCGCTGTGGTTTGCGGTGACGGCATGCTCGGTATTTGGTCTGCCGACTCCGACATCTACAACTTCTTCTACAGCTGGATTTATAACGCTGGCTATTATTTCCTTCCCGTTTATTTGGGTTGGGCTGCTGCGAAGCAGCTTGGCTGCAGCCAGCCACTCGGCATGATGCTCGGCGGTGTGCTCATTGCTCCTGAGTTCATGACGTTGGTCAACGCTGCGGCGGATTCGGGCGTAACGACCACCATGGTCTACGGCGTGCTGCCGGCCCAGCTGAACAACTATTCCTCCACCGTGCTCCCCATGGTTCTGTCCATGCCGGTGCTTATGGTCGTCGAGAAGTTCATGAAGAAGGTCGTTCCCGACATGCTCTCTACGGTGTTTGTACCCGTGGGCACCATGGCCGTTATGATCCCCGTTTCGTTGTGCGTGCTGGCTCCGATCGGCTCCATCCTGGGCAGCATGGTCGGCAACTTTATGTTCGGTCTCGGTAACGCCGGCGGCATCGTCACCATCCTCTCCCTCGTCGTCATTGCCGCACTTTGGGAGTTCCTGGTTATGACCGGTATGCACCAGGTCCTGCTTGCCCTTGGTATTGTGCAGCTGCTCACCCTGGGCTCCGACTCCTGCGTTATGGTCGCGGCCGGTATCTCTCAGTTCGCTACGTGGGGCATGGCCTTCGGTGCCTTCCTGCGCCTTAAGGAGACCGACGAGAAGGGCGCCATGCTCGGCTTCTCGCTCTCCGGTATCGTGGGCGGCGTGACGGAGCCCGCATTGTATGGCTGTGGCTTTAAGTACACTCGCTGCCTGGGCGCCATGGTTGCCGGCGGTGCTATCGGCGGTTTGATCGCAGCCCTCACCAATGTGACAACGTATGTTCTGGGCGCGACCAATATTCTGGGCGTCACCGGCTTTGTTGCCGGCGGAACGGCTAATCTCGTCTGGGGTTGCGTTGCATCGGGCGCTGCATTTGTTGCCGCCGCTGCCATCGCCTACCTCTTTGGCTTTAGCAAGGATCAGCTCGAGGAAGATGTTGATGCCGCTAAGGCTTAAGACATCTGTTTAGGTAGGATAATTACCTGGGGCACTTGGCTACACTCCAAGTGCCCGTTTCCATAGATTGGAGTCGTTGTGAAGCAATTGCTTATTCGTGCCGATGATCTTGGTTATTCGTACGCCGTTGACTTGGGGATCGCCCGTAGCGTCAACGAGGGCTTGGTGCGCTCAGCGGGCCTTATGCCAAATATGCCCGAGGCCGAGCGTGGGTGGTCGCTCGTGGCGGATGCCGATATTGCAGTGGGCCAGCATACCAACGTGTGCCTGGGCAAGCCGTGTGCCGACCCGGCGCTCATCCCGAGCATGCTCAACGAGAACGGCGAGTTCCATAGCAGCCGTACCTTCCGCGAGCATTTTAAGCGCGGCGAGGAGCTGATAGACTTCGACGAGGCCTGCATCGAGATTCGTGCGCAGCACGACCGCCTTGTCGAGATTGTGGGCCGCGAGCCCGATTACTTTGAGGCCCATGCCGTCATGAGCAAAAATCTTAACCGAGCGATCTCGACGGTTGCTCAGGAGCTGGGCCTTAAGGAGCAAAAGGCAAGCTTCGACCCGACGGCGGTGGTGCGTTGCGGAGATACCGACCTGCGCATGGTGATGCGCTCGATGGAACCGGGCTACGAGCCCAAAGAGGCAATCATGCAGACAGTTCGCGAGATGTCCGACGGCGAGACGGTCGTCTTTGTGTGTCACCCGGGCTATCTCGATCGTTTTATCCTTGAGAACAGCTCGCTTACGGTCGATCGTGCCAAGGAAGTCGATGCGTTGACCGATCCTGAGCTGCGCGCTTGGCTCGAGTCTCAACCCGATCTTCGCCTGATCGACTACCGCGACCTGTAAAGACCCAAACCACTACAAGGGAACAGGCACCTTTGTGGTGGCTCTGGCGCCGTTGCCATTATGGCGGCGGCGCCTTTTTTGTCCGCGCGGCGCGGTAGAGTGTAGCCGGTTGATATTTGCGTCCATCGAGGAGCTGCTATGAACGAGATCAAGTGCCCGCATTGCGGCGAAGTTTTTAAGGTCGATGCATCCGGCTATGCGGATATCGTCAAGCAGGTGCGCGATGCCGAGTTTTCGCGCGACCTGGATGAGCGTGTGAAGGCAGTCCAACGCGAGGGCGAGCAGGCGCTGGAGCTTGAGCGCTCGCGTTCGACGGCTGCCTTGCAACAGGCAGAGTCTCAGCGCAATGCCCAGCTTGTCGAGCAGAAGAACACTGCGGATCAGAAACTGGCGCAAGAGGTTGCCAAGCGCGATGCTGAGCTTGCCGAGCTGCGCGCTAAGCTCGAGGGCGCTGCCGCAGAGCGCGAGAGTGCAAGCCAGCGCGCGGCGGTTGAGGCCCGTGCCGACGCTCAAAAGGAGAATGCCGAGCTTCAGCGCGAGATCGACAATTTGCGTGCGCAGCTGGGGCGCAAGGATGACGAAGCCAAGCTTGTCGAGTCGGCGGCGCGCAATGCCGCTCAAAACGATTTGGCCGCACGCGATGCGCAGATTGCCGAATTGCAGGCAAAGCTCTCCGCGGCGGACAAGGCCCAGGAGATGGCGCTCGCCGCAGCCGCGGCCGAGTCGCAGCGTGAGCTCGATGCCGCTCGCAGCGAGGCCGAGCGCGCGCTTACTGACTATCGCGCGAAGGTGCAAGAGAAGTTTTCCGCCGCAAAGGCTCAGTCCGAGCAAGAGGCCGAGGGGCTGCGTGCCCAGTTGCGCGAGCAGGAACTGATGGCAAAAATGGAGCTGTCGAAGGCGGTCGCCGCGGCGGAACGAGAGCGCGATGAGGCACGTGCCAAGCTGACGAGCGAGCTGGCGGTGCGCGATTCTCGCGAGGAACAGGTCAAGGCGGCGCATGAGCTCGAGCTCGCGCAGGCCAAGCGCGCGAGCGATGACCTGATTCGCTACAAGGACGAAGAGATTGAGCGTCTTAAGGACATGAAGGTACGCCTGTCCACCAAGATGGTGGGCGAGTCGCTCGAGCAGCACTGCGAGACCGAGTTCAATCGCCTGCGCATGACGGCGTTTCCCAACGCGTACTTCGAGAAGGATAACGATGCGTCCGAGGGCACCAAGGGCGACTTTATCTTCCGCGAGTGCGACGCAAGCGGTAACGAGGTCATTTCGATTATGTTCGAGATGAAAAACGAGAACGATGAGACCGCGACCAAGCACAAGAACGAGGACTTCTTTAAGAAACTCGACCACGATCGCCGCCAAAAGGGCTGCGAGTACGCGGTGCTCTGCACGTTGCTCGAACCCGAGAGCGAGCTTTACAACGCCGGCATCGTGGACGTGAGCTATCGCTACGAGAAGATGTACGTGATTCGCCCACAGTTCTTTATTCCCATGATCACGCTTCTTCGCAACGCCGCCATGGGTTCGCTGCGCTATAAGCAGGAACTGGCGGAGTACAAACAGCAGAATATCGACGTCACGAACTTCGAAGCCAAGATGGAAAAGTTCAAGAATGATTTCGGTCGCAACTACGAGATCGCGAGCCGCAAGTTCCAAACGGCGATTGATGAGATCGACAAGACGATTAGCCATCTGCAGAAAACCAAGGAGGCGTTGCTGTCCTCCGAGAACAATCTGCGCCTAGCCAACAAGAAGGCCGACGATCTTACCATTCGCAAGCTCACGTGGGGCAACAAGACCATGAAGGCCGCGTTTGACGAGGCGCGCGGGGCTGCGACAGAGACAAACGATGAGCCAGCCGAGGCGGATTCGTATGAGGTCGAGGATACCGAGTAGGGGATAGCGTATCGCGCAAAAAGCGGGGCCGCTGGCGATGTTGCCAGCGACCCCGCTTCGTTTCGTTCCAGTATGTTCGGCTAGTCCTCGAGCAGGTCCTCGATAAAGCCGACGCGGTAGTTTTTGAAGATGACCTCGCCGCCGTCTTGCGTGGCGTCCAGATCGACATCGCCCATGATGCCAAAGTCGTGGTCGCCATCCTCGTCGGCAAAGATCTGGTGCACGTGCCATACGTGCGCGGTCTTCTCGTCGGACTCGTCAATGGAAAACATCGCGGCGCTGCGGGCATCTCCGTCGGTGAGGATTTCCTCGTGCTGCTCGTGGTAAGCGTCGAGTGCTTTTTGCCAGCGGATCTCGCTCATGCCCCAGTCGTCGTCGAGCTCGCCCAGGTCGCGAACGTGCTCGCGAGCGGCAAGGGTCACGCGGCGGAAGAGCGCGTTGCGCACCAACAGCGTGCAGCCGCGGCGGTCCGCCACGACCTCGTCGATGCCCTGCGGCGGCGCGGCGTCGAGGGCTGCCGGGTTGCCGGCGTTCTCCCACTCGTCCACCAGGCTCGAGTCCACCGAGCGCACCACAAAGCCCAGCCACGAGATAATGTCGCGCAGGCGCTCGTCGCGCTTCTCGATGGGCACGGTGCGGTCGAGTGAACGGTAGGCCTCGGCTAGGTAGCGCAGCAGAATGCCCTCGGAGCGGGCGATGCCGAGCTTTTGAATGTAGCCCTTAAAATCGCTCGCGCTTTCCAGCATATCGCGCAGGACGCTCTTGGGAGAGAGCTGATAGTCGTTTGCCCAGGGCACTTCCTGGCAGTACTTGTCAAAGGCGGCGTCGAGCAAATCCTCGAGCGGCTTTTCGTACGTGACGTCTTGAATGCGCTCCAAGCGCTCCTCATACTCGACGCCGTCAGCCTTCATTTCGGCCATCGCGCGGTCGCGCGCAGCGCGCTCCTGTGCGCGCAGCACCTGCTTGGGGTCCTCGAGCGTTGCCTCGACCATCGAGATCAGATCCATGGTATAGGTCTCGCTCTCGGGATCGAGCAGCTCCAACGCGGCAAGCAAGAACGGCGAGAGCGGCTGATCGAGCGCAAAGTCCTCGGGCAGATCGACCGTCAGTGCATAGTCAATGTCTGGTGCGGCGTCAGTCGGGGCGTCGGGTGCGGGCGGCACCTCGGTGCGAACGACGACGCCGGAATCGATGAGTGTGGCGAAGATTTCATCGGCGCGAACCTCGAGCTTGGCCTTTTCCTCGGGGGTCTGCAGGCTCGTCTCGATGAGGTCGTGTACGCGGGCACGGGCGTCGCCGCCCTGCTCGACCACGCTAATCACCATGGAGTGCGTGATGCGCAGGCGCGGCTTGAGCGTCTCGGGCTGCGTCTCAATCAGACGCTCAAAGGTCTGCTTGTTCCAGGTGACAAAGCCCTCGGGGGCCTTCTTCTTTTTAATCTTGCGGAGCTTCTTGGGGTCGTCACCCGCCTTGGCCATGAGCTTGGCGTTCTCGATCTCGTGCTCCGGGGCCTCGGCGATGACCATGCCCTCGGTATCGAAGCCCGAACGGCCGGCGCGACCGGCAATCTGATGGAACTCGCGGGCGCGCAGACGACGCATCTTGTAGCCATCGAACTTGGTGAGCGCGGTGAGGACCACGGTGTGGATGGGTACGTTGATGCCGACGCCGAGCGTATCGGTGCCGCAGATGACAGGCAGCAGGCCCTGCTGCGCCAAGCGCTCGACCAGCAGACGATAGCGCGGCAGCATACCGGCGTGGTGCACGCCGACGCCGCAGCCAAGCAAGCGCTTGAGGATCTTGCCAAAGGCCGTCGAGAAGCTCGTGCCTTTGGCGGCTTCCTTAATGGCCTCGCGCTGCTCCTTGCTGGCGATGCCAAAATTGGCGAGTGACTGTGCCGTCGCAAGGGCGGCATCTTGGCTAAAGTGCACGATATAGAGCGGGGCCTCGCCGCGGCGCATGGCGAGCTCGACCGTGCCCTCGAGCGAGGTCGTCACGTAGTCGTAGCTCAGCGGCACGGGGCGTGGGGCGTCGACAACCAAGTCGCAAGCAGCGCCGGTGTGTTCCTCGAGTGAGGCGGCGATGGCGGTGACATCGCCGAGCGTGGCGCTCATGAGCATAAACTGCGTGTGGGGCAGGGTGAGCAGCGGCACCTGCCAGGCCCAGCCGCGGTCGGGGTCGGCAAAGTAGTGGAACTCGTCCATGGCCACGCAGCCCACGTCGGCGCCCTCGCCCTCGCGCAGTGCATCGTTGGCAAGGATTTCGGCCGTGCAGCAGATGACGGGCGCCTTGGTATTGATATGCGTATCGCCGGTGATCATGCCGACGTTATCGCGGCCGAGTACCTGCACCAGATCGAAGAACTTTTCGCTGACCAAGGCCTTGATAGGGGCCGTGTAATAGCAACGCTTGCCCTGTGCCATGCCCATAAAGAGCATGCCCAGCGCGACGAGCGATTTACCCGATCCGGTCGGTGTGCCTAAAATGACGTGATCGCCGGCAGCCAGGTCCATGAGGGCCTCTTCTTGGTGATCCCACAGCTCAATGCCGCGATCGCTTGTCCATTCAAAGAAGCGTTCGAAGGCTTGCTCGGGCGTGAGCCATGGTTCGGGCTCACTGCCGTCCTCGGGCTCCCACCAGGTGGGGGAGAGCGCGCCGAGCGAGCCAAACTCGGCTTCGGTTCCCGTGCCGCCCGAGAATGAGCTGGCAGCGCCGGCGCCGGAGACGGTGCTGGCGGCGGTATCTGTCGTGGTCTGTGCCATATGGTTGCTTTCTCTCGCGATTGTCCGCCAACTATTATGGCGTAGCGGCGGCGTGGGGTGCCAGCGCGCGAGAAAATGCAGGAAATGGGCGTTCTGCCCAGCCGTTTAGTGTAGTCGCTAGCTAAGTGAGTAGACTTTTTGCGATATTGCGAGCACATCGCTTTTGCGCAAGGGTTCTACCTGCACTGATAATTGTTCTCGGGGGAAGCGGGCACTGCGGGGCGCGGCA
>UREZ01000034.1 GCA_900547025.1 uncultured Collinsella sp.
GAGACGGCGAGTTAGCCGGCAGGTCGGCATGTCAATCCTGGTCTAACAGAGCCTTAAAAAATCATCCCGCGAGGCTTGTGGCTCACGCGGGATGATGACGTCTTATTATTTCTTGTCCTGCTCCAGCAGTTCGGACGGTGTGCGATCGGGCTTGCCGCCGCGGAAAATCTCGCGGCCATGCAGACGATGCTCCAGGTCACGTTCGGCCTTTTCCTCGTCAATCTTGGTCTGGCTCACCACCGGGTCCTCAATCAACGACGACACCGAGTTCACCTGCTTCTGAATGCGCTCGGCGATGGTGTCATCCATACTCACGATGCGCATCTTCCAGTCGATACTCGTGGCGTTGGATGAGCTCTTGGTCCACACGAACGTCAAAATGGCGCTCTGGTGGCCGCGCGCGGGGAACATGCCAAAGAAGGAATCGTGCTGAATGTTGCTATCCTCGTCGATATAGGCGTGAACGTTATACACCACGCGGTCGATCTTATCGTTGAGCAACGCGTTGGTCGCAAGCGCCGCGGCCTGAATCTGCCCGTTGGACAGCAGCTCGAGCTCGTTGGCAGACGATGTGTCCAACACCGTCACCTCGACCGTGCCCGTGCGTTCATCGGCTTCATCGACGGTGAAGTCGAGCGGGAACTGCGTAAAGCCGTTGCCCCATTCAAGTCCACCCTTGAGCGCGGTCGAAACGGTATCGACCGAAACGCTCTCGGACAGGTTGGCGGTGTTCAGACGACGCATCACGCCGTAGCCAATCTGCATGCCCACGATCAGCACCAAAATACCGATGACCACGGCCATCGCGGTCTTCGTAATGGTATGGCTCACCTGCGAGCCCGAAGGATCGTCCTCGGACAGCGGGTCGATATGTTTTGCCTGGCTCGCGCGGTCCTCGCTGCGCAGCTGCGCTAGCGCCGCTTTGTCACCGCGCTTGGCCGCAGCCTCCTTCTCACGCATGCGCTCGGTACGCTTTTTGGCGAGCGTGGGATCCAAGACGCCGGATGCATCGATTTCGGAGAATAACTCCGTCACTTCTTCCGGAGTCAAAGGGTTCTTGTCAGCCATAAACTTCCTGTCATATCAATCAGTCGAGCTCGTGCGCACGCGCACCTTCGAACTGCATTCGATAGTAACGGGCATAGGTGCCGCCACGGGCGAGAAGCTCCTCGTGCGTGCCACGCTCCACAACGCGACCATGCTCAACGGTCGCAATCTCATCGGCATGCTTAATGGTCGAAAGACGGTGGGCGATAATAATCGTGGTGCGGCCGCGTGCCAGCTCTTCGAGTGACTCCTGCACCGCCTCCTCGCTCTCGTTATCCAAAGCACTCGTCGCCTCGTCCAAAATCAGGATCTTGGGGTTCTTGAGAAACACGCGCGCGATGGCAACGCGCTGCTTCTGTCCGCCCGAAAGACGGCTGCCGCGCTCGCCCACCACGGTGTCGTAGCCCTGCGGAAGCGACTCGATAAAGGCATCGATGTTGGCGCGACGGGCGGCCTCGGCGATCTCTTCTGCCGTGGCGCCCGGCTTGCCGTAGGCGATGTTCTCGCCAATCGTACCGTCAAATAGATAGACATCCTGCTGCACCAGGCCGATGGCGCGGCGCAGGCTCTGCTGCGTCACATCGCGCACGTCCTGGCCGTCGATGCTAATGGATCCGGCAGCCACGTCATAAAAGCGCGGCAGCAGCGAACAGGTCGTGGACTTGCCACCGCCCGAAGGGCCAACCAGCGCGATGGTCTGCCCGGGCTTGATGGACAGATTCATATGGTCGATAACGGGACGCTCGTCGGCATAGCCCTCGCCCAGCTCGACATCCTCGTAGTTAAAGCACACGTCGTGATACTCCACGGCGCCGGCAGTCACCTGCAGATCCGTAGCGCCCGGCTTGTCCTGGATATCCGGCGCGGTCGAGAGCACCTCGTCCATACGTTTAAAGCCGGCGATAGCCTTCTGATACGTTTCGGCCGAATTGACGAGCGTCTCGAGCGGCGTGCAGAACAGCGAAATATAGAGTGCAAAGGTCGCCATATCGACCGCCTGCAGCTGTCCCTGGGCGACCAGCCAGCCGCCCAGCAGCACCACGATCACATAGAGCACACCCGAGAGCAGGCCATACGTCGCGGTATAGACGCCCATGGCGTGATACATGTTCTCCTTGGACGAAAGATAGCGATTGTTTGAGGCGCGGAACTTGAAGCGTTCGGTCTCCTCATTGGCAAAGCTCTTGACCACACGCATGCCCGCCAGCGAATCCTGCAGCTGCGCATTGATGCCGCTGATTTTTTTGCGGTTGTCGCTAAAGACCTCGCGCATGCGCATGTTCTGCCAAAACATGATGACCGCAAACGCCGCCGTCACCACGGCCATGGCGAGCGCCAGCACCGGGGCAATGGTAAAGAGGATCACAAATGAGCCGATGATCTCGATGCCGCAGATGATGATCCACTCGGGCACGTGGTGCGCCGCCTCGCAGATATCGAACAGGTCGTTGACCACGCGGCTCATCATGTCGCCCGAGCTGTTGCGGTCGAAGTATGCAAAGCTAAAGCGCTCATACTGGTCGAACAGGTCCTCGCGCATTTTGGACTCCATACGCGCGCCCATCACGTGACCCCAATAGCTCACAAAATAGCGGCAGGCGCAGCGGACGGCATACATCAGCACCAAGCCCACCGCGATCATGCCGAGCGCCTGCATAATGGCAGCCTGACCCTGAGTAAATAGCCCACCGGTCAAATTGCGCAGAATAATGGGGAACGCCAGGTCAATGGCGGCAAGCACCAGAGCACAAACAGTATCAGCAACAAAAAGCCCCATCTGGGGCTTGTAATAAGACAAAAACCTCTTCAGCATAATCACCTTACGCGGTTTTACCAAACCGCGTTTCGTCTCGACGCTGCAAGTGCTCCATTTGGACAAT
Organism: uncultured Collinsella sp.; assembly: GCA_900547025.1. Classification (GTDB taxonomy): domain Bacteria; phylum Actinomycetota; class Coriobacteriia; order Coriobacteriales; family Coriobacteriaceae; genus Collinsella. Next base: position 2,928 of record UREZ01000034.1, read on the forward strand.
CTGGCCTTCAATCGTCGGTCGCGTATATCCATACGCTTCCCTCCTCTTTTAGGCCACCTTGTCTCAAATGGAGCACTTTCGCTGACTTACACAAACCTGCGGGATCATCCCCGCTCGTTAAAGCTCGGCCCCGCCTAGTCGGTGCGCGATGCTGTCGCAGGCAAGCGCGCCTACGACGGTCTTGGCGTCTTCGATCTTGCCGTCGAGCACGGCGTCGATCAGCTCGTGTAGCGGCACCAGGTCCACGTTGACAAACTCGTCATCATCGGGGTTGGGCGCATCAAACTCGAGCTTGGTAGCCAAGTAGATGTGGATGATCTCATCGCAAAAACCGCAGGACGTGACAATCGACGTCAAAAAGCGAATACGACCAGCCTTAAAGCCCGTCTCCTCATGCAGTTCGCGCTTGGCGCAATCGAGCGGGTCCTCGCCCGGGTCGAGCTTGCCGGCAGGAATCTCGACCGTCACGCGGTCGATGGCGGTGCGGTACTGACGCACCAGTACGATCTTGCCGCTCTCGGTCAGTGCCACAACGGCCGCCGCACCCGGATGGCGAACGATATCGCGGGCGCTGCGGTGACCGTTGGGCAGCTCGACCTCAAGACGGTGGACGTCGAGAATCTTGCCCTTCCAGGCGCACTCCTCCGAAAGAATCTTCTCGTGCAGCTCGGCATCGTGCGGGTCGTCGTCGCCCAGCACCAGTGCCGGCTCGTCAGCGACCTCGCCACCAGGCTCGCCCTCGGCGTGCCCATACATGCGGCTGTCCTCTTCGACGATCTGCGCGTCCACGAGCTCTTCGTTCTTCTCGTCCATCCGTCTCATTCCTCTCGGATTTTAGGCATCCCAGGCGTCGCGGCCGCGCAGCGCGCGCAGGCCGATGTCGTGACGCAGGGTCTTGCCCTCAAAATCAATCTTCTCGCAGGCCTCGTAGGCAAGGTTGCGAGCGTTCTCGAACGTGTCGCCCAGAGCGGTCACGGCAAGCACGCGGCCACCATTGGTCACGAGCTGGCCGTCCACCACGGCGGTGCCCGCGTGGTACACGGTCACGTTCTCCATGGCCTCGGCATCGGCGATACCGGTGATGACCTTGCCCTTCTCGTAGCTGCCGGGATAGCCCGCGCTCGTCAGGACAACGGCCACGGCCCACTCGTCACGCCAGTCGAGCTCAATCTGATCGAGCTCGCAGTTGGCACAAGCCAGCATGACCTCGACCAGGTCGTTCTTAAGGCGCGGCAGCACGACCTGCGTCTCGGGGTCGCCAAAGCGGGCATTGAACTCCAGCACCTTGGGGCCGGCAGGCGTGAGCATAAAGCCGCCGTACAGGCAGCCGCGGTAGTCGATACCCTCGACAGCGAGCTCGGCCACGGTCTGCTCCATGACCTTCACCATCGTGGCGTGCTCCTCGTCGGTCACGATGGGCACCGGGCTGTAGACGCCCATGCCACCGGTGTTGGGGCCCTTGTCGCCCTCGAGCGCGCGCTTGTGGTCCTGCGAGGTGGCCATGGGGCGAACGGTCTTGCCGTCGGTAAAGGCCAGCAGCGAGCACTCGGGGCCAACGAGCATCTCCTCGATAACCACGGTGTTGCCGGCATCGCCAAAGGTGCCGCCAAAACACTCGCGCACGGCCTCCTCGGCCTGCGCAAGCTCGGTTGCCACGATAACGCCCTTGCCCGCGGCAAGGCCGTCGGCCTTGACGACCAGCGGGGCGCCCTGCTCGCGCACGTAGGCAAGAGCCGAAGCCTCGTCGGTAAACGAGCCGTAGGCCGCCGTAGGGATACCGGCGCGCTCCATGAGCTGCTTGGAGAACAGCTTGGAGCCCTCCATCTGGGCGCCCTCGGCACCCGGGCCAAAGCAGGGAATACCCGCCGCGCGCACGGCGTCGGCCACGCCCGCCACGAGCGGAGCCTCGGGGCCAATTACCACAAGTCCGCATCCGTGGCTCTGCGCAAACGCCGCCACGGCTGCAGGATCGCTGTCGTCGAGAACAACGTTCTCGCCGCAGCTCGCGGTGCCGCCGTTACCCGGCGCAATGTAGAGCTTGCCGGCGCGCGGTGATGCTGCGAGCTTAGCTGCCAAAGCATGCTCACGGCCGCCGCTGCCCAACAACAGGATGTCGATGGTTTGAGTGTCCGCCTTCAAGGGTGCCTCCTCTATGGATTAACGGCTCGCTCCGCGCGAGCCCTTTGCAAGCAAATATACCCCTCGGCCGCCCGCTTGGGCTGCAAAGGGGTATATCGCAATAACCAAATAGTCCCGATTACTTCCAGAATCGGTTGATGATCTGCTCGCGACCAGCGCCAACGCCAATGAACGTCACGCGGGTGTGTGCCAGATCCTCGATAAACGCCACGTAGTCCTGAGCCTCCTGCGGCAGCTCGTCAAAGCTGCGGCAACCGGTGATGTCGCACTTCCAGCCAGGGAGCTCCTCGTAGATGGGCTTGGCATGCTCAAAGCGCACCTGATGCTCGGGCACGCTCGTGTAGCGCTCGCCATCGACGTCGTAGGCCACGCACACCTTGATGGTGTCGAAGGCCGAAAGCACGTCGAGCTTGGTCACGGCGATGTCGGTGAGGCCGTTGACGCGCGAAGCATAGTTGGCGATAGGGCCGTCAAACCAGCCGCAACGACGACGACGACCGGTGGTCACGCCGTACTCATAGCCCTCCTCGGTCAGCGTGTGGCCGGCCTCGGACTCATAGGAAAGCTCGGTGGGCATGGGGCCCGAACCGACGCGGGTGATATAAGCCTTCATGACGCCCAGCACGCGATCGACGTTCTTCATGCCGACGCCGGAGCCGGCAATGGCGCCGCCGGCGGTGCAGTTGGAAGACGTCACGTACGGATAGCTGCCGTGGTCGATGTCGAGCAGCGTCGCCTGGGCACCCTCAAACAGCAGGTTCTTGCCCTCATCGATCATGTTGTTGAGCAGCAGGCTCGTCTCGGTGATGTAGGGACGCAGGCGCTCGGCCATCGGCAGGTACTCGTCGCAAATCTGGTCCACGGTGTAGGTGGGCAGGTTGTAGATGAGCTCGAGCTCGGGGTTCACGCGGGCGAGAGCGGTCTCCAACTTGTCGCGGAACAGCGTCTCGTCCAGCATGTCCTGCATGCGCAGGCCAATGCGGGCCATCTTGTCCTGATAGCACGGACCAATGCCGCGCTTGGTGGTACCGATGTTCTTCTTGCCGAGCTTCTGCTCAAAGGCGCCATCCAGATCGATGTGGTACGGCATGATGACATGCGCGTTGCCGCTAATCTTGAGGTTCTTGGTGGTGATGCCGTCGGCCTCGAACATGTCGATCTCCTCAAGGACAACCTTGGGGTTGACGACGCAGCCGTTACCGATCACCGACACGTGGTCGGAATACATGATGCCGGAGGGCACCTGGTGCAGGCCGTACTTTTTGCCGTTGACGACGATGGTGTGGCCGGCGTTGTTGCCGCCCGAATAGCGCACGACGGCATCAAAGTCGCCGGCGACCAGGTCGCAGATCTTACCCTTGCCCTCATCGCCCCACTGGGCACCGACCAAAACGGTTGACGGCATGTTTACTCCTCACATTCATGGACTGTCTACGCGCCATGCCGGCACGCAGAAGCACAAAACATTCCCAGTATACCCGTGCAACGGGCGCCTGTCCTACTCCTCGGCATGTGCCCCATCAAGCTCATAGAACTTGGTGGATGCCGGCAGGAACATCAGGTCGACGTCGCCGATCGGGCCCGAACGGTTCTTGGCCACGACGATACGCGTAACGCCCTCGTCGGGTCGATCGTCGCGCGAGGCTTCGGCCTCGTCGGCGGAGCGGTCCAAGAACATGACGATATCGGCGTCCTGCTCGATGGAGCCCGATTCACGAAGGTCGGAAAGCTGCGGGCGCTTGCCGGTACGGGATTCGACCTGACGCGAGAGCTGCGACAGCGCGATGAGCGGGATCTTGAGCTCCTTGGCCATGATCTTCAGACCACGCGACATCTCCGAAACCTCGACGGTACGGCTCTCGGAGCGGCGTCCCGGCGGAGGACTCACCAGCTGCAGGTAGTCCAGGATGATGATTGCCTTCTCCTTGTTATGGAGCATACGGCGGCTCTTGGCGCGAATCTCGGTCACTGTGGTGCCGGGCGTATCGTCAATCAGAATATCGAGCTTGGACAAGGTCTGCGTGGCCTCGTTGATATTGGCCCACTGTTCGGGGCTAATACGGCCCATGCGGAAGTCACTGATCGAGATCATGGCGTAGGCGCAAATCAGACGCTGGGCAATTTCCTTGCCCGACATCTCCAGCGAGAAGAAGCCGACGGTATAACCAGCAGCGGCAGCGTTAAGCGCCAGGTTCAGAGCGAACGACGTCTTACCTACAGCAGGACGGGCGCCGATAATGATGAGCTGACCCTCGCGGAAGCCCATGAGCATGCGGTCGAGCGACGGGAAGCCCGTGGGCACGCCCGCAGCCTGGCCACCGGCCTGGCACACTTCCTCGGCCTCGTTATAGGCCTCGACCATAAACTCGGTCAACGTCTTGTAACTCGACTTGACCTCGCGCGCCGTAACCTTGAGCAGCTTGCTCTCGGCCAGCTCGACAACCTCTTTGGTGTCGGTGGGGGCATTATATGCCAGCGCGTTGATCTCGTTGGTGGCGCCGATCAGCTCACGCAGCATCGAATCGCGGCGAACGATGGCGGCATGATGCTGCCAGTTGACGAGCGACAGGGTCTGACCCATCAACTCCAAAATGTACGCTTCGCCGCCCACGGCATCGAGCTTGTTGATGCTTCGCAGGTAATCGATCAGCGAGATGGAGTCGATGGGAATGCGGCTGTTGTACATATCGACCATCGCGGTATAGATGGTCTTATGAATGGGCCGGTAGAAGTCATCGGGCTGCAGCTCGACCTGGGCTTCTTCGACCACCTCGGGCGATAGCAGCATAGCGGCCAGCACATTGGCCTCTGCATCTTGGTTTTGGGGAAGACCCAACTTTGAGCCGCGGTCCTCGACCGTCAGCCCGGTCTCCCTATCGTCATATGCCATGAGCATCCTCATTCATATCGCTTGCGAGCATCCATAGTATCAGCTACGGTCCCAAAACGCGCCGCGCGTCGCCAATCATCACCGAACCAAACGGATGAACGGTCCTGTATATAGGACTTCGACGCAACGTTCACCATGACACTCACTCAGCGCAAAAAACAAAAGGGCGCCCTGGTTTCCCAGAGCGCCCTTCTTAGAACAAGATTGTTGCGTTGCAGCAAATGCTACTCGGCAGCAGCCTCAGTCTCGACCTCGGCGGTCTCGGCCTCGGCGACCTCAGCGGCCTCCTCGACCTCAGCCTCGGCAGCGAGCTCCTCGGCGGTAACGCCGACGAGAACGACAACCTCGGCCTTGATCTCGCGGTACAGCGAGATGGCAACGGTGTGGGCACCGGCAACCTTGATGGGCTTACCGAGCTCGACGCGCTTGCGGTCGATGTCCATACCGAGCTGAGCCTTGATGGCGTCAGCGATCATAGCGGCGGTAACGGAGCCAAAGAGGATGCCCTCGTCGCCGACCTTGACGTCAACGGTGACCGTCTTGCCCTCGAAGGCAGCCTTGGTCTCGTTGGCGGTAGCCAGACGGACGGCCTCGCGCTTGGCGATGTTGTTGCGACGCTCGTCAAGCTGCTTGAGGTTGCCCTTGGTGGCGGCAACAGCGAGCTTCTTGGGGAACAGGAAGTTCTCAGCGTAACCCTGAGCGACCTCTACGACGTCACCCTCGCCGCCCTTGCCCTTGATCTCATCGAGAAGAATAACCTTCATGATGCGTCTCCCTTCTTAGCCGCGGTCGCGGTTGCCACGAGAGGAAACCACGGGGACGGTGTACGGCAGGAGAGCCATCTCGCGGGCGCGCTTGATGGCGTTGGCGATGTCATGCTGATGCTGCGTGCAAGCGCCAGTGACGCGACGGGGCTTGATCTTGCCACGGTCGGTCATGTACTTACGGAGAAGCTGAGTGTCCTTATAGTCGATGAACTCAGTGTTCTCCTTGCAGAACTGGCAGTACTTACGACGCGGCTGACGTGCAGAAAAATCATTAGCCATGTCAAAATACCTTTCATTTGGCAACTTCGGCGAACCGAAGCCGCCTCTCACTCAAAAATAGGTGAACAACCCTTAGAACGGGATGTCCTCATCGTAGACGTCGACCGCGGGCGGCGTAGCCACCGGCGCGGCAGGACGTGCTGCGGGCGCGGAAGCTGCGGGGGCGTAACCGCCCTGGTCGTAGCCACCCTGGCCACCACGGGAGCTCATAAACTCGATCTCATCGACGATGACCTCAAGCTTGCTCCGGCGCTGGCCGTCGCGCTCCCAAGAGCTGTAGCGCAGCTTGCCCTCGATCGCGACCTTGTTTCCCTTTGCCAGGAAACGGCTCACGGCCTCGGCGCGGGTGCCGAACATGGTGCAGTCGACAAAGTTGGGATAGTCCTCCCACTCGCCAGTCTGCGCGTTGCGGCGACGATCGTTCACGGCGACGCCAAAGGACAGAACCTGGGTTCCGCCGGCGGTGGCGCGCAGCTCGGGATCGCGGGTGAGGTTACCGGTGATGTTCACTCGATTGATGCTCATAACTCACTACTTCCTCTTGGGGCACAAGCCCAGTCCAAAACGACAGTCTTACTCCTGGTCGTCGCGACGGACGATCATGTGGCGGACCACAGCGTCGGTGATGCGCAGGACGCGATCAAGCTCGGCGATCTGGGTAGGATCTGCGTGGAAGTTGATGAGGGTGTAGTCACCATCGGTGAGGTCGTTGATCTCGTAGGCGAGCTTGCGCTTGCCCCACTCGTCAACGGAGTCGACCTTGCCAGCGCCCTCAGCGATCGTGGTATCGATACGCTTCATAACAGCGAGACGAGTCTCGGGGTCGAGCGACGGGTCAACAAAGAACAGCAGTTCATAAGCCTTCATATTGTCACCTCCTCTGGGCAAATGTGGCTTCAGGTCGTGAAGGTGCGCCTGAAGCAGGAAAAGACTTGGTAATAATATCTTTCAACCTCCTAGGCTGCAAGAATATGCAGCTACAACCTCATGACCTCCACATATGCCCATACTCGCACGGTGTTTCATGCGCATTCCAACCAAATGCCGACCAAATGCTTGACGGATTTGTGGACAAGATACGGTGCCGCGGGGACAAGCTGAGCCAAGTCGCAGGTCAACGGGCGCATGGTTGTGGTCGCAAAATGCATACCAGTGGCCCACAGCACCACCCAAAGATTTTTAAATTCATTGCCAAATCGCTTATAAATACCCCTTTTGAACAATTGAGTTGATCAACTACGCTGGTCGGAAGTCGTTTTTTGGCATCTCAAACCCCGCTGCAACGCTAAACGCGGCCAAGCGTTTTAAAAAATGCCAACTTTTCTGTTTGCACTTTGCGATTCCTCGTGTATACTGACTTTCGCATTTAACGGAGAGTTGTCCGAGTGGCCGAAGGAGCACGATTGGAAATCGTGTAGGCGTCAAAAGCGTCTCCAGGGTTCAAATCCCTGACTCTCCGCCAGTTAATTCCAAAGCAGGCCTTTGAGCCTGCTTTGTTTTTACCCCACGCGGAGGGGTGGCAGAGTGGTTGAATGCGGCGGTCTCGAAAACCGTTTGGCCTGTATAAGGTCACGAGGGTTCGAATCCCTCCTCCTCCGCCATTTTGGTTGAGAAAGCTCCCAAGAATGGGAGCTTTTTTTGTTTTGAGTCTCTAACAAGCAAATACGGCGGAGGAGGAGGGATTCGAACCCGCCAGGGCGCGACGCGTAAAGAAAACGCGCCCGTGGCGCGTTTTTAGCGCAGCGCGGTCGGCGTAAGCCGACCGGATAAATTTTGAGCAAAGCTCAAAATTTGAACATCCCTCCTATTCAGCCACGCCCCCATCGTGGTCGATCCCAGCCCATATCTCAAACATGTACACCGCCCTCCAAAGATGTCAAAAAATGTCGTTTTTGGAGTGTGATGTACACGTTTGCATACGACGCGCACCGAGCATGAGTCGATTTGCTTGCATCCGGTATATTTCCCCACCTCAACGGACATAAGAGTTTGGTGTCAGCTCGAAGCGAGAGGCCCCCAATGGATACTCCTGTTCTCATTTCGCATAAAACGGCGTGGCTCGTCCATCATGCACCGCGGAACCTGGTTCAAGCCGTCGCACAACGCGACTACCAGATAGGTGTGCGGGGCCTCTCTACCCAGCAACGCATCGCGCGCATTCGGCAGGCACTTACCGACTGCGGCATTCCGTCCACCATGCTCAAGACTATCGACATCTCCGTAGTATTTGCTTTCGAGCGAATTCGCACCAACGGTGTCACCTGCCACGTTCTCGGCCAAAACCTACCCTACGACCATATTGACGAGCTTACGCCCGGCATCTTTATCACCGACGAAGCCTTCACCTTCGTGCTCGCTGCCGAGTGGATGGATAGGATCGAATACCTCGAGTATGGTTACGAAGTTTGCGGCGACTATCGCATGGGGCTCAATTCCTCTGACCCTTACACTGAGCAACCAGCCACCACCTCCAAGGACGAAATTGTCGAGCTACTCGATCGGCACCCTGGCAAACCCGGTGCCACACGCGCCAGACTCGCGCTCAGACACATCTACGACCACTCAGCCTCGCCCATGGAGACCGCATCGTCCATCACCCTCTCGCTCCCAACAAGCGAAGGCGGCATTGGTATCAGAGGTATCGAACTCAACAAACCGCTCGAAATCCCTCAACGTCTCTGGCATTGCACAAAAGCCCGATCGCTCAAAATCGACGCTCTTGTTACTTATCAGCGCAGAGAACTCGGCATCGAATATAAGGGCGGTTTTCACGACGAGACCGAGCGCAAGGGCGCAGATGCGGAACGAGAGGCCGTACTCTCCCAAATGGGATATCGAATCGTTACGCTCACCTCGGCACAGTTCGCAAGTCAACTTGCCTTTCATCGCGCCATGAACAGCATTCGCGAAGCACTCGGTATGCCCCGCTGCACGGACGCCGAGTACCAGCGAAAGCAAAACGAACTGCGCAAGGCACTTATCCGCAACTGGAAGAGCGCGCAAGGCGAAGACACGCCTTCCGAGTAGCGTCATCCCAGCGCGCCACACCAAAACATGTACATCACCCTCCAAAACCGACATTTTTTGACATCTTTGGAGGCTGATGTACATGTTTGGAACCTATGACCATACCCGGTCCCGACCGTTTACCGAGCAATAGGGTCGCCACGCCCGCCAACCATGTACTATGTACGGGCATTGTCTAAACCCACAACCCAAAGGACCCCATCTTGCCCGTCGTCGCCGCCATAACCATTACCTCACATGCCTCGGATGCCATGGTCGCTATTCCGTTTTGGCTCGAGATGTTCGCTGTTGTCGCTGCATCGATCTCGGGTGTGTTGGTTGCGCGCGAGCACAAGCTCGACCTGGTGGGCGCGGTCGCGCTCGCGGTGGTCTGCGGTCTGGGCGGCGGTCTCTTGCGCGACATGACGCTGCAGGTGGGCAACGTCTACATCCTCAACCAGCCAATGGCGCTGCCGCTCTCCATCGCCACGGCAGCCATCATCTACATTTTCCCGGCAATCGTCGACAAGCCCGAAAAACTCATCCCCTTGCTCGACATCATCTCGGTCGGCATCTATGCGGCAACCGGCGCAGACAAGGCACTGGTCTACGGTTTTGCGCCCGTCGTTTGCATCATGATGGGCTTCTTCACCGCAGTAGGTGGCGGCATGCTGCGCGACGGCTTTATGGGCGTGGTTCCGGGCATTTTCCAACGCACTAACTTTTATGCCATCGCGGCCATCGCCGGATCGACAAGCTACGTGTGTCTCGTTATGAGCGGCATCATGAGCAATGTCGCCGCGCTGATCGTATGCGTTGTCGTGACCATGGGTCTGCGCTGGCTCTCGCTGCGCTTTGACATCAAAAGCCCCACCGAAGAAGACATCGCGCGCTTTTTGCATCGCAAAAAGTAGGTAGCGCGGGCTCATCCTTCGAAATGCAACCGAGAGGTTCTTTTAGAGCGCCCACGCGTTGGGTACCCTGTTAGGTATATGCCGAGTATCTAACGAAGGATTCACTATGCCCTGCAATCAACTCCCGTTGACCCAGCGCCGTAAAGCATGGGGCCGCATCACCATCCTATTCGCGCTCATCGCGCTGGCGATCACCGTGCTTCCCACGGCGTCGTTCGCCGGCACGGACACCGCAGGAAACGTACTTGCGACCGACAATGACGCCAATCCGTCCGGCGTCGAAGGTGACCTGTACTGGGCAGGTCAGGCCCTCAACTTGGATGATGTGTCCATCGACCGCGATATCATCGCCGCGGGCGATACCCTCTCGATCCGTGACTGCACAGTGGGCGGCGCCGTCCGTCTGGCGGCACGCACCATCGACATTGACAAGACCACGGTTGATGGCAGCGTGACCGTCGCTGGCCAGCATGTCGTGCTCAATTCCGACAGCACCGCCAACTGTTTCTACGCGATAGGCGAGACGGTTGCCCTGCGAGGCTCCACCAAGTCGGCAGCGCTCGCGGGCGATACGGTGACCATCGATGGCACCGTCGAGGGCGATGTCGAGGTTTGGGCCGACAAGCTCATCCTGGGCAAGAACGCCCGCATCACCGGCACCGTGAACGCTCACGTCTCCGAGGACCCCGAGCGTGCCGCGGGAACCGAGGTCGGTGCGCTCAAGATCGACCGTACCGAGAACGAAGATACTTCCACCGTTAACGATGTCATCGGCGGTATCGTCGCCGCGGCGCTTTCCACCTGCTTTGTCGCCCTGCTACTCGAGCTCGTCTTTCCGCGCGCGACCGCCAGCGCCGCCGGCATGCTCCACCAGCGCCCCATGCCCCTGTGGGTGAGCGGTCTTCTGGGCACGATTGCTATCATCCCCGCCGTCCTACTGCTGATTATCTCTATCGCCGGTCTGTCGCTTGCCGGAGCCCTCATGTGCGGTGTCATTGGCATCGCGCTGGTGTCGAGTGCCTTTGCAGGGTGCGCGATTGCACGCATGGTCGGACACAGCCAGAACCGCTACGCCATGGCAGCCGTTGGTGGCGTAATCGCAGGCGCCCTCACGGGGCTTCCCCTCGTAGGCGGCTTCATCAGCGGCGTGGCCTTTGTCTTTATGCTCGGCTACATCATCCAAATCATCTGGCGCAACGCCCGCGTCAAGCCGCAGCAGCCGGCTAACACGCCAGGACTCCCCACCGCTTAGCCGCCAACCACCACAAAGGGGCCAGGCACCTTTGTGGTGGTGCAGACCAGCTCAGTCCCTGTGCACAAAAAGGGCGCCGACCATTGCGGTCGACGCCCTTTCTTGTTAGACGCTATAAAGCCCAGCGCTTATTTGTTGACCTGGCCGGCGCGGACGGCAGCCTTCTTGCGGTCGGTGGCATTGAGCAGACGCTTGCGCAGGCGGATGTTCTTGGGAGTAATCTCGACCAGTTCGTCATCGGCGATGTACTCCAGCGCTTCCTCCAGCGAGAAGGTGCGGGGCGGCACCAGCTGGACGGAGATATCGGAGGTCGAGGAACGCTGGTTACCAAGGTTCTTGGTACGGGCGATGTTGACGACCATGTCGCCGGCCTTGCTGCGCTCGCCCACGATCATGCCCTCGTAGCACTCGGTGCCCGGCTCAACAAACAGCTGGCCGCGCTCCTGCAGCGTACCCAGAGCGTAGGCAACGGCCTTCTCGGTAGTCATGGAGATCATGGCGCCGTTCTGACGGTTGCCGATCTCGCCGGCGTAAGGACCATACTCCAGGAAGGTGTGGTAGAACACGCCCTCGCCGTGGGTAACGTTCATGATGCGGTTCTTGAGACCCATAATGCCGCGCGTCGGGATCTTAAACTCGAGGTGCGTCACAATGCCCGAGGTATCCATGCTCGTCATGATGCCGCCGGAGGTACCGAAGACCTCAACGACCTTGCCCGAGTACTCGTCCGGGCACTCGACGACGGCCTGCTCGACGGGCTCCATCTTGTTGCCGTTCTCGTCCTTCTTAAACAGAACGCGGGGACGGCCGACCTGGAACTCAAAGCCCTCGCGGCGCATGGACTCCATCAGAACGGACAGGTGCAGAATGCCGCGGCCCGAGACCTCGACGCCGCTCTTGTCCTCGAGCTCCTCGATCTTCATGGTCACGTTGTTCTCGGCCTCGTTGAACAGGCGCTCCTTGAGCTGACGGGCGCCCACGATGTCGCCGTCGCGGCCGACGAGCGGGGAGGTCGAAGCCTCAAAGACGATGGACAGGGTCGGCGGGTCGATCTCGATGGGCTCGAGCTCGACAGGGTTCTCGGGGTCGGTGTAGACATCGCCGATATCGGTGCGGTCGATACCCACGACAGCGGCAATGTCGCCGGCGCCGACTTCTTGGCACTCGGTGCGGCCCAGGTAGTCGAAGGTAAAGAGCTGCTTGACGGTAGCGGTGGCGCTGGAGCCGTCGTTCTTAACAACCAGGATCTGGTCGCCCTGGTGGATGGTGCCGGAATACACGCGACCGATGCCGATGCGGCCGACAAAGTTGGAGTGGTCGATGGTCACACACTGCATGGCCAGCGGGGCGTTCTCGTCAACCTCGGGCGCGGGCATGTCGTCGATGATCATATCGAGCAGCGGATACATGTCCATGTTGCCGTCGTTGGGGTCGAGGCGGGCAAAGCCGTTCATGGCGCTGGCGTAGACCACGTGCTCCATGGCGAACTCGAGCTGGTCGTCGGTGGCACCCAGGTCGGCCATAAGGTCCAGGCAGTCGTTGTAGGCCTTCTCGGGGTTGGCGCCCGGACGATCGATCTTGTTGATAACGATCATGATCTTGAGGCCGGTGTCGATAGCGTGACGCAGCACGAAGCGGGTCTGGGGCATGGGGCCCTCAAAAGCGTCGACCAGCAGCAGGGCGCCGTCGGCCATACGCAGCACGCGCTCGACCTCGCCGCCAAAGTCGGCGTGGCCCGGGGTGTCGATGACGTTGATCTTAACGTCCTTGTACTCGATAGAGATGTTCTTGGCGAGAATCGTAATGCCGCGCTCGCGCTCCTGGTCGTTGGAATCCAGGACGCGGTCCTCGACCTGCTGGTTGGCACGGAAGGCGTCCGTGGCACGCAGGAGCTTGTCGACCATCGTCGTCTTGCCGTGGTCGACGTGGGCGATGATGGCGATGTTCCTCAGATTGTCTACGCGCATGTAGTTCCCCTATCTTCTATCCATATACAAACGGCACGCGTATGCGGCCCGCCCAGCGACACAACGCTCAGCGGGAATATTGAGCCTTTTACCGAAAACTCGTTTATTTTAGCGATTTTAGATGAGAGGGGTTTCCTCACCTGCAGGTTCAGGGTCGCTCCACATAAAACCATCGCCGGCACCCATGCCCTCATACAGCACGTATGCCGAAAAACCGCTCTCGAGCGTGGTTTCGAAGAAGCTCACAAGCAGGGCGTCGTGATAGCCGCCGTCAATTTCGACACAACCGGTATAGCCGATGGCATAGCGGGCGATGCGGCCCAGCCCCTCGTCCTTAAGACCCATCTTGTGCTCGGAGATAAAGTTGGTGGCAGCCTCGAGGCATGCCTCCTCGCCATCTTCGTCGAGCGCGGCCAGATAGCGGTTGGAAGCAGCGTCCTCGATCGCCACAACTACGCCCGGATTCTCGCCGGCGGCAAGGTCGTCCAAGAATGCACCAATCAGGTCACACACCATGGCGTCGAGCTCGGCGGAGACGTTACCGGCGTCTTGCATATCCTGTGCCATCTTTAGACCTTCCCATCGAGTCTGGCGTCGTTACAGTTCTTGTGCCTCGGCAGCGATCTTGGCGGCAGCGTCGCGGGCGCGCATCATATCCATCGCGCGCTTGTCGAGTACCTTGATCTGGTTGGTCAGCATTACTGCATCGACCACACCCCAGATTACCAAGCCTGTTGAAATCGAAAACCCAAGCGCACCAACTGTACCACGAAGGCGCGAGCAGATTGCCGCGACAAGGGCGGAGACGACAACCATCTTGATAAACGAGCCGCGGCGCTCGCGAAGCGTGCGGGCCTGCGTCACATAGGCAATGCGAGCCGCCTCGGATGCCTCCGAGCGCATCTGGGCCTCGCGCGCAATGGCCGCCGCCTCAGCCGAGATACCGCCGGCCATCAGCGAACGCTCCGCAACCCGTCCGCCCCGCATTTAGAAATCATCGGGGGAGAGCGTATGGACGAACTCGTCGAACTTCTCGAACTCCTGCTCGTCGTCGACATCCTCGGCGTGGGTGGAAACAGTGCCCAGGCGATTCATGATGTCGTCCTCCACAAACATGGGGGCATTGCTGCGCACGGCAAGGGCAATGGCGTCACTGGGGCGGGCGTCGATCTTGCGCTCCTCGCCATCGGCCAGTACGACGATCGTCGCGTAGAACACCGGCGGCTCGGCGCGAACGATCTCGATGCGCTCGAGCTTGGCGCCCAGGGCGTCAACGGTATCGAGCAGCAGGTCATGGGTGATCGGGCGCTCGGCGCGGCCGCTATCGATGCCGCGGCTGATGGCAGCAGCTTCAAACGAACCAGTCTGAATGGAAAGGGAACGCAGCGGCGCGGGCGAGTCCGATTTGCTGCTGCGCTCACGAAGTACGATAAGCGATGGCACGGGACCGGCGGCCATGACGATGGTCTCTATGTCGACACGAACCATGGAACACCTCCGGTACGTAGCGGTTAACACGCGGCAGCCCGCCGCATTGAATAGCTATACTACCCAAACTTTCGCACAGCACACAAAATCAAAGTAGTTAATTTGGGACGGGGCTTTTTTGACTACTTTCAGTAGGTAAGAAAAAAGCCCCGAGGCAACGCCCCAGGGCTCTTCACGGTTTTGATGGTGGACCTGACAAGATTCGAACTTGTGACCTCCCGGTTATCAGCCGGACGCTCTAACCAACTGAGCTACAGGTCCATCATGGTGGAGGTTAGGGGGATCGAACCCCTGACCTCAGGCTTGCAAAGCCCGCGCTCTCCCAGCTGA
>UREZ01000035.1 GCA_900547025.1 uncultured Collinsella sp.
TTTTCTGACGGTCGTGCGTTTGTGACGGGGAATCGATGCGCGCGCGGGGAGATATCCACGCCAGCATTTGAATCGCATGTTGCGGGGGCGGTATGCAAGAGGGTTGCCACGCCGGCGAACCTGTTTGCGGTGCGCCAGCGCCTTCTGTTTAAAGAATGGCCTATGCGTCCGCTGTGCACGAAACGCCATATAACCGTGGGCCTGCCTCGCGTGTTGGCCCTGTGGGACACTGCGCCGTTTTGGACGACGCTTTTGCGCGCGCTGGGCTTCGATGTGGAGCTCTCGAGCTTGAGCACGCGGAAAATGTACGAAGACGGCTTGCCTTCGGTCACGTCTGACACGGTATGCTTCCCGGCGAAGGTCGTGCATGGACATGTACGCCAGCTCGCTCGCATGAGGGTCGATCGCATCTTCATGCCCATCATCACGACGGTGCCCACCGAAAACACCGCCTCTACCAGCGAGTGGATGTGCGCCGTCGTAAAGGGATACCCCTACGTGATGCGCAATTCCGATAACCCGGAGGAGCGTTTCGGCGTTCCGTTCGATACGCCGCTGTTCCACTGGTACGACGAGGGCGACCGAAACCGCCAGCTCAAGGCGTGGTGCAAGGAGACCTTCGATATCGATGCCGACCTGGTTGCCAAGGCGACCGAGCAGGCGGACCGCGCGCAGGAGACGTTTGAGAACCAGCTGCAGCTGCGCGGCAGGCAGGTGCTCGAGAACGTGCGCGAGGACGGCGGCTACGCGGTGGTGATCGCTTCGCGCCCGTACCACAACGACCCGCTGGTCAACCACGGGCTGCCCAAGCTCTTCTCTGAGCGCGGCATCCCCGTGCTGACGCCCGATGCGGTGCCGGGGGTCTGCAACGTCGATCTTTCCAACAGCCGCATCGACATCGTGAACAACTACCATGCGCGCATGCTGTCGTGCGCGGTCATCGTCGCATCGACGCCCGAGCTCGAGCTCGTGCAGATGGGCAGCTTCGGCTGCGGCCACGATGCGTATCTCACCGACGAGATCGCGCGCATGATGGGCGAGATGGGCTCCAAGGTTCCGATGATGATCAAGCTCGATGAGAGCGACGTCGCCGGTCCCATGGGCATTCGCGTGCGTTCGTTTATCGAGTCGGTCAACCGTCGTCGCGCGGAGGAGCGTGCCGAGGGCGCCCGGGTGCACGCGGTCCATCCGCTCGACGACCCGTATAAGGTCAAGTACACCAAGCGCGACCGGCACGACAAGATCGCGCTGGTCCCCAACACCTCCCATGCGTTCTGCAGGCTCATGACCGCGGCGATGCGCAATCAGGGCGTGCGCGCCGAGGCCCTTGATATCGGGCGCGAGGATGCCATCCGCCTGGGCAAACGCTATGTGCACAACGACATCTGCTTCCCCGCGCAAATCGTGATCGGCGAGGCGCTCGCGGCACTCGAGAGCGGTAAGTACGACCCGCACGACGTCGCCGTGGTGACTGGCAAGTATATCGGCGACTGCCGCCTGACGCACTACATGCCCCTGCTGCGCCGCGCGCTCGACGACGCGGGATACGACTATGTCCCGGTGCTCACCAACGACGACGTCGATGCCCACAATGCGCATCCGGGCTTCAAGCTCGGCCTTGGCCCGAGCATCCAGATCGCCTACGGTCTTCCCATGATCGATGCCCTCGAGGCCATGCTTAGGCGCATCCGTCCCTACGAGCTCGAGAAGGGCGCGGCGGACGCTGCGTTCGACCGCGCGCTCGATGAGGTTATCGAGGGCATGGAGCGCTCCGGGCTGAGAGGCCAGGCGACGGGCTTCAAACGCGCGCTTGCGATCATGGACGCCGTTCCGTACGACCGCTCGAACCCGCATCCGACCGTTCTCATCGTGGGCGAGTACCTGCTCAATTTCCATCTCGGCGCCAACCACGAGATTGAGCGCTACCTCGAGGACAACGGGCTCGAGGTCATCGAGGCGCGCATGACCGACGTGATCCGCAAGACCTATTTCTACAAGCATGCGCAGTCGCGCGAGTTCCACGTCGACCTGTCGCTGCCCGAAAAGGCCTGGTACGCCACGGCGGACAACCTGTTCGAGCTCGCGCACGACCGTTGTGACCGCCTGGGCGCGGCGAGCCCGCTCTACGAGCCGCCGACGCGCATGCCCGAGCTCGTGCGCGCGAGCGATAAGATCCTGCACCATACGTTCGATGCGGGCGAGGGCGTGCTGATTCCGGCGGAGATCCTCGAGCACGCCAAGCGCGGCTGCCGCAACTTCGTGATCCTGCAGCCGTTCGGGTGTCTGCCCAACCATGTCGTGGGGCGCGGGCTCATCCATGCGCTCAAGGAGCAGTATCCCACGGCGCAGTTCCTGCCGCTCGACTACGATCCCGACGTGAGCTTCGCCAACGTGGAGAACCGTCTTCAGATGCTCATCATGAACGCCAAGGCGCAGGGGTGCGGTGAGGCGCATGGCGAGACCGCGTAAGGACGCCGATGCGCCCGATGCACGCACCCGTATCATCGAGGCGTTTTGGGAGCTCATCGAGAACAACAGCATCTTCGAGCTGTCGGTTGGCGAGGTGACCCGCGCCGCCCAGTGCAATCGCGGAACGTTTTACTACTATTTTCACGATTTCGATGAACTCGTCGCCATCGCCATAGCCCAGCTGCTGCAGGATAACGAGCTCATCACCGATGCCCTCTGGCATTTTTCGAGCGAGGGCGACCTTTCGGCGTTCGACCGGCGCGACGTCCGCTGCCTGCTGCGGCGCATCGTCATCACCATGAGGGCGGGTGCCGCCGAGCAGGTCGTGCAGGGCATCCATACGATCATCATCGACCGCGTGAGAGAGATCGTCCACCCCGACGGAGAAGAGCTCAAGGCAGATTCGAGCTTTGCGGTGGGCTTTCTGGTCTCGGGCATCATGGGCTTTGTGATGGCGGTCGGCTTTGCCCGGGAGGGCGGCGAGGAGATAGACCTCGAGCAGCCGGGGGACAGCGCGTGCGCGTACCTGAGGGCGGTCGCCATGCAGACGGTGGAAACGGTCGCGCAAGTCGAGGGCGTCGATACATCCGAGCTGCTCGAACGCGTCTCCAAGGAGGCCGATGCCTATCGCGCATCGCGTGCGACGAGTCCCGACGTGGTGAAAGACGCCTAGGGTTTCTCTTGCGGGGCGCCTGTCGCGCATCGCGCGGTGAGTCCCGCGATGCGGTCATAACCTGCATTCATGTGAGCCGGGTTTATAGATATTCCTCCAGCTGTTAACATAGACAACCTGTGGGTAAAGAGACAAAAGCGCCGCCGACGGGCGGGCGTTTTGATTTCGATGAACTCATGTAAGGAAACGAGCATGTTAGATAGATTTACCGATCGAGCGCGCAAGGTCATGTCGATGGCCAAACAGGAGGCGCTCGATCTGCACTCAAATAAGGTGGGCACCGAGCACCTGCTGCTCGCACTCGCCAAGGAGGACGAGGGCATCGCTGCCGAGGCGCTGCGCTCGCTTGATATCTCCTACGACGACATCATGGACACCCTCAAGGAGGTCCAGACCACGGTTCCCGAGCCCAGCGAGGAGACCGAGGCTGCCAAGCTTGCCTTT
Source organism: uncultured Collinsella sp. (assembly GCA_900547025.1). Lineage (GTDB taxonomy): Bacteria > Actinomycetota > Coriobacteriia > Coriobacteriales > Coriobacteriaceae > Collinsella. The sequence continues at coordinate 3,587 of UREZ01000035.1, forward strand.
ACGCCGCTCGTCATCAGCGTGATGGAGCGCTCCTTCCGCGTGGCACGTGAGAACAACCAGACCTACGTGTCGACCGAGCACTTGCTGATTGGCATCGTCGAAGAGGGTAACGGCATGGCCATGGACATCCTCATGCGCCTGGGTGTGTCGTCCGCCTCCATCAAAAAGGCTATCGAGAAACTTACCGCCAAGGACCAGGACAAGAAGCGTCCGCTCGCCGGCGCCGGTGCCGGGCGTCCCGGTGCGGGCCTGCCGTTCTTTAGCGGCTCGGACGCGTCGCAGCAAAAGGGGAGCGGCACCGATACGCTCAAGCAGTTCGCCACCAACCTCACGCAAAAGGCGCGCGATGGCGAGCTCGACCCTGTAATTGGTCGCGAAAAGGAAGTCCAGCGTATGATGGAAATTCTTTCGCGCCGCACCAAGAACAACCCGCTCATTCTGGGCGACCCCGGCGTGGGCAAGACGGCCATCGTCGAGGGCCTGGCTCAGCAGATTGCAGCCGGCAACGTGCCCGAGAACCTCATGAACCAGAATATCTGGACGCTCGACCTGCCGGGTCTTGTCGCGGGCGCCAAGTATCGCGGTGAGTTTGAGGAGCGCCTCAAGAACGTGATCCAGGAGGCCACCGAGGCTGACGACGTCATCCTGTTTATTGACGAGATGCACACCATCATCGGTGCCGGCTCTGCCGAGGGCTCCATCGACGCGAGCTCCATGCTCAAGCCCGTGCTCGCACGCGGTGCTTTCCAGATCATCGGTGCCACCACGGCCGAGGAGTTCCGCAAGTACCTCACCAAGGACCCGGCCTTCGAGCGTCGCTTCCAGACCATCGATGTCGAGGAGCCGAGCGTCGAGGACACGGTCAAGATCCTGACCGCGCTCAAGCCGCGCTACGAGGAGCACCACCATGTGCGCTATACGCAGGGTGCTATCGAGGCCGCCGCGAACCTCTCCAACCGCTACATCCAGGATCGCTTCCTGCCCGATAAGGCCATCGACCTCATTGACGAGGCCGGCGCCCGCGCCCGCATCGCCGCCAACCGCGCGCCCGAGCCGGTGCGCGAGGCCGAGCATCGCATAGAGGAGCTCAAGGCCGCCGCGCAGGAGGCCACCGAGAGCGACGACATGAACAAGGCCGCCGAGATCACCGAGCAGCAGAAGGCCGCCGAGATTGAGCTCGCCGAGGCCAAGGCCGCCTGGACCGCCGAGCTCGACGCCAGCCCGCTCACCATCGACGTCGCCCAGATTGCCGACATCGTGTCCGTGACCTCTGGCGTGCCGGTTTCCTCGCTCACCGAGAGCGAGAGCCGGCGCCTGCTGCAGACCGAAAGCGTGCTCAAGACCCGCATCATCGGCCAGGACGAGGCTGTCGAGGCCGTCGCCAAGGCCGTGCGCCGCAGCCGCTCGCCGCTCAAGGATCCGCGTCGCCCCGGCGGCAGCTTTATCTTCCTGGGTCCCACCGGCACGGGCAAGACCGAGCTCGCCAAGACGCTCGCCGAGTACCTCTTTGGCAGCAAGGACGCGCTCATCAGCTTCGACATGTCCGAGTTCGGTAGCGAGTTTGAGGTCTCCAAGCTCATCGGTAGCCCTCCGGGTTACGTGGGCCACGACGAGGGCGGTCAGCTTACCAAGGCCGTTCGTCGTCACCCGTACTCGGTCGTGCTGTTCGACGAGATCGAGAAGGCGCACCCCGACATCTTCAACATTTTGTTGCAGGTGCTGGAGGAGGGTCGCCTGACTGATAGCCAGGGCAAGACGGTCGACTTCCGCAATACCGTGATTATCATGACGTCAAACGTGGGCGCCCGCGAGATCGCGCAGGATGCGAGCGTTGGCTTTGGCACCACCGGCGAGCAGGGCCTCACCTCGAGTGAGATCCGCGGCCGCGCGATGGGCGAGCTCAAGCGCCTGTTCCGCCCCGAGCTGCTCAACCGTATCGACGACATCGTGGTGTTCCAGAAGCTTTCGGGCGAGAACCTGACCAAGATTGCGCACCTGCTGGTGGACGATCTGCGCCAGCGCCTGATCGCAAACGGCATGAACATCAAGCTTACCGATGCGGCCTACGACAAGATTGTGGCGGAGGGTACCGACCTCACCAACGGCGCGCGTCCGCTGCGTCGTGCCATCCAAAAGCTCATCGAGGATCCGCTGTCCGAGGAACTGCTGGCTGGCGAGTGGGGCGAGGGCGATACCGTCCTGTGCGACGTGGCCGATGGCAAGTTTGTCTTTAGCCGCGGCACGGGCGAGATCCCGGCACCGCGTCCGGCGGGCACGCTTGGTGGCGATACCGCCCCGGCGGTACCGCACACCGGCAACGCCGCGCCCGTGAGCGGCGGCGTGACCTCGGGCCCCGGCGGCATGATGCAAGCCGGTTCCGGCGCGCTGTAGGGCGTGGCGACAATTTGATACGCGCAATCGAGGCGCTCCGGAAAGGGCGCCTCGATTTGTAGAGCTGCGGAAGTTGTGACCGTTACGCTATACGGTCCACCGTTAGCCGATGATGCGAGGGCGCTCGGCGTTTTCGACTGGTTTATGCACGCAAAGTCTGGGAATATACAAGTCGCATGTCTTACTGTCTAACCAGTTGCGCCAAGGAGGCACCATGGACTACAAGATTACCGGCTACGAGCCCGCCCAGCTGTTCCATTTCTTTGAGGAGGTCAGCGCGATCCCCCGTGGGTCTGGCAACGAGAAGGGCATCAGCGATTTCCTGGTTGCGTTTGCCAAGGAGCGCGGTCTCGATGTGTACCAGGACGAGGTCTACAACGTCATCATTCGCAAGCCCGCATCTGCCGGCGCCGAGAATGCCCCGACCGTGATGCTACAGGGCCACATCGATATGGTGTGCGACAAGTTGGGCTCCGTTGAGCACGACTTTACGACCGATGGTATCGACCTGGTCGTCAAGGACGGCGTCCTCACCGCCAACGGCACCACCCTGGGCGCCGACAACGGTATCGCCGTCGCTCTGATGCTCACTGTTCTCGATGACGATTCGATCGTTCACCCTGCCCTCGAGTGCGTATTCACCACCGACGAGGAGACTGGCTTGGTCGGCGCCGAGACGCTCGACAAGTCCCAGATTAGCGCCCGCACCATGATCAACCTCGATTCCGAGGAGGAGGGCGTTGCCACCGTCAGCTGCGCCGGCGGCGTCGTCGTTACCTACACCTGCCCGATCGCGCGCGAGCACAAGACCGGTAGCACCCTCACGCTCGACATCTCCGGCCTGCTGGGCGGTCACTCCGGCAGCGATATCCACCTGGAGCGCGGCAACGGCAACCTCATCATGGCCCGCATCATCGACCGCCTGATGGTTGCCGGCGAGCCCGCCATCGTCAGCTTTAACGGCGGCACCAAGGACAACGCCATCAACCGTGAGTGCAAGGCTGTTCTGGTCTACGCCGACCACGCTGCCGCCGAGGCTGCGGCCGAGATCGCCCGTGGCATCATCGCTGACGTCACTGCCGAGCTCGAGGTCTTCGACCCCGGCTTTACCTGCACCGTCGAGATTGCCGACGACGCCGAGGTCGAGGCCATGGACCAGAAGTCCGCGCTTGCCCTCATCCGCGCCCTGCGTCTTGCCCCTAACGGCGTGATTCGCCGCAACGTCGCTACCGACGGCTCCGTCGAGGTCTCCTCCAACATCGGTGTGGTTGCCACTTCTGACGACGAGGTCAAGATCATGCTGTCCCCGCGCTCTTCGATCACCTCGCTGCAGAACGAGTTCAAGGATCGCCTGCAGACGCTGGCCGATGTCCTGGGCTTCGACGCCAAGTTCGAGTTCGAGTATCCCGGCTGGAGCTATGCCGAGCATTCGCCGGTCCGCGACGTCTTTGTCGAGAGCTATCGCGAGCTCTTTGGCTCCGAGCTGCGCATCGAGTCCATTCACGCCGGCCTTGAGTGCGGCCTGTTTGCCGAGGCCCTGCACGGCCTGGACGCCATCGCCGTGGGCCCGACGCTCTCCGATGTCCACACCCCGGACGAGAGCATGGAGCTCGCTTCTGCCGAGCGCTTCTACGAGCTGCTCATCGACGTCCTCAAGCGCCTTGCCGCGTAAAGGTTGCGCTAGCAGCAGTCCGAGTCACGTGCTAGCGGATTGCAAATGACATTACGAGAGGGGGCATCCGAGCTTTTGCGACGGGTGCCCCCTCTCTTTTGTTTGATAATTGCGAAATTACAGCCACCTAGTCCATTTCTGCCCTGATGAGGTCGAGGGTGCGTTGGCAGTTTTCGCGGACGGGGCCGAGCATATGCTCGCGCAGGTCCGCCATGCCGGGCAGGTCGGCGTATTCGTTCATGACCTCTTCTATGCAAATGGGTACCTCGTAGGCGAGGTCCATCATGGTCGCAAAGCAAAACTTCTCGGATAGCCCGGCATCGGTGAGCGCCGCCTCCAACGCGGGGTCACCCATACCGTGGTATCGGCGGATGGCGCCTGGACCGATGCGCCCCACACGATTTTCGCCGCCAACGCTCATGGCAAGGCGCGCCCGGCGGCGCATGCGCTCATACGCCAAACCCGACGCGACATCGTACATACGAGCCATCATAGCTGTGCCGCCGTTTCCAAGAAGAAGGGAATAGTTCTTCGCATGCGCGTCCGGTGCGCCGATGATGGCGTTAAAGAAAAGTATCTGCGTAAACAGATACAGGTTAAGTTGATGGTGGCTCGTATTGACGAGGAGTTCCTGAATATCGCGTGCGGTCGGGCCGCCGTCTGCCGTGTACTTTTGTGCGGGCATCACTCCAAGGGCCTGACAGAGGTCTTCTTGGTGTAGACGCATGATTGTTCCGTCTTTAGCTTTCACACGGTCATAGCGCTCAACAATGAGGGCGGGTTCGTCCTCAAATAAGCGATACTCAACGTTCGCCGTTGCGATACCCACGCGCTGGGCGCTTTTCATACAGACAAACTCATTGAGAGCCTCGAGTTTAAATCCGATAACGCCATTTTTGAAAATATGCGTCGTGGGCGATGAGCCCACGCATTCGCACCAGCGGCCGTTTATGAACGCGAGCGCGAACTTGCCCTGGTTGCCCCCAAGTGACCAACTTTCATCTAGGCCCATCCACGATGCCTCGCGGTCATCTCTGATCGACTTGAGACGGAGAGCAATATCGTGGTCGTCTATAGGGCGGTATTCGCCGTCGCGATGCAGGACGGCGTCGACGTCTTCTTCGTCACAAAACTGTACTCCGCCCGGACAGTCGAGTCCGATATGGCTGAGCAGCGCAACGGGATTGTTGGGCCTGGTGTCGAATTCGACGGCGATCGCTTTTCGCTGGTCCTCGCTGTCGGGCAGAAGACCAAACAAGTACGGATTCATGACCTGTTGGCCGTATATGCGATTCGATACGGGTATGTTGGTCGATAGGGCTGGCCCGTCATAGTCATGATCGTAGGTAAAGCTGATAAGACCGTTCTCATCTTGCGTGAGCGTTCCCGCAGGTACGCCGCAAATAATGGTCCGAAGTGATGTTCTGGCCATTGGCTATTTCCCTTCGGGCTTGGTTTGGCTAGATGCGTTTGCGGCAATCGAGACTCCGAGATTGGACATGGCGAAATCGGCGAAGGCCTTGTCGTAGAGCTCGGACGTAAAGGGGACATCTGCGAGAGCCGGAATGGTTGTGCTGCGACGGTTGCGATGATGAAGACGTTGGGCGTGATGGCGTCTGGAGGTGCTGCAAGGTTGATCAGCATGCGGGGCGTCGACTGGTTGCTCATTTTTCGTTTCGCCTATATCCCCTTGAGCGGCGAGCGCCAGTCCAAGAGCACCGAAAACTGCCAGCAGCTTGTCGAGCCGAATGCCCGTGGCATCTCCCAGCTCGAGCGATGCGAGCAGGCGTTCCGAAACACCGGCTTTTTTAGCGAGGGCAGCACGGGTGATCCCCTGCGCCTCGCGCGCCTGACGCACGTAGATGCCGGCTTGGCGCGGCGTGGTGATGGGAAGGGTATCCATGGCAATCTCCTAACGTGCAGACTTTTGCATCCTAGTATGACATGCAAAAGTCTGCATGAAAAGGCTCATGCAAAACTCTGCATGAGACCTCATACGGACGTTTAGTTTTGAAGGGTGTTTTACAGCACCAAAAAACCCAAGTGTTCCAGCAGGATCTTGAGGCCGATAAGGATGAGCACGACGCCACCCACGATGGTGGCGGGTTTTTCGTAGCGCGCGCCAAAGGTGTGGTCGATCGCTACGCCGGCGACGGAGAAGATAAACGTTGTGACGCCGATAAGCGATACAGCGGGCACGATGTCAACCGAGAGCGCGGCAAACGAGATGCCCACGGCCAGGGCGTCGATTGAGGTGGCGATGGCGAGGATCAGGTACTCGCCCAGTTCAATCTTCTCGGCATCCTTGCCGTCGCCTTCATCCTCGTCCTCGGTAAAGGCCTCCCACAGCATTTTGCCGCCGATGAAGGCGAGCAGGATAAAGGCGATCCAGTGGTCGATGGGGCCGATGATGCTCATGAATTGACTGCCAAGCGCCCATCCGATCACGGGCATGCCTGCCTGGAAGCCGCCAAAGAACAGGCCGAGCACTACGGCGACCTTAAGGTTGATCTTCTTCATGCCAAGGCCCTTGCAGATGGATACGGCAAAGGCGTCCATCGAAAGGCCAACGGCGAGCAACGCGAGCTCTGCGAGTCCCATAGTCTGGCTCCCTCTCTGCGGGCGGGCCCGCGTGTACCTCTTGGGGGAGTAACAAAAAAGACTCGTGGCGTACGCGTTGCGCGCACAGCCACGAGTCTCGTTCATTAAGGCAAGCCAGGCCGCATCGGCCAGTGTGTTGACTTGCCGCGCCACCGGAGGCGAACCCGATCACGCGACTACTCCCTCATTTATGCGAATCCCGATGCTACCACATAAGCAGCTCATTTGGATTGGGGCTCTCAGCTGTGTTCGCTCATTCTGTAAGCATCGGATTTTGCGGGCGTCACAGGGGCAAACCGTGAGAAACTTATTGACGTTTATGGAGCGTATACGATGGGAGCGATGCCTTGGATAAGAACGAGCTGCAAAAGCGTATGGAACAGGCCATTCGCCTGACGGCACCTGGCCAGCCGATCCGCACCGCCCTCGACATGATCATTGCCGGTCACCTGGGTGCCCTTATCTGCGTCGGCGACACTGAAAACGTGCTCGCTGCCGGTAACGACGGCTTCCCGCTCAACATTTCGTTTACCTCGAACCGCCTGTTCGAGCTTTCCAAGATGGACGGCGCCATCGTTATCGATGGTGACCTCACCCAGATCCTGCGCGCCAACTTCCACCTCAATCCCGATCCCTCGCTCGCCACGAGTGAGACGGGCATGCGTCACCGTACTGCCGCTCGCATGTCGGTGCTCACCGACGCCATCGTGATCTCGGTTTCGGCTCGTCGTGCCGTCGTCAACGTGTACGTCCACGGCAAGAGCTACGAGATCCAGCCCGTCACCACCATCATGAGCTCGGTCAACCAGCTCGTCGCCACGCTCCAGACTACCCGTCAGTCGCTCGATCGCTCCCTGCTGCGCCTGACGGCCCTTGAGCTCGACGACTACGTCACGCTCGCCGACATCACCGGCATCTTCTCGAGTTTCGAGATCATGCAACAGGCAAAGACCGAGCTTAAGGATTGCATCGTCAAGCTGGGTAACCAGGGCAAGCTCGTGCAGATGCAGCTCGAGCAGCTCGCGGGCTCCAGCATGGATACCGAATACGACTTGATGATCCGCGACTACGCAAGCGATTCCTCCGAGGCAAACGCCGAGAAGATTCGCGCCGAGCTGAGCCGCATGACGCCTAAGGACCTGTCCGACCCGCAGCATGTGGCGGCGGTTCTGGGCTATGACGACCTGGACGAGGACTCCGTCATGACGCCGCTGGGCCTGCGCACGCTTTCGCGCGTGTCCGTCGTGCGCGACGGCGTGGCCGAGAAGATCGTCGACGAGTACGGCTCGCTGCAGGAGCTCATGGATGACATCAGCGATGATCCGGAGCGCCTGGGCGACTTTGGCGTTAACAACCCTGCCATTCTTGCGGACTCCCTGTACCGCATGAAGGGCACCAAACAGGGGAACGCATAATGGCGCCCGTATGCGCCGTGGTCGTTGCCGGCGGCAGCGGCCAGCGCTTTGGAAATCCCGGCGGCAAGCAGCTCGTTAACGTGGCGGGCCGTCCGCTCATGAGCTGGTCCATCCGCGCGTTCGATCGTAGCGACAAGGTCGGCCACATTGTGGTGGTGTGTCCTGCCGAGCGCCGTGCCGAGATGCGCCGCCTGGCCATCGACCCGTTTGACTACGACACGCCCATCAGCTTTGCCGATGCCGGCGATACCCGTCAGGATTCCACCCGTGCCGGCGTGCATGCGGTTCCGGCGGGCTTTGAATACGTCGCCATTCACGATGGCGCTCGTCCGCTCATTACGACCGAGGCCATCGACCACGCTATCGACGTGCTTGTGAGCGACCGCTCGCTCGACGGTGTCGTGTGCGGTCAGCCCGCGATCGACACGCTCAAGATCGTCGATGGCGACAACATCGTCGAGACGCCGCCGCGCGAGCTCTATTGGGCCGCGCAGACGCCGCAGATCTTTAGCGTCGATGCTATGAAGCGCGCTCACGCCGCTGCTATTGCCGAGGGCTTTATCGGTACCGATGATTCGTCGTTGGTCGAGCGCATGGGCGGACGCGTCCGCTGCGTCCAGAGCCCGCGCGACAACCTTAAGGTGACGGTGCCCGAGGACTTGCGTCCCGTAACCGCGATTCTGCTTGGCCGCATGGCCGAGGGAGAGGACCTTCCCCATGTTCAGTAACCTGCGCATTGGCCATGGCTACGACGTTCACCGTCTGGTGGAGGGGCGTCGATGTATCATCGGCGGTGTCGATATTCCCTACGAGCGTGGCCTGCTGGGCCACTCGGATGCCGATGTGCTCGCGCACGCCTTGGCCGACGCCATTCTGGGCGCCTGCCGCGGGGGAGACATCGGCAAGCTATTCCCCGATACCGACCCCGCCTATGAGGGTGCTGATTCGATGGTGCTGCTCGCTCGCGTGATGGGCTATGCGCGCGAGCTGGGCTTCGAGTTTGTCGATGCCGATTGCACCATTGCCTGTCAGCAACCCAAGATCACCCCGCACCGCGATGCCATGCGCGCCAACCTTGCCCATGCCCTGGGCGTTGACGTCGGAAACGTGGGCGTCGCCGCCACTACGACCGAAAAGCTCGGTTGGGAAGGCCAGGGCGAGGGAATCGGCGCCTGGGCCGTCTGCCTGCTACAGAAAACCGTTAAGGAGTAACGAATGCGTATCTACAACAGCGCTACCCATAAAAAGGAAGAGTTCCAGCCCATCGAGTCCGGCAAGGTCCGCATGTACGTGTGCGGCCCCACGGTCTACGACAACATCCACATCGGCAATGCCCGCACGTTCCTCAGCTTTGACGTGATTCGTCGCTGGCTCATCGCGAGCGGCTACGAGGTCACGTTCGCCCAGAACCTCACCGATGTCGATGACAAGATCATCAAGCGCGCCAACGAGCAGGGCCGCACTGCCGCCGAGGTCGCGACGGAGTTCTCCGACAAGTTCATCGGCGTCATGCGCGCCGCCAACGTGCTCGATCCCGATGTGCGTCCTCGCGCCACCAAGGAGATCGGCCCCATGATCGCCATGATCAAGACGCTCATCGAGCAGGGCCACGCCTACGCCGCCGATAACGGCGATGTGTACTTTGCCGTGCGCAGCGATCCCAACTATGGTCAGGTCTCGGGCCGCAACATCGACGACCTTATGGTTGGCGCGCGCATCGAGGAGAACGAGGACAAGAACGACCCGCTCGACTTTGCCCTGTGGAAGGCCGCCAAGCCCGGCGAGCCCAGCTGGCCGAGCCCCTGGGGCGAGGGGCGTCCCGGTTGGCACACCGAGTGCGCCGCCATGGTGCACCGCTACCTGGGCACCCCGATCGACATCCACGGCGGCGGCTCCGACCTTGCCTTCCCGCATCACGAGAACGAGTGCGCCCAGGCCACCTGCGCTTGGCACCAGGGCTTCTCCAACACCTGGATGCACACGGGCATGCTACTGGTCGACGGCGAGAAGATGTCCAAGTCGCTCGGAAACTTCTTTACGCTGGCCGAGGTGCTCGAGCAGCACTCTGCCGCGGCCCTGCGCCTGCTGATGCTGCAGACGAGCTATCGCTCGCCGCTCGACTTCTCCTGGGAGCGCCTGGAGGGTGCCGAGAATTCGCTCACGCGTATTGCCGGTACGGTCGAGAACCTGCGTTGGGCCGCGAACCATGCGACGGCCGACGCCGATGAGGCTGCCGCCGAGGCGTTTGCCGCCAAGGCCGCCGAGACCCGTGCCGCCTTTAAGGAGTGCATGGACGACGACTTTAACACCGCTGGTGCCATGGGTGCTGTCTTTGGCTTTGTGACCGAGTGCAACCAGTACCTGGAGCAGGCGGGCGATGCTGCCGACAAGGCCGCAGTCCTGGCTGCCGCCGATACGCTGGCCGAGCTGCTCGATACGTTTGGCGTTGAGCTTCCCGAGCCCAAGGTCGAGCTGCCGCTGGGTCTGCTGGGCGTTGCCGCCGGTCTGGTTGCCTATACGGGCGACGACGTGGACGAGGCTGCTGCCAAGATTCTCGAGGCCCGCGCCGAGGCCCGTGCCGCCAAGAACTGGGATCTGGCCGACGCCATCCGCGACCAGCTCAAGGACCTGGGCCTCACCATTGAGGATACGGCCGCGGGCACTCGTATTAAGAGTCTCTAGTATTTGTCGACCGTTCGAGGTGCGGCAGATTGCCTTGAAAGAGGAGGGCATAGACCTGGTGGTCATGCCCGACGATTGAAAGGCAAGGTGCCGTGGCTCGGACGGTCGATTCTTGTTCGTTATCTATTTAAGGAGGCCGTCCTATGGCCGACAATCGCAAGCGTGCGCCTCGTGGCGGCAAGCAGGCCGCTTCTGGCTCGCGTCCGATTCGCCGCAACGACCGCGCTGCCGCTCCCAAGGGCCAGCGCGAGCGCTCCCAAGCCCAGGCTGCGCGTCCGCAGCGAGATCGCAACCGTGACAACGTTCAGGTCTCCAAGGGCGAGTTTATCGAAGGCCGCCGTGCTGCCGCCGAGGCGCTGCGTACCGGCTTTCCCGTCAAGTGCGCGCTCATCGCCGAGGGCGGGGAGCGCGATGCCGCCTTGTCGCGCCTGGTCGACGACCTCAACGCTGCAGGCGTCCGCATTAAGTATGTGCCGCGCGCGCAGCTCGATGCGCTGTCGAGCCATGGCGCTCACCAGGGCATTGCGCTCGAGGTTGGCAACTTCCCCTATGCCGATGTCGCCGATATTCTCGACCGCGCGGGTGACGGACCTGCGCTTGTCGTCGTGCTCGACCATGTGACCGACGATGGCAACTTTGGTGCGATCGTGCGCTCCGCCGAGGTCGTGGGCGCGGCGGGCGTCGTCGTCGCCAACAAGCGCGCCGCCGGTGTGACCGTCGGCAGCTATAAGACTTCTGCCGGCGCCGTCATGCACCTGCCCATCGCGCAGGTTCCCAACATTGCCCGTGCGCTCGATGACCTCAAGGCCGCCGGCTTTTGGGTGGGTGGCGCTTCCGAGCACGCCGAGGGCAGCTGCTGGGATGCTCCCTTCGAGGGCCGCGTGGCGCTCGTCATGGGCTCCGAGGGCGACGGCATCTCGCGACTGGTGCTCGAGAAATGCGACTTCTTGACCAAGCTTCCCCAGCGCGGCATGACCGAGAGTCTCAACGTTGCCCAGGCGACCACCGCGCTGTGCTTTGAGTGGCTGCGCCGCAATGCCGGCGAGCTCATGGGGGAGGAGTAGCGCATGTCCAAGAAGAACCGCGCCAAGTCCAAGGCCAAGCGCTTTGGCGAGGGCTCGGCCAAGCCGATTGTTTCGGCCGCGACCTATGGCGTGGGCGGCAATGCGTTTGCGCAGGCCATCGCCGATCCGGTCTCGACGGTGCACTCCAATAAGCCCGAGCTGCTGGTGGTCGACGGTTACAACGTGATTCACTGCACGCCGCGCTACGAAAAGCTCATCTACGACCATTCCGACGATCCATATTCCAGCGACGTCCACGATATGGCGCGCACCGCGCTCATCAACGATGTTGCCGCGTTTGCCCAGGGCCGCTACGAGGCTGTGATTGTGTTTGACGGCGCGGGCAATATCTCCAGCGAGCGCCCCAACCTGCCGGCCCGCGGCGTGCGTATCGAGTTCTCGCCGACGGGCGTCTCTGCCGATACCGTGGTACAGAAGCTCTGCATCGAGGCGCGCGAGGAAGGCCGCGCGTGCTCCGTGGTGTCGAGCGACGGCACGATCCAGGCCGTCGTCATGGGCAAGGGTGTTACGCGCATCTCGAGCCGTATGCTGGTGGACGAGATCAAACAGATCGATAACGACGTTCACGAGGCAGAGGAAGCTCCGCAAATCAAGATGACTCTGGGCAGCCGCCTGAGTCCCGATGCCCTGGCCAAGCTCAAGGCCCTGCGCGGACGGTAGGGGAGTTGGCGGGGCAATGCTGCCTTGCTAACTCCATTCAGCGATGTCGATCATTCTTTCGAGGCGCCACGTTAACGCCTCTTTTAGATAAGGCAGTCTCGCTGCTAGGGCATCGTTTTTAGACAGAATCTCGATTGCCTCGTCGACAAAACCATCGAGTTTGCCCCCGTCAAACCAGCTCATATCCTCAACAAGCAACATTTGTTTCGCGGGACTTGAATGGAACTGCGCGCTGGCAAAACTGTGCTCTCCTGCCCTAAGCTCCTCTAGAGATATGTTGCACCAGAGCGATGAGCCCGAATCGAAGATGGGGGCTGGTCTGCAGGCCAGTGAGTTGACGTTTCGCACGAGGCCGAAGTTGCGCCAATGACGATCGTAGTTGGCGATGATGTCGTCGCACGCGATCATGCGGTCAAGGGCATCCTTGACGCCTGCCACCCCGAGCTCCTCGCAGTTTGCTACGTATCGCTCGTAGTCGGTTAGTCGTTCATCTGCGTTTGCGTGCTGGTTTACATAGAACGCAGGGACATACTCTTCTTCATCAGTTAAGAAGACATCGCATATGCTCAGGGCGGAAGTGCCCGTGCCCTCGAGTGAGTAAGGCACATAATCGCAGGCGTTTAGGATGCGACGGTGGAGCGCGGTCGCCACCAGCTCGTTATAAGGTTCCTGGTTCAGGTGCGCTCCTGCCTTATGCAGAATTCGACGCCCGCCCTCGCACGTCCAGTACTTTTGAAGATTGCCGTCCGACGTGTTATCGGGCTTTGCGGCAGCCGCTTTTCCCTCTGGGGCAAAGGGCGCAATGGACAGCGAGACGTCATCAAAGGCGTTATTGAAGAAGTTAATATCTTCCCACGCGAGACCGGAACCTTGGGGTCTAATCCAATACTGGTCGGATAGGGAGAGGCCAAGATTTCGCTGTACGAGTTCATCGGGAACATCGACTGCGGCTTCTGCAAGCAGGGAGGCTAGCCCAATGCGTGCGAGCGGAATACCGCGGCCGCGCCACCAGATGCGGAAGGAGTCGAGCGATATGGGGCTATTAGGGCCAAATACTCCAATAGGGGCGTGGGCGTAATCGATGTCGGCGCCGATGTGGGTGAAGTCTTTTCGCGATGTGCTGTAGACCAGTTGGGCTACTTCGTGCGTGCGGTTCATGAGGGTAAATGCGACTTCGCTTTTCCCATGCCCACGACGAGGTCGTCCCCCTCTTTTGGTTGCGGAGCGGAGTCGCGCGTCTACGCTGTCTTTGTCGATGAGCCACACGCCAGAAGCCTTGCGGGCGGTCAGCGCGCCGTTCTTAATGAGCTCCTGCACCCTGCGCGGGCTGATGCCGAGCAGCTCGGCTGCTTCCTTGGTAGTCAACATCGCGAAACCCTTCGCCAGAACGAATAGTTTTATATAGCCAATTGTAATTAAAACTATTCGTTCTGGCGAATGGTTTTAAGATTGAGGGCGCACTGACAGAAATGAACGGGCCTGGTACGCGCTGTTGCTGGATTTTGCATATTTATATAACGCCGTGCGGCCTGTTGCGCCCCGTCCGCAATTCCATTATTCTTAACAGGCTTCGCGCGAAAGCGCCAAGTGTGCCAGTGTGGCGCAACGGTAGCGCAACTGATTTGTAATCAGTGGGTTGCAGGTT
>UREZ01000036.1 GCA_900547025.1 uncultured Collinsella sp.
GCAAACCACCCCTTTTAGGGGTGGTTTTGATTGTATGCTGCCAGCGCACCTTGTGCATGCAGGGTGGCGATTTTTAAATGAATGGACGCGCGGAGCTTACGCTGCGGGGCAGACCGCGAAAACGCGTGCGGGATATCCAACGCCATCGCGTACCTTGGGGAAGGTGCAGAAGATGACGGCGCCTGTGGCGGGAAGCTCGTCTAGATGGTCCATGACCTCGATCTGATAGCGGTCGACCGAGAGGATGTACTGTTCGCCGGGGTAGGGGTAGGCATCCTCGCGTGTGGTCACGGTTGCGGGGTCGGTGTCTGCCGGTTCGTGGCCGATGGCACCGATGTTGCGCTCTTCTACAAGCCATTTGATGGCATCGAGGTCCCAGCCGGGGTAGTGGGGCTGGCCGTCTTCGTCCTTGTTTTCGAGGTCGGCGAGCTTGGACCAGTCGGAGCGGAAGGCGACAAAGGCGTCCTCGGGAATGCGGCCGTGCTCGTTCTCCCAGGTCTTGAGGTCATCGACGGTCAGAATAAAGTCGGGGTTTGCGGCGCACTCCTCGTGTTTGTCGATGACGCAGAGCGGATGCATAAACTCGATAGGTTCGATCTCGCCAAGGGAGCGGCCATCGACATGGAAGTGGCGCGGCGCGTCGACGTGGGTGCCGTACTGCGAGGCGACCGAATACTGGAAGCAGCGCATGGGCGCGAGCATGTCTTCGGGCGTGTCGGGCAGGTAGTCGAAGAGTTTGGTGGACTCAAAGGGCTTAAAGCCAAACCAGTGCGGAGTGTCGCACGAGAGCGTGTGGGTGAGGTCTACCCAGCGATAATCGGTGCTTTTGAGCTGGGATGCGAGGTTCCAAAGGTCGAGCGCGGGCATGGGTGGCTCCTTTCATCGGGCTTTTTGCTGATGTTAAAGCGGTGTCGTGACAGCTCGATTTCTGCTGCGTTACGATACGTTCTCGATTGCGATTCCACGATGTTTCGGCCGCGTGACCATTGTGTTTCGCCTTGCCGGGGCGCTGATGGCGAAAGGAGGGGCCGTGCAATACCGCGTTGACCCCAAAAGTGGTAACCGAATATCCGCTCTGGGTCTGGGCTGCATGAGATTTCCCGGTGCGCCGGGCCATCCGGATGCGAAGACAGCCGATGCCATCATTTCCCGTGCGGTGGAACAGGGGATTAATTATCTGGATACTGCGTATCTCTATCCCGGTAACGAGGTGTGCGTGGGCGCCTCACTTGAGCGCTTGGGGCTACGCGACCGGGTGTTGCTGGCGACCAAACTGCCGCATGCTTCGTGCAAGTGCGCGGAGGATTTCGACCGGTTTTTCGACGAACAACTGCGCCGCCTGCGAACCGATCATATCGACTATTACCTCATGCACAACATCACCTCGCCCGCCCAGTGGGAGCGCGTGGTGGCGTTGGGTATCGAGGACTGGATTGCGCGTCAAAAGGCGGCGGGGCGCATTCGCCAGATTGGTTTTTCGTACCACGGCAGCGCCGCGGACTTCCTCACGATGCTTGACGCGTATGACTGGGATTTTTGCCAGATCCAGTACAACTACGCTGGAGAGCGCTACCAAGCGGGAACGGCGGGACTCATGGCGGCTGCGGAGCGCGGGCTCGCGGTGTTTGTGATGGAGCCGCTGCTGGGCGGGCGTTTAGCGGGCAAGCTGTCGCCGCGGGCCCGGGCTGTGCTCGATGACGTACTCGATCCATACCTGAAGACGCCGGCTGCTTGGGGACTTTCGTGGGTGTGGAACCATCCTCAGGTCACGATGCTGCTTTCGGGCATGACCGATACCGCACAGGTGGACGAGAACGCGGCATTGGCGGATCGCGCACTGCCGAATTCGATGACGAGAGAGCAGCTCGATACCATCGCACGCGTGCTGGGAGAGTTTGAGAAATCGAATCGCGTGCCCTGTACGGGGTGCGGCTACTGCATGCCATGCCCCAAGGGCATCAATATTCCCGGCTGCTTTGCCGCCTACAACGCAAGCTATGCGCATAGTTGGTTTACGGGGCTGTCTCAATACTTTACGGCGAGCGCGGTGCGGACGAACGAGCCCAAGCTGGTGAGCAATTGCGCCAAGTGCGGCAAATGCGCACGTCACTGCCCGCAGCACATCGATATTCCCGAGCGTCTCGACGATGTGCGCCGACGTTTCCAGCCTGGCCCCGTAACGGCTGCGCTTAAAGCCTTTTGCAAAACGCGCTCCTCATGACCCTTTTATAACTTGCGGTGGAATAGTTCCTGTTTGCGGCAGAATGGGGCTTAAACAGGAACTATTTCACCGCAACTGAAGGGGGCTGTCGTGGGCCATCGGGATTCATATGATGATTTGCGCGAGGTTCGTTGGGGCGTTTTGGGCGCTGGGCACATTTCGCATCGATTTGCATCGTCGCTCAAGAAGGTCGACGGGGCACGGCTGGTGGCTGCGGCCGGCCGCACTCCTTCGCATGTTGAGGAGTTTTGCAGGGCGTTTTCGATTGAAGCCGCGCACAGTTATGCCACGGCTGACGATAGCGGCGATGCGGCTTATGATGCGCTGATTGCCGATCCCGATGTCGACGCAATCTACTTGGCTCTTCCACATGGCATGCATGCGCATTGGGTCTGTCGGGCACTGCGCGCGGGAAAGGCCGTGCTGTGCGAAAAACCGGCCGTTTTGAGTGAGGAAGAGGCTCTGTCGATTGCCTCCACCTCTCGCGAGCGCGGCGTACTGTTTATGGAGGCGATGAAGAATCGGTTTTGTCCGATGCATACTCGCGTGAAGGGTTTGCTTACGTCGGGCGAGCTCGGCCGTATCGTCTCGATCGAAAGCGTGCAAAAACTCGATTATGGTGAGCCGCCTTCGAGTTATCTGCTCGATCCGTTGCAGGGTGGCTGTCTATATGACATGGGCTGCTACGCGGTCGGGTGGTTTGAGGATCTGCTTGCGGGTGCGTGCGATGTTTCGTCTCGTGAAGTCCGCTGGCGTGACGTATCGGGCGGCCGCGTGGATTGGGCCGATGAGATCCATATGAGTGTCGGCGGTATACCCATTCATATGGTGTGCGACGGCAAAGCGGCATATGGAAGCCGCTTAACGATTGCCTGCGAGCGGGGCTCGGTGGAAATCGAGCGCCTCCATCGCCCCGAGCTCGCCCATGTGAAGTACTCCGACGGACGAATGCTCGAAATTAATGCCCCGTTTGAGGTCGATGATTTCTACGGCGAAATTCAGCATGCGACGCAGCTCGTCCAGACGGGAGAGCTTGAAAGCCCCGTTATGCCTCTTGCCGCCACGCAGCGCTGCGCGCAGATTATCGATGCGATTCGCTTGACGCTCTAGGCTGCGGTGCTGGTGCTCTAGGGGGGCTCGGCGGACCGTGCCCCTGATGCCCCTTTTATATCTTGCGGTGGAATACGGTCTGTTTGCGCCAAAATAAGGCACCAATAGACCGTATTTCACCGCAACTGATGAGGGGGAGTTGGAGATGCTAACGATCGGGTGTCATCTTTCGACGACGAAGGGCTATCGGGCAATGGGGGAGACGGCGTTGTCCATTGGTGCCAATACCTTTGCGTTCTTTACGCGCAACCCGCGCGGTGGCAAGGCAAAAGACCTTGACATGGATGACGTGGCGGCTCTGCGCGAGCTTATGGCGCAAAACGACTTTGGACCGCTGGTGGCGCATGCCCCGTATACCTATAACCCCTGCTCCGCTAAGGAGCGGGCGCGGGAGTTTGCCTTGGAGGCTATGGCGGAAGATTTGCAGCGTCTGGAAGCACTGCCCGGCAACTACTACAACTTCCATCCCGGTGCGCATGTGGGACAGGGGGCAGACGCCGGCATTCAGATGATTGTCGACACGCTGTGCCAGGTGATGTTTGAGGGACAGCAGACGACGGTATTGCTCGAGACCATGGCGGGCAAGGGCACCGAGGTGGGCCGTAGCTTTGAAGAGCTGGCGCGCATTATCGAGGGCGTTGCCGCCAAGTGCCCAGAGCTGTCCGATAAGCTGGGCGTTTGTTTGGACACCTGCCATGTGAGCGATGCTGGCTACGACATCATCCATGATCTGGACGGCGTACTCGACGAGTTCGACCGCGTGGTGGGCATCGATCGCCTGCGTGCCGTACACATCAACGATTCGAAGAACCCTTGTGGCGCCCATAAAGATCGTCACGAGTGCATCGGCAAGGGATACCTTGGCAGCGAGGAGTTTGGCGGCGGTATGCAGGTTATGCAGAATATTGTATCGAATAGCCGTTTGCGTGCACTGCCGTTCATTTTGGAGACACCGAACGAACTTGCAGGTTATGCAGCTGAAATTACGCTATTAAGGTCGTTACAGCAGTAACAACTGTCACAAAGTGGAGTGTTCCATTCATGTTATGGGATTGTTTCAATCAGTTTTCTCATTGCAGATTCGTAATTCCGGGTGCATAATAGCCAACAGTTTTTGCAGGCCTCTGAATCAAACGGGGTCACCGGAAGGAGACTGATTATGAAGCTCAAGAAGCTTGGCGCATTTGCCGCCACGGGCGCCATGGCGCTCGCCCTCGCACTGACGGGCTGCGGCTCGTCCAACGCCACCTCTGGTTCCGATGCCGGTTCCAGCAGCTCTGATGACGTGAAGGTCGAGAAGGTCGACGGCTCCAAGGAGTATGCACTCGTCAAGGACGGTACACTCACCGTCGGCACCTCTGCCGAGTACGCGCCGTTTGAGTACAAGGATGACAACGGCGATTACCAGGGCTTTGACCTTGAGCTCATCAAGGCTATCGGTGACAAGCTGGGTCTGGATGTCGAGTACGTCAACAACGACTTCGACACGCTCGTCCCTGGCGTTGCTTCGGGCGCCAAGTACGATGCCGCCATCGCGGCTATCACTGACACGCCCGAGCGTGAGAAGGAAGTCGCGTTCTCCGACTCTTACTACATGGACGATCAGGCTATCGTGACCAAGGTCGATAACACCGACATCACGGCCGACAACTACAGCGAGAAGCTCAACAACGCCGACGCTACCATCATCGTCCAGTCTGGATCGACCGCCGAGGCCTTTGCCCAGGAGAACTTCCCTAAGGCCAAGATCGTCCCCTACAAGGACGCCACCGAGTGCTTCAGCGCCCTGCAGTCCGATAAGGGCGATGCCGTAGTCACCAACCGCTCCGTTGCCAGCCAGCTGACCGCCGAGCAGTTCAACACCTGCCAGACCATCAAGCAGATCAGCACCGGCGAGGAGTACGCCATCGCCATCAACCAGGGCAACACTAAGCTCAAGGACGACATCAACCAGGCTATCAAGGACCTGACCGATGACGGTACCGTTGACGCCCTTATGTCTAAGTACAACATCAAGTAAAATAGCTACTTGATTGCACGCGGGCCCTTTCCGTTTTGGCGGAGAGGGCCTTTGCGTTTCTTGAATGGGCGTCATCCCGCCCCGTTATGTCGGCAACTTAAACGTTAGGAGCCACCTTGTCTCGATTGAACCAAGGAGCCATGGGCAAGAGCCATCCACTGCCCTTGATGCTCCAAAAGCTAGCCTGCGTCATGGCCGTGGCGCTCGCGCTGGTGTGCGCGGGGGCATATGCGCCCACGACCGCCCAGGCGCTTGAGACCGCAAAGATTACCGCCCGACCCAACACCGGTTCGGGCAGCGATGTGGTCGGCGGCACCGAGACGCGCATTACCTGGGAAGTTCAGGCCGATGCCGACGAGGAGCTGAGCGGTCTTTCTTTGACGTTTGTCGACGGCACGACGTTTGGTACCGATGACACGCGATTGACGATGCTCTCGGGCGAGGACCTCATGGATCGTACGCCCATGAAGCCCACGTGCAAGGCTGACGGCCAGACGCTCAAGATTGACTTTGGCGAGACGGCGCCTGCCGGCGGCTTTTTCCGTGTCGAGGTTTACGGCGTGACCTTCCCCGTCGAGGGCGGCGATGAGGCCTTTAGCGGCACCTATACGCTCGCCGACGGGTCGACCAAGAAGATCTCCAAGATTCCGTCGGTGGAGATCAAGGGCGTGACGGCCTTCGATAGCTTCTTGGCCGACCTTAAAGAGCAGCCGTGGGTCGAGGTCTGGAACTCCAATATGTTCCTGCGCCTGTTCCTGAACCCGGTCATTTTGGTCCAGAGCCTGCCGATCGTCTTCAAGGGCTTCCTCATGTCGCTTTCGATCGTGCTTGTGGCGTTTCCGCTGGCAATTCCCTTCGGTTTTGCCCTGTCGCTCATGCGCATCTCTAAGTCGCGCATCCTGCGCTGTCTTGCCGGCATCTATGTGAATATCATCCGCGGCACGCCGGCGTTCTTGCAGATCTACATTGCGTTCTTTGGCTTGCCGCTGGCCGGTGTCAAAGTGGACGACTATGTGCTGGGTGTTATCGTCATGGCCATGAACTCGTCTGCGTACCTGTGTGAGATCTTCCGTGCCGGTATTCAGTCGATCCCCAAGGGCCAAAACGAGGCTGCTCGCTCGCTGGGTATGAATGCCTTCCAGACGCTGCTCTATGTCATGATTCCGCAGACGTTCCGCAATGTCCTGCCTACGCTGACCAGCGAGTTTATCCTGCTCTACAAGGACACGTCGCTGCTTGCCGCCGTGGGTGTCGTCGAGATCGTCATGAACGCCCGCACCATCGTGGCCACGACGGGCTCCATCACGCCGTATGTGGTTGCCGCTCTGTTCTATCTGGTCATTACCCTGCCGCTTGCGCGCTTGGTGAGCGGTCTTGAGGCGAGACTTCTGGGGACGGCCGAAACCAAAAAGAAGCGTCCCACCAAGAGCGCCGGACAGGTTGTCGCGACGCCCGCCGATCATATCGCCGGTCTGTAAGGAGGTCCTGTCATGAGTGAAACGAATTCCAACGAGGTCGTTGTCAGCATCAAGAACCTCCAAAAGGCTTTTGGCGATAACGTGGTTCTGCGTGATATCGATCTGGACGTGCACAAGGGTGAGGTCGTTGTGGTCCTGGGCCCCTCGGGCTCGGGCAAGTCGACGATGCTTCGCTGCATCAATCGCCTGGAGCATCCCACGAGCGGCTCGATTGTCGTTGAGGGCGTGGATGTGTGTGCCAAGGGCGTCGATCTTAACAAGGTGCGCACGCATCTGGGTATGGTGTTCCAGCAGTTCAATTTGTTCCCGCACCTCTCAGTCAAAAAGAACGTCATGCTCGCGCAGCAGAAGGTGCTCAAGCGCAGCAAGGAAGAGGCCGAGAAAATTGCCGTCGAGGAGCTGACCAAGGTCGGTCTTGCCGAGCGTATCGACTTTATGCCGAGCCAGCTCTCGGGCGGTCAGCAGCAGCGCGTTGCCATCGCCCGCGCCCTGTCGATGAACCCGCACGTCATGCTCTTTGACGAGGCCACCTCGGCGCTCGACCCCGAGCTCGTGCGCGACGTCCTGGGTGTCATGCGCGACCTGGCACGCGACGGCATGACCATGATCGTCGTGACGCACGAGATGGGCTTTGCCCGCGATGTCGCCGACCGCGTCGTCTTTATGGACGGCGGCGTCATTGTGGAAGAGGGTACGCCGAGTGAGGTCTTCGATCATCCCAAAAGCGAGCGCACCAAGGCGTTCTTGGGAAATATCTCGTAGCCGGTTGATGTAACTGCCGTTACAAAAGAGCGGGGGCTGAACTTGAATCCAGCCCCCGCTCTTTTGTAGGGATGGGGATGCGCTGTGATACAGGCTCTTTTGGAGGCCTGGTTTCGTTACGCGAGCTCGGCTCCGAGGGCCTTGCAGGCCGCCTCGCCCTCATCGTCGGGCGCATCGTAGCAAATGACGGAGTCCACGACGTTGACGCCGGCCTCGTCGGCGTCGGCCTTCCAGTTGTCCATCCACTCGCCCTCGGCCCACGAATAGGAGCCAAAGAGGACGACCTTCTTGTCGCCGAGGGTCTCCTTGACCTCGTCCCACATAGGCTGAAACTCGTCATACTCAAGCTCCTCGGAGCCCATGGCGGGGCAGCCGAAGGCGAAGGCATCATATTCGGCGGCCTTGTCGGCAGAGAAGTCGGCGCAGGGGATGACCTCAGTCTCGGCACCCGCGGACGTGGCGCTTTCGGCGACGAGGTTTGCCATGGCCTCGGTATTGCCCGTGCCGCTCCAGTAGACGACTGCGATCTTGCTCATATGTCTTCCTTTCGGTTGTGCGGCGTGCGGCCGCGTTTTGTATGCTCTATCGGGTTGCCTGGACAAGTTGTCCCAGAGTGCAGCCCTGTTGATAGATGTAGGTAAGGTATTGCGTGCATGCGCGATAGGAATCGAAGGTCGTGAGCGCCTGCTCAACGTTTGTGTATACCTTCCATGCGCCAAAGACCTTATAGTTTTCGCCGTGCTGGACGATAAACTGATGGACATCTTCGTAGGGATAGCCCAAAAAATAGCCAATTTCGTGGGGGAACTCGCATATGCACCCCGTATCGCAGTGCCTATTTCGCGCGAGTGCGCAGACGCTGCCGTCATAGGCGCTTTCTGCGGCATTGCTGCTTGCCAGCGTGATGCGCGCGGCGAGATGCACCAGGGATGCGGGCAGGTTGTGGACATCGTAACCTTCGGCGGCTAGCGCCGTCGTGGCACGGGGGTCGGAGAGGTATCGCATGAGGTCCGCAGGGCGGTACACATAGATGAGCGCTCCGCAGGGGCGCCAGACCAAAACGCTCATATGGATCCCGAGTGGCTGGAGCTCGCGGTTGCATTGGGTTATGACGGCGAGTAGGCGAGAGCGTCGCTCTTCGATATGGGCGGCGCTGGGTTTTCCGTTTTGGTTGGCGTAAACGCCGGGATAGGTAAAGAGCGAAGCCGGCTTGATGCCTGCGAGCGTAGGGGAGCAGTTGCGCACGACAGCCGTTTGGTATGTTGGGATGTCAATGGTTCGAGTCACGATGCTCCTTTCGGGTCCTCAGTTGTTAGCCTAGGAAAACTTATACACGAAAGTAAGCCATGGTCAACAAAAAAGTTTGAAGAGGGAAACTAATTGACCGAACGGACATGATTTTGGGTTAAGATGGGGACACCCCATGGGGGTATCTAGATAGCGCTACTTGAAAGGGGAACGCATGAGTGACTTGCTCAACCCTGCGAATCTCATCGTGTTGGCCGTCATTGCCGTCGGCATGTTTTTTGGACTGCGTCGCATTGCCGCTTCGACACACGGGAAGAGTTGCTGCAGCGATGGTGCGAGCGGTAAGAAGGCCAAGAAGGTAGTAGTTGCGGATACCGATCCGTCCCACTACCCCTATAGCGATGAGTTGCTTATCGGCGGCATGAGTTGCGACGGCTGCGCTCAGAACGTGGCCAATGCCCTCAATGCGCTGGATGGTGTGTGGGCAACGGTGACGTATGCGGACCACACGGCACGCGTGCGCTCTAAGCAGCCGGTTGATCGTGGTGTCCTCGAGACGGCCGTGAAAGACGCGGGCTACTACGTCATGACGCTGTAAGCGTCGCTCTGGATGCGCTTCCTTGGCTAGGCTCGTCCGCGCAGTTCGATGTCTTGGATGTCGTCGAAGTCGATGGCGATGTCTCGGAGCTTGAGGAGCTTGAAGGCGGGGAGCGCCTCGTCGAGGATGCCGGTGCGGCTGCGATAGCCGTATGTATCGTAATAGGTGACACGAACCAAGTCGCCACGCTTGAGGCCCTCGAGCTTTTTCGAAAGTTCGAGGGCTTTTTCTTCTGTGAGTTCGCATTTTGGCTCGGCGGTGATCTCTTGTTTACGCACGAGCTCGTAGTATCCCGTGAGGGCGGCAAAGGGCATAAACTGCGCGGCACGGCCGGCACGGACGGTGCCGTTGGCGGTGAGCTTTGGGTCGGCGGAGCGACGTCTTCCCTCGGGGTCCGCTAGGCGTTCAAAAGGTGTCGGTGGCCGCATCGGCTGTTGTTGGGACTTAGGCACGATGTCCTCCTACCTGATCGTTGCGTTCGCGCGCGGTGGCGCCGGCGGTAAAGCTCAGCCCCTTAACCAGCGCGTTCTTGCCGTATTTGCCTTTCACGGCCAGCACGGCGCGTGCCAGGTCGCGCTCGCGCTCATCGGCCTCGATATCGCTGAACAGATCGATGGTGGCAAATTCCTCGGGCATGAGGTTGCCAAATCCCAGATTGATGCGCTTGACCGGTCGTTTGGGATCGACGGTCTGCGCCCAGAGCTCATCGAAATAGCCCATGATCTTCTTGAACGAATTGGTACGCTCGGGCAGCTTTCGCGAGGCGTTGGAGTGCGCAAAGAGTGCGGCATAGCCACCGCGCGGTTTGCCGCCATGCTCTCCCACAAAGATGCCATCGATTGCCTGCGCTTCGCGCACCAGGCGACGCCGTTCGTCATCGCGCTGGACGGGCTTGGGCGCACGGGGCGCGAGCTCGGGGCCGGCGGTTGCGGTGGGTTCGATACTCGATGTGCTCGAGCGCAGGTGCCCGCATCCGTCCACATACTGCGCTGTACCGCTGGCGTCGAGGCGGCGTATGTCGGCGCGTTCGCTCGCGTAGCCCACAAAGAGCGAGATGCTGTCGCAGACCACGTGCTTATCGACCAAGTCTAAAACGGCGTTGTCGACCATCTCGCGCAAGACGGTATAGGCCTGTTCGTAGGCATAACCCTTCGAGAGCACCTGTCCTGTGGTGGTCGAAGTTGCTTGCGGGCGATAGGCTTGGATATCGGCGATGGTTGTCGGCTCGCGCCCGAAGGCATGGTCGATGAGATATTCGGCATTGACGCCGAGCTCGTCGTAAAGCAGGTTTTCGTCGAGCGCCGCGACGCCCATCAGATCGTAGACGCCGTATTTCTCGAGGCGGGCTGCCACGCCGGGACCGATGCCCCAGATATCGGTGATGGGACGATGGGGCCAGATCTCCTTGCGAAAGGTCTCGTCGTCGAGTATGCCGATGCGGCTGGGTACGTGCTTGGCGGTAATGTCGAGCGCTACCTTGGCCTGGAATAGGTTGGGGCCGGTGCCGACCGTCGCCGTGATGCCGGTGCGCGCGAGGACCTCGTCGCGCAGCGTGCAGGCGAACCCTTCCGCATCGGTGTGATAGAGGTCCAGATAGGGCGTCACGTCGATAAAGCACTCATCGATGGAGTAGACGTGCACGTCCTGGGGGCTGACGTATTCCAGATAGATACCGTAGATTTTCGCCGACACCTCCATGTAATGCTGCATGCGCGGTACGGCCGTGATGTAGTCGATGCCATCGGGAATCTCAAATAGGCGGCAGCGGTTGTGAATCCCTAAGTCCTTCATAGCCTGTGTGATGGCGAGGCAGATGGTCGTGCGCCCGCGCGATTCGTCGGCAACGACCAGGTTGGTGGTGAGCGGATCGAGCCCACGGTCGACGCACTCGACGCTGGCATAAAACGTCTTGAGGTCGATGCAGATATAGGTGTGCTGCTCGTGCGCCATCCGTGTCCTTTCATCAAACACATGTTCTTATCGAATATCTGTTCGATAATACCCGCTCATCTGGACATCGTCAAAACCTGTCAAAAAGGGACTGGTTTGTTTTGGTAGGTATGGTCGTGCGGTTGGATTGGGTTTTAACGCAGCTCTAAAGAGCGCGAAACAGCTCGGAAAACCTCGCTTCGTAGCATGAGCCTAACGATTGATACCGCCTATACGCACGGAAGGGTTGTGGAAAAGATGGTCAATTATGGGTTTGGTATGCCGACGCGCCTTGTTGCGGATGGAGACGTGGCTCGCTGGTGCGGACGATTGGTCGCTCACTACGGTGGCACCAAGGCGCTGGTCGTGTTGGGCGGTGACAAACATACGCACGATGAGCTCGTCTCGGCGGCGCTCGGCTCGCTTGATCGAGCCCTACTCGAGCGTGTGCTTTTCCACTGCGGCTCGTTTGAGGGCGACGGGGGAGACGAGCTGATCGACGAAGCCGTGGCCTTGGCGACCGACGAAGGCGTGGACTTTGTCCTGGCGATTGGCGATGCCGATACTGCTGGCTTTGCGCGCGAGCTCACGCATCGCATGGCGGCGCTCGATGCCGGCGAAGACGGCTTTGTGCCTTATGGATGCATTGTCTCGGAGGGCAAGGTGCCTGCTGCCGTGGGCACCGGCGAGGTTCCCGTTTTTGCCATTATCGCGCCCGAACTGCTGGAGGGCATCGGGTCTCCTCTGCGTGAGTTGCTCGGTAGCGTCTGCGCCGCGGCCTAATATTTGCCATAAAAGGACGGGTTTTTGGTTGGTAAAGCGTTTGACCTGCCAAAATAAGCCTGTCCCTTTTTGATCGGCTGCCGTTTGGGGGCGGATTAGCAACGCTCGCTGATTGTAGTCTTGACCTGCGCTAGAATAGTGGCATCTGAATGTCCGGGCGCATGGAGGCGTGCGCCCGTATGCTGAGGAGGACTCTATGGCAACTGTTGCCGCACCTATCGACGCTACGTCGACCGCCGCTTGGAAGGCGCTCGAGGCCCATCAGGAGAAGCTCGAGGCCGAGGGTATCGACCTTAAGGCATGGTTCGCTGCCGATGCGGAGCGCGTGAACAAGCTGAGCTTTGATGCCGGCGACCTGCACTTCGATCTGTCCAAGAACCTGGTGACCGATGAGACCGTCAAGCTGCTGTGCGATCTTGCCCGCGAGGTGAAGCTCGAGGAGCGCCGCGACGCCATGTTCTCCGGCGAGCACATCAACACCACCGAGGACCGCGCCGTCCTGCACACCGCGCTTCGTCGCCCGGCAAGCGAGAAGGGCCAGCTCATTGTCGACGGCCAGGACGTCGTCGCCGACGTGCACGAGGTCCTCGACCGCATGTATGCCTTCGCCGAGCGCGTGCGCTCCGGTGAGTGGAAGGGCGTTACCGGCAAGAAGATCGAGCACCTGGTGTCCATCGGCATCGGCGGCTCCGATCTGGGCCCGGTCATGGCTTACGAGGCTCTGCGTCCCTATGCTGACGCCGGTATCGACTGCCGCTACATCTCCAACATCGATCCCAACGACCAGGCCGAGAAGCTTAAGGGTTTGGACCCCGAGACCACGCTCGTGATCATCGTCTCCAAGACCTTCACCACGCTCGAGACCCTCACCAACGCTCGCGAGGTCAAGACCTGGATGCTCGAGCAGCTCAAGGCTCAGGGCGCCATCGACGGCTCCGATGAGCAGAACGCCGAGGCCGTGGCAAAGCACTTCGTCGCCGTCTCCACCGCGCTCGAGAAGGTCGAGGCCTTCGGCATCGACCCTGCCAACGCCTTCGGTTTCTGGAACTGGGTCGGCGGCCGCTATTCTGTCGACTCCGCCGTGGGCCTGTCGCTGATCGTCGTGCTCGGCCCCGAGCGTTTCCAGCAGTTCCTCGAGGGCTTCCACGCCATCGACGAGTACTTCTGCAATACCCCGCTCGAGAACAACGCCGTCGCGCTGATGGGCCTGCTCAACGTCTGGTACGTCAACTTCTTCGGTTCCAAGAGCCACGCCGTGCTGCCGTACTGCCAGTACCTGCATCGTTTCCCGGCCTACCTGCAGCAGCTCACCATGGAGTCCAACGGCAAGCATGTCCGCTGGGACGGCAGCGCCGTGACCTCCGACACCGGTGAGATCTTCTGGGGCGAGCCCGGCACCAACGGTCAGCACGCCTTCTACCAGCTGCTGCACCAGGGCACCGTGGTGGTCCCGGCCGATTTCATCGCCTTCGCCAATACCGCAAACCCTGCGACCGACAGCGGCCAGGATGTCCACGAGCTGTTCCTGGGCAACTTCCTGGCCCAGACCAAGGCGCTCGCCTTTGGTAAGACGGCCGACGAGGTTCGTGCCGAGGGCACGCCCGAGCAGATCGTCCCGGCTCGCTGCTTTGAGGGTAACCGTCCGACGACCTCGATCTTTGGCGACACGCTGACCCCGTTCGCACTCGGCGAGCTCATCGCCCTGTACGAGCACATCACGTTTGTCGAGGGCACGGTCTGGGGCATCGACTCCTACGACCAGTGGGGCGTCGAGCTGGGCAAGCAGCTTGCCAAGCAGATCACCCCGGCCTTCCACGACGACGCCGCCAAGGCCGAGCAGGACGCTTCGACCCAGGCGCTCATCGAGTTCTATCGCGCGCATCGCAAGTAGTCGCTGCTGTTAACGTATCGCGCCTTATAGTCAGGGGCCCGTATCCTATCGGATGCGGGCCCCTTTGCTTTTGCCGTGGTCCCGGGGCGCACGGCCTTTGTGGAACATCGCCGGGGCGTCGCGCGCTGCGAGAACCCTGCGCCTAGATCTCGGCCTCCGCATGGCCTCGCTGCGCCTCGGGCAGCTCCCCGTAGAGCGGATGGTCTTCGAGCCTAAAGCGCTCGACCTGTTCGGGAGTGCGACCGCGTACAAAGAGCCACGAGCGATCGATCGGCGTCGCCATGAGCGTGCTGGGCAGCGCGTCGGCGCGGTCGGAAAACACCCGGGCACTCTCGGGATCCTGGAACGCCAGCACCAGATGCGTGTCGCAGTTGCCCATGATGGAGCGTGCGCGTGCCTCGCCATAGAGCGCATCGAGCTGGTTGGTCGACTGCAGCAGCAGCGTTGCCCAGATGCTGCGGCTTCGGATAATCGAGAGCACGTTGTCGATCTGGGGGATCTGCAGATTTGCGAAGTCATCGAGCATAAAGCGCACGGGCACGGGCAGGCTGCCGTCGGGCTGCCTATCGGCCTCACGAATGAGGCCCATAAACGCTTGCGTAATAAAGAGGCCGGTCAGCGGATCGAGATTGCGGTCAATATCGCTTACGGTTACAAACAGGGCGCAGGGGGTGTGTCCCATGGAAGCGAAGTCCACCTGATGGCACTCACGATAGAGCTGTGCCGCACCGTCGAATCCCAGACACATGACCTTTTCGGCAAGGATGCCGACGATGCTCGCGTGCATGCGCTCGGCATTTTGCGTAATGGCGTAGCGCCGCCATAGCGAGAGGGCATAGCTTTGGGGGTCGGTCGTGATCAGATCGTCAAACAATCGGGCCGTGGCACCGTCCTGCAGGTGCTCGATCAGCTTGATGACCGAGCTGATCGTCTGCTCGTCGGCGGGTAGCTGTTCGGTGACGTAGGCGATAAGACACGACAGCAGGTTTGCCGCCGCATGATCCCAAAAAGGCTGGTTGTTGTCCTCGATGGGGCAGATGGCCTTTGCCACCGAGAGGATGTCCTGCTGGTTGGGCCTGCCGTCCGCCTTGCGGCGAATGTGCCTCAGGGGTTGTAGCCGCAGCGCTCGATGCCGGGCGCAAGGGCCGGGACGGTGTTGAGGTCGGCGAAGTTGAGACATTGCACGCGGTAACCGTGGGCTGCCAGCACGGGTCCCACTTCGCGACAGAGCGTGCCTTTGGTGTCGAGCACGATGTAGCTTGCGTTCATTTGCAGCAGGTTGGGCTTGAGGACGTTTCGGGTCTTGCCGGCTCCCGAGGGGCCGATCACAAGTGCGTTGTTGTTGAGTCCCGTTTGGCGGGTGTCGCAGGAAAGCGTTCGATCCTTGGCGAGGATGGTGGACGATGCGGACTTAGATGCGGCGAGGCGGCTGGCGAGGTTAGACATGGGCGACCTCCTTGGTGGTCGAGAGGATTTCGTGGGCAAAGCCGATCTCGACGGCGCGCTCGGCCGAAAGGTAGGTGTCTTTTGCAGTGAGGGACTGGATGCGCTTGGGCGTGAGGCCGCTGCGGTCCGAGAGGATTTGCGTGAGGGTCTTGCGGGTCTGCATGAGACGCCGGCTGGTTTCTTGCAGCGCAAGTGCCGAGCCGCCTGCCCCCTGGGGGATCAGCGGGTCGTGAATCATGAGCTCTGCATGGGGCGCCATACGGCGATCGTCGCCGCCCATAAAGATCACGGCGCCCATGGACGCGGCGAATTCCAGACAGACGGTGCGGATGGGGCACGATGCGAGGCGCATGGCGTCATAGATCGCAAGGCCCGATCGCACGCTTCCGCCGGCGCTGGCGACAAATATGGTGATGGGGCGGCTGGGGTCGGTGGCATCGAGCAGGCGGATCTGCTGGCATAGGTCGTGGGCCATCGGGGTTTCGATGTTTCCCATGACGGAGAGCTCGCGACGGGCGAGCATCTCATCGTAAATGCTGGTGAGCGTGATACCTCGGGCGGATTCACGCATGGTGAGGGGGCTGATGATGGGGGAATGATTGGTGTCCATGAGGACTCCTTTCTGTTGGTTGTGTTGTGGAATAGGATTGTTGCCCGCGGAGGGGCTGGCGGGCTACAGGGTTCGTCCGAGCCTGAGATCGAGCTCGGTTGTGGGGCAGGCTGCCTGTTCGTGCGGCTCGCAAGCGCCAAGGACTCCAAAGCGATGGAGCGTTGCGACGGGCGTGGTGTAGGCGAGCCGCAGCTGATGCTCGACAGGGGCACATCCGTCATTTTTGTAATGAGCCGCGTAGTACTGCGCGATGCTGGCGTTCATCTCGCTGCCATTGCGATGGCGCTCAAACTGGCGTCTGCAGGTTTCGATGATCTTTGCTACCGACTTGGGTGCCGTCGCGGGAACAAGGGCGAGATAGCCCTCAAATAGCTCGTTGATGCTCAGAAGGCACAGCAGGTCGATCAGCGTCCTTATGGCTGCTCCCTCGGCGGAAAAGTGCGCGGTCATGCGGTTATATCGGTTGCGGTCGACGATGGCCGCATGGGGTCTTGGAGTTTTCTGCCCCGTGGTCCCGGGCTTTTGCCGCGCCTGTGTATTGAGCTCGACGTTGCAGCGCTTGAGGCCGTCCAACGGAAGGAACAGTGCGGTGCGCAGGGTGTTCCGCTTACTTTCGAGTTCATGACGCTCGTCGGGTTCCCATTCGAGCTTGAGTTTCGTGTCGAGCGCCGTAAGCATATGGGCTAGGCAGCCTACGGTAAGAACGTACGAATCGTTGTCGCGTTTTGGGGCATAGGGGTCTGTCAGCTTGCGAATGTCGGGGTCGCCCATGATCTTTGTGCAGCGCTTCAGCAGTTGAGGGTGGTCGGCCAAGATCGTCGCGAGCGGTAGCGACGCGTAGTTCTTTATGGTCGCGGCGGCAAAGGCGGCGTCATATTCGTTTGCATATGCTCGCTCAATGCGGGCATCCAGAATGCTTTTCTTATCGCCGTCTTCAGCGTGGTGGTTTGTCATAGCTTCTCCAATCGGTTGATGTTCGTGCTGTTTGTTGATGTGTTGGTTGTCGTGAGTGATGTGCTTGCCGTGGGTGATGTGCTGACGTTGGGGTGCTATGCGGTTTTCAATGAGCCCGTGAGGCAGTTGCTGCAGGGGCGGGATGGAACGGCCCATGCAAGGCGGAAGGCATCGTGCTCAAAATCGAGACAGCAATGCCCTGGGTGCCTCACATGTGGCAGTTACCTCATTAAGTTGTCATTGCGTTTGGGGTTGTACTTTGCCGATCTTCCTTCTCTTACACGCTGAAAACTGAAACTTCATATGCTCGATCTACTTAAAACCGCAACGGCGGTCTTTTATCAACTTATATGTCGGAACGTGTCTTTGCAAGTACTTTTTTGCGTTTGTTTCAAATGCCTTGAATATCAACTTCATCCGAACACCTCCCATATTCATCCGTACATGTACGGA
>UREZ01000037.1 GCA_900547025.1 uncultured Collinsella sp.
CGTCAAACAAAAGAAGGCCTGCACCCTGACGGCTGCGGTGCCGCCCGAATGCAGGCCATATACTCAATCGAAAACGCTAACGCAGGTACGCCTTTGCGTTGCCCAGGCTGTAGGCGATCGTTGAGCCGTTGTGCAGCAGTGACGACGTCTGCGGAGTGATCATGCCGGTAATACCCAATGCCAACAGCGCCGAGTTGGTGAGCATCACCTTAGAATAGGAACTCGTCAGACGATCAATGAGGCCCTGGCTCATGCGGCGCAGGCGCACGATCGCGGCGAGATCCGTATCGGTCAGGATGATATCGGCGACCTCCTTGGCAATATCACTTCCGCCACCCATGGCCAGGCCCACGTCGGCCAAACCGAGCGCCGGCGAATCGTTGACGCCGTCGCCCACCATGGCAACATGGCGCCCCTCGCTCTTAATGCGCTCCACATAGGCGTACTTGTCCTCGGGCAGCAGCTCGGCCTTAAACTCGTCAACGCCCGCTTCGCGCGCAATGCGCTCGGCAGTGCGCTCCGAATCGCCCGTGAGCATAACGACATGCTTGACGCCAAGCGCATGCAGGTCGGCGATGGCCTCGCGGACCCCGGGCTTGAGCGGATCCTCGATGCCGAGCACGCCCACGACCGTGCCGTCGACCGCCAGATACAACGGCGACAAGCCCTGCATCTGGAACTCGATTTGCTCCTTAATGTCGGACTCGAGCTGCGCACCCTCGTCCTCAAATACAAAGTGCGCGGAACCGATGATGGCGCGACGCCCTTCAATGGACGAAGCGATGCCGTGCGCCACGATGTACTCGACGGCAGCATGGCGCTCGCGATGCTCGAGCCCGCGCTCGCGGGCGGCGTTGACCACGGCGCGTGCCACCGGATGCGGGAAATGCTCCTCTAAGCAGGCGGAAAGGCGCAGAACCTCGTCCTCGCTCCAGCCATCGGTGGTGAGCACGCAGGCAAGACGCGGCTGCGCCTCGGTGAGCGTGCCGGTCTTATCAAACACGATGGTGTCGGCCTTGGCAAACGCCTCAAAGTACTTCGCGCCCTTGACCATAACGCCCATCTTGGCGGCATCGCTCATGGCGGTCATGACGGCGACCGAACCCGTGAGCTTGAGTGCGCACGAGTAGTCGACCATCAGCGCCGCTGAGGTCTTGATAAGGCTGCGGGTGGTAAGCGCAACCAGGCCCGCGAGCAGGAAGTTCCACGGGACAATCTTGTTGGCGAGGTCCTCCATATGCGACTGGCCCTCGGACTTGAGTGAATCGGCCGTCTGCACGAGCGAGACGATCGAGCGCAGTTTGGTTTGCGCCGTATTGGCGCGCACACGCACCAAGATGCTGCCGTCTTCCACGACGGTGCCGGCGAACACGTCGTCGCCCACGCTGCGCTCGACGGCCAACGGTTCGCCGGTCAGGGTCGCCTGGTTGACCATAGCGCTCCCCTGCTCGACAACGCCGTCGATGCAGATGGACATGCCGGTGCGCACGGCGACCAAATCGCCGGGTTCAAGCTCGGTGGCGGCAACGCTTACCTCAGTGTCGCCGACGACCTTTTGCGCCTTGTCGGGCACGTCGAGCAGCGAGTTGATGAGCTCGTTTTCGCTCATGGCACGGGTGTAGTCCTCGAGCAGCTCGCCCACGTTGAGCAGGAACATCGTCTGCCCCGCGGTGTCGACATCACGCTTGACGAACGAAATGCCGATGGCCGAAGCGTCGAGCACAGGAACGGTCAGGCGCGGCTGCGCCAGTTCATGAAGGGCAGCGCGCAAAAATGCCATGTAACCGGCCACGACAAACACCGCACGCAGCGGCGTAGGCAAGAACCAGCGGCGCGCGTAGTGGGCGCCGATAAGTGTGGCAAGATCCATGACGAGCTTGTGCTTGCGTGGCTCAAGCTGCATCACGTAACCCGTCTTTGCGTCGGCAATGGCCTGGGCATCGAGCGCACCCAAGGCGTCGAGCACGCCCGCACGACACCGCTCGTCATATTCGAGCGCCATCTGGCCAATACGGCCATAAACGCGCACCTTGTGCACGCCATCGATGTCGCCGCCGAGCTTAAGAAGTGCATCGAGATCGCTCTCTGGCACAGGACCCGCCAATTGAAGACGGGTCCTGCCGGGGATCTCGCTAATAATCGAGAATCTCATAGTTTGTGCCTGGGAGCGTTACTCGGCTGCCTCGTCAGCAGCGGCCTCGCTCTGGGTGATGTAGGCCGCCTCGGCAACCATGTCGTCGACATTAGCCTTGGCCTGCTCGACCATGTCCTGGTAGCAGTTCTTGACGCGCATACCGCACGCGATGCCCTGCACGCAGGCGTTCTTTACCGGAGCGCTGGTGAGCAGCTTGATGCCAGCCGTACCAAGCAGAAAACCGCCACCGACAAGCAGGGTGTTAAACGTCGACTTCTTCATGTTGCTTCTCCCTTTTGCCGCACAAGCGCGGCATGGTGCCTTAGCACCCGAGTTCATTAGTTTGCTCGAGCACGCTTTTTAAAATAGTTTAGTATAACTATTTGGTCAACAATGGCTAACTTTTTGGAAACTATGGGGATGAACTCAATGTGACAAAGGGATTGTCCCTTTGTCACATTCCTATAGCCGCCAGGCAGCCGCTTCCTTTTGCAGCGCAACCATGCGGGCGAATTCTCCACCTGCCGCCTTGAGCTGTGCCGGAGTGCCCTGCTCGGCAACCACACCATCCTTGAGCACAACGATTTTGTCGGCATTTTCCACCGTACGCATACGGTGGGCAATAACGATAACCGTCTTGCCTGCAAGCAGACGGGAGAGCGCCTGTTGCACCACGGTCTCGTTCTCCACATCCAAGCTCGCCGTCGCCTCGTCCAACAGCACGATAGGCGCATCTTTGAGCAGCGCACGGGCGATAGAGATGCGCTGGCGCTCGCCGCCGGACAGCTTGGAGCCGTTCTCGCCAATCATGGTGTCGTAGCCCTGCGGCATGCGGTTCACGAACTCGTCGCAGTTGGCGGCACGCGCGGCCGCAAGCACTTCCTCATCGGTGGCATCACGACGCCCGAGGCGGATATTTCCCATCACCGTGTCGTCAAAGAGCAGCACGTCTTGGAACACAATGGCGTAATCACGCAGCAGCACCTCGGGATCCACGCTCGCAACATCCACGCCACCCACGGTGACCGTGCCTTCGGTGGCATCCCAAAAGCGCGCGGCCAGGCGGCACACCGTAGACTTACCGGAACCCGAAGGACCGACCAGTGCCGTGACCTCGCCTTCCTTGGCGGTAAAGCTCACATCGGTAAGAACTTTCTCGCCGGCGCGTCCGTCCTCGCCCGCACCATAGCCAAATGCCACGTGATCGAACACCACATCGTGGCCCACGGGCTCAAATTTCTCGCTGCCCCACGCCACAGGCTCTTCCATGATGGAACGCATGCGCTTGGCAGACGACTCGGCGGCAAACAGCTCGGACATTAACATTAACGCCTGGTCAAAGGGCGCATAGATACGGCTCACCATAAGCAGGAAGGCAAACATCACCAAAAAGTCGACCTGCCCGGAGGCGACCACCGCGGCGCCCGTAACCAGCGTGGTGGCAATGCCCAGACGCAGGATGACAAAGGCAGAGTTGACCAAAAGCCCGTTAGCGAGCTCGCCCTTGGTGGTCTCGCGCTCCTCGGCATCGATCACAGCGTTGAGTCCCTCAAGATAATGGGCCTCCTGGTTGGTGGCACGGATCTCGCGAACGCAGTCGAGCGTCTCTTGAATTGCCTCGGTAACCTTGACCTTCTCGGCACGCACGCGATCGAACACCGGGGTCATGGGGCCGCGTGTTAGATACAGCACGGCAAAGGCCACGGGAACGCTCCAAAACGCCGCGATCGCCAGCTGCCAGCAAAAGAACAACGACGCCACGAACACAATGGCGCTTGCGATGATGGCACCCCAAAGCTCTCCCAGCACGTGGCTGTAGGCGTGCTCCATAGCCTGGACGTCGCCCATGATGGTCTCGGTTAAATCGGCCAGATCACGACGACCAAAAAACGACAGCGGCAGTTTGCGCAAGCGCTCGGCGATCTCCATACGCTGCTTGCCGCACTCCTCGTAAAAGATGCAGTAGGTGTAGTAATACTGCTGCCAGTTAGAGGCAAAGAGCATCACGAAAAAGACCAGGAGGCCGCCCACGATCGGCAGGGCATCCGGCAGGTCAGCCCCGCTGGCGAGATGCTCGACAAAGCTGGCCATAACCAGGAATAGAAAGCCCATGCCGGCCATGGTAATGAGATTGGTGAGCGTGGTCCAGAAAGTGCCGCGTTTTACGCCGGCGACGCCTTTATCGGATAGGAAATACTTCTTTTGGAATGAGGCGAACATTTAGGCCTCGCCTCCCTTCGCGACGGCGGTATCCGCGGTCGTAGCAGTAATCTTCCAACTCGCGGCCTGTTCGTATTCGGCCCACATCTTGGCATACAGACCCTCTTGGGACAGCAACTCGGCATGGGTACCCGACTCCTGCACGCTGCCCTGGTTGAGCACCACGATTTGGTCTGCGCCCACTACAGTCGAGAGTCGGTGCGCAATCATAATGACTGTGCGACCAGCCGCCAGCTTGCTAAAGGCGCGCTGGATGAGCGTCTCGTTCTCGGGATCGGCAAACGCCGTGGCCTCATCGAGCACCACGATAGGCGCGTCTTTAAGGATCGCGCGGGCGAGTGCCACGCGCTGGACCTCGCCGCCCGAAAGATATGCTCCGCCGGCACCGAGCATGGTATTGATGCCCTGTGGGAGCTTGGCCACAATGTCGTCGCACTGAGCTGCGGAGAGGGCCGCACGCACTTCGTCGTCAGTGGCCGTAGGCTTGGAGGCGCGCACGTTATCGGCAAGTGTTTGCCGGAACAGCTGGTTGGTCTGGAACACGAAGGCGACCTGGCCCATAAGCTCGTGCGGATCCATATCGCGAACGTCCACACCGCCTACGAGCACTCGACCCGAGGAAACGTCCCAAAAACGCGGGATCAGGCTTGCGCAGGTTGACTTGCCGCCACCCGAGGGACCCACCAGGGCGAGAGTGCTACCCGCGGAAACGCTAAAGCTCACATGGCTAACGGCAGGTGTTTCGGCACCCTCGTAGGTAAAACTCACGTCCTCAAATCGCACGTCGCCACCGGCAGGGTGCTTGGGTTGGGCGGGCACGGAGAGCTGCTTGGAATCCATGACGCTTCGAATACGAGCCAGCGAATCGGCACTCATCTGAGAGGCCTCGCCCACAAACATGAGCTTGGTCATGGCCGTCGGCACCACGGCCGAAAATATCGCGTAAAACGTGAAGTTGGCCATAAAATGCGCGAAGTCCGTCTCGCCCGGCGCCAACAGCAACGCCACGGGCAGCAGGAATGTCACAAGGCCATTGAGCGCGGTAAGGTTGAGCACCTGCGGACCTCGGCAGAACGTGCCCGCATAGTTTTGCGCCATGTCGGCGTATTCGGCGATCGCATCGTGGAAGGCCTTAAAGGAGTAGACCGTCTGCTGAAACACCTTGACCACGGGGATGCCTCGTACGTATTCGGTGCCGGTCTTGTTCATCTTGACCAGCGCTCCCATGTAGGCCTTCATGAACTCGGCGCCTTTGCCGCTCATCATGGTGGCCATGGCGCCAAACGAAATGACCACCGAGATGAGGCATGCCGCGCCCAAGCGCCAATCGAGGGCGAAAAGCAACACGAGCAGGCCCACGACCATGGCGGCGGCGCCCGCGATATCGGGCAGCATGTGCGCGAGCAGAGTCTCGGTGGAGGCGGCGCATCCGTCTACAACACGACGCAGCTCACCGGTGGCGTGCGTGTCAAAGTAGCCAAGCGGCAGCTTAAGCAGGTGCTCGCTCGTAGTCTTGCGGATATTGGACGCGCAGCGAAACGCAGACAGGTGCGTGCACATAAGCCCCACGAAATAGACCACGATGCTTGCCAGGGCAAAACCCACGGCCCACCAGCCATACATCGCGATATCGGTGGCTTCGCTCCAGTTAGGCGCCACAGCGATAAGATCTCGCGCGACAAACCAGATGCACACGTACGGGCCAAAGCTCAGCAGCTGCGAGAGCGCCGAGAGAGCCATGCCCAAATAAGTTAGGAATTTACGGTCGCCGGCATATGCAAGCAGCTCGCCGATACCGCCACCTTCCCTTTTTGATCCCTTTGCCATGAGATTCCTTTCTAACGGCTTGAGAGTTAACCGTATTCAACTTATCATTGATGTGTTAGCCATGGCTCACAATTAAGCCAGGCGTGGACGTTTCTGCAAAGGAAAGGGACGCTTTTGCAAATACGGCGGGCAGCGACCGACATAACCGAGCTCTACGCACCGCAATTTGAGCAGTTTGGCCTGGAGCTTACCGGCAAGGGTGCCGTCTTTACCGGCGAGGTGGCAAACGAACGGGCGCACGGCCGTGCATGGATCATGCCTCTCTCCCCCGCCTGCATCGTTATGGAGCATTTCATTACCCCGACGCACGATATGTACCTGGCCGAATACACACCCGAGCCATATGCCTGCGTGAGCGAGGTCAGCGCGCCCACACTTACATGCATGCCCGAGGCTGGCATAACGCCCGCGAACCTTAAACCATTGCATGGACCGTGGCCAAACAATGCCGTTTGCAGCTTTGTCCAAGATAGCTGTGGCGAGGAATTAAGCCCGCTGTTTGCGGGGGAGCTCTATCACTCGCGCTCGGTGCTCTTTTTGCCTGGATATTTTGACGAACTGGAGCACCGCTATCCCACCGAGTTCGCGGGAATCTTTGAGGCGTTTGCCGAGCCATGGCACGAGGAGGCGACGTCTGCCATCTGCCACACGCTGCGCCGGATTAACGAGGACCGCGCCCGCACCGTAGGCGGACACGTCTATATGCAGGGCATCGTGGAGACCATGGTCGCGGAGCTCGCCTGTTCGCGCGCGGCCCAAAAGCAGGCGCGGCAGGCGGCAGGCACACGCGTCAGCATGACCATTGCCGAAGAAGCAACGGCAATGATTGAGCGCGCGCTCGACAAAGGCAGACGTGTGGGTATCAACGAGGTGGCCGAGAGGCTCTACACAAGCCGCTCCAAACTATGCGCCACCTTTAAGGCCCAAACCGGCGAGTCCCTGGGCACCTACATACGAAGGCGCCGCATGGAGCGAGCACAGGACCTTTTGGCCGATAGCGCGCTCACAATAGCGCAGGTGGCAGAGCGCCTAGGCTACCCTCAGCAAGCCGCCTTCGCCCAAGCCTTCAAACAATACACCGGCATGACACCCACGGCTTGGCGAAGCAAGTATCGCTAAGGCCCAAGCTCCCTGGCCGTAACGGAGCGATTAATTAGCCGCCGCCCGTCAGCTCACCCAGGATCTAAACGTCAAGATGCGCACAATCAAGCGCCTTTTTGATAAGAGGGACAGATCGATCAGCCAAATACAACGGAATGTTGAGCACCCCGTCGTCGAGCTTTAGGTTCTTAAGTGAGTAGCGGACCCTCAATGGAGTCGTCTCCGCATGCTTGTCGGCATAGTACTTAAGGCTCTTGGAATGAACGACCTCTCCCGATTTGACCTCGACGGGAACGATTTCGTTTCCGACTTGAATCAAAAAATCGACTTCGTGCTTCGGCTTCTCGTTTGTCCAATAACGCGGAGCAGCATCTAACTGTGAAAGTAATGCCTGAAGCACATAATTCTCGGCGAACGAACCTTTGAACTCCGAAAATAGCGCATCCGAGATGGCAAAAGCGGACGCATCCAGCCTTGCCATGCGGCGCAGCAAGCCGACATCAAGACAGTAGACCTTAAATGCCTTGAGGTCATCGTACGCAGAGAGCGGCACACCACCGGCAGCATTAAGGCGAACCGCCGTGATGAGCCCAGCATCGGCAAGCCATTCCAGAGCATCCTCGTATTCTCGAGCACGAGCCCCCTCGCGCACCGCACCCCAAACGAACTTTTTGTTCTCGCGCGCCAACTGAGCTGGAATCGAGTTCCATATTTGCGAAAGCTTGGCGAACTGCGCACGGCCACCATGCTTGGCAAAATCGCGCTCGTAGGAATCCAAGAGATCAGACAACACCTTATCGACCTGAACGATATCGCCCGTCTCCACCCACCGGCCAAGAGCCTCTGGCATGCCGCCGCATGCAAAATAACGACGAAGATGCTCGACGAGACGGACATGGAAGAAATCGGGCACTGTCTCGATCTGATCCAGGCCGCCAAGGTATTCGTCGTAGTTTGCAGCGCCCTCGGCTTTCAGAAACTCGGAAAAGCTCATGGGGCGCATCTCCATGAACTCGACCTTTCCCACCGGAAAAGCGCTGGTCTCACGGGACAAGCGAACGCCCAACAAAGACCCTGCGCATGCGACGTGATACTCGGGGGCCTCGTCACAGAAGTATTTAAGGGCGCCGACTGCAGAAGGACAATCCTGGATCTCATCAATAATAAGCAGCGTCTCGCCGGGATCGATAGGCTGTCCAAGTGCCAGGGAAAGGTTTGAGATGATCCGTCGAGGATCGCGCGTACCTTCGAAAAACTGAGCATACTCGCTCTGTACCCCAGGTGACGGCTCCTCGAGCGTCAGATACACAAAATTGCGGTACGAGGTTCGGCCGAACTCCTTAAGCGCCCACGTCTTTCCAACCTGGCGCGCCCCCTTAAGGATAAGCGGCTTACGATATTCCGACGCTTTCCAAGCGTTAAGCTTGGCAATGATATCTCGCTGCATGGCCGAACCTCCCGCAAAGAAACTTCCGTAAACGTGATATTTCCCACATTTTATCCTAGGTAAAACGTGACATTTATCACATTTACAGAAGTTTTAAGCTCATTTCGCCACACTTTCATCACATTAAAAAGGCGGAGGCGCCAGTGGCGCCTCCGTCGTGAGTCAGGACTGTTCGAAATTGAGGGGCAAGGCCCTGCGCCCGGCCCCTCGGTTCCCGTTTACGAGAGCGACGTTCTCAGCAACTCGTTGAAGAGCTTCGGGTTGCCCTTGCCGCAGCTCGCCTTCATGCACTGGCCCACCAAAAAGCTGATAACCTTCTGGTTGCCGTCACGATACTGCTGCGCCTGCTCGGCACAGTTTGCCAGTACCTCGTCCACGATCGGCTGCAGCGCGCCGGCATCGCTCACCTGGCGCATGCCGCGCTCGTCGACGATCTTGTTGGGGTCGTCGCCAGTTTGGGCCATGGCCTCAAAGACCTCGTGCGCCTGGTTGGAACTGATGGCATCGGTCGCCAGTAGCTTGGCAAGCGCTGCCACCTGGGCCGGCGCGATGCCGGACTCGGCCAGCGACACGCCTGCGCCCTTAAGGTAGGCAATCATCTCGTTCACCAGCAAGTTCGCGACCGTCTGGGCCTCCTTGCCAGCCATACCGGCAGCGGCGGCCTCAAAGAAGTCGGCAAACTCGGGGTCGCCGGCAATCTGCTCGGCGTCGGCCGTCTTAATGCCAAAGTCGGCCTCAAAACGGACGCGCTTGGCATCGGGCAGCTCAGGGATCTCGCCACGGCAGCGGTCGATGAACTCGTCATCCAGATCAAACGGCGCCAGGTCGGGATCGGGGAACAGGCGATAGTCGTCTGCCGTTTCCTTCACACGCATGACCACGGTGCGCTTGCGGCTGGGCTCCCAGTGACGGGTCTCCTGGTAGATAATGCCGCCCTCCTCGAGCACCTCTGCCTGGCGGCAAATCTCGTAGGCAAGGCCATCGTGCAGGCTCTTAAACGAGTTGAGGTTCTTGAGCTCGGTCTTGGTGCCCAGCTTGGTCTCGCCACGGCGGCGCAGCGACACGTTGCCATCGCAGCGCATGGAGCCCTTCTCCATGGAGCAGTCTGAAATGCCCAGCGTCACAAAAATGCGACGGAGCTTCTCCATAAACAGGCGAGCCTCCTCAGGCGTGCGCAGATCGGGCTCAGTCACGAGCTCAATCAGCGGCGTGCCGCAGCGGTTGTAGTCGACGAGCGACTCGGCCGCGGCGGTAATGCGGCCCTCGGCACCGCCCACGTGGACCATCTTGGCGGCGTCCTCCTCCATGTGGATGCGCAGGATGCGAATGGGCACCGTGTAGGAACCGTCCTCGCGACGCTCGGGCATCTGCAGGTTGGACGCGTCATAGCTGGCCAGGTGGCCGGCGCGTTGGTTGCCCTCTCGCATGGTCGACGTCATGGACGTGGACAGGCCCTCGGCGTTGGCCGAAGCGCTCGCCAGGCTCTGGGCCTCGGCCTCACCAAACGCGCAGTCGGGACGCTCGGCGGCACCGCGACCGGTCACGTCCAGATCCAGGTGACCGTACATGGCAAAGGCGACCGGACCCTGCGTGGTCTGGAAGTTCTTGGCCATATCGGGATAGAAGTAGTGCTTACGGTAGAACATCGAGTGGCGTTGGATCTCGCAGTTGGTGGCGAGACCTGCCTTGACGATGCTCTCGATGGCGCGCTTGTTGGGCACCGGCAGGGCGCCGGGCAGGCCCAGGCACACCGGGCACACGTTGGCGTTGGGCTCGTCATCGTGGCTGAGTTTGCAGTTGCAGAACATCTTGGTATCGAGTGCGGTGAGCTCGGTATGGATCTCTAGGCCGATCACGGCCTCCCAATCCTGCAGGACCTCGGAAAGCTCCTTCATTACAGCTCGCCTCCCTTCCCGGCAAAATCGGGCGCGACGGAAAGCGCGGGCGCACCCGTGGCGGCATCGGCAAAGCCGCGCTCCAGGGCGCGGGCAAACGTGAGCAGCTGACGGTCCTTAAACGCCGGACCAACCAGCTGGGCAGAAACGGGCAGCTGAGTATCCTCGCCCAGGCCCAGCGGCACCGAGATACCACCGTTGCCGCAAATGTTGAGCGAAATGGTGTACAGGTCGGAGAGGTACATCTGCGTGGGGTCGCTGATCTCGCCAAACTTAAAGGCCGTGCGCGGCGAGGCGGGCATGAGGATGGTGTCCACCTTGGCATACGCGGCGTCGTAGTCCTGCGTGATGAGCGTGCGGGCCTTCTGCGCGGCGTAGTAGTACTTGTCGTACACGCCCGAGCTCAGCAGGTAGGCGCCGAGCATCTGACGGCGCTTGGCCTCGGCGCCAAAGCCGTGGGCGCGCGACAGCGAACTCTGGTCGGACAGGTTGGCGCAGCCCTCCTCCTGATAGCCGTAGCGAATGCCGTCGAAGCGGGCCAGGTTGGAGAACGCCTCGGCCGGGCCGATGACGTAGTAGGCGGCGATGGCGGCGTCCAGGTGCGGCAGGTCGACCTCGACCAGCTCGGCGCCCTGGTTCTGCAGCTCCTGGGCGGCGCGCTGAACAGCGACCTTGACCTCGGGCGTCAGGCCCTCGGCTTCCATAAACGCGGGGATGATGCCCACGCGCTTGCCCTCGATACTGTCGTTGAGGTGCTCAGTAAAGTCGACGGCACAATCCTGGCTGGTGCAGTCGTACGGATCGTGGCCCGCGCCGGTAAGCGCGTTCATGGCCAGCGCGACGTCCTCGACCGTGCGGCCAAAGGGGCCCACCTGGTCGAGCGACGAGCCAAAGGCGACCACGCCGTAACGGCTCACGGCGCCATACGTGGGCTTAAAGCCCACCACGCCGCACAGCGACGCCGGCTGGCGGATGGAGCCGCCGGTGTCCGAGCCCAGTGAGAGCGCGACTTCGCCCGCGGCGACGGCTGCAGCGGAGCCGCCCGAGGAGCCGCCGGGCACGCGCTCGGTATCCCAGGGGTTGTTGGTGCGGTGGAAGGCCGAGCTCTCCGTGGAGCTGCCAAAGGCGAACTCGTCCATGTTGGCCTTGCCCATGGGCAGGCAGCCGGCATCGAGCATGCGCTGGACGCAGGTGGCGGTGTAGACGCTCTGGTAGTTCTCGAGCATGCGGGAAGCACAGGTGGTGCGCGTGCCCACGAGGTTCATGTTGTCCTTGATGGCCAGCGGCACGCCCGCGAGCGGGGGCAGCGGCTTGCCTGCGGCGCGGTCGGCATCCACGCGCGCAGCGGCCTCGAGCGCAAGCTCGGGCGCCACCTGCAGGAATGCCTGGACCCCGCCCTCGCGCGCCTCGATGGCAGCAAGGGAGGCCTGGGCCACCTCGGTAGCGGTAAAGTCGCCGGCGGCAACGCCCGCGGCGATCTGAGCGGCGGTAAGGGAATCGAAGCTCTGCGCCATTACTCGCTCTCCCCCTCTCCCAAAATGGACGGCACGCGGAAGTAGCGGTCGCGCACGCTGCCGGCGTTTTCGAGCGCGACGTCGAGCGGCAGATCGCGCTCGGGCTCGCGCAGGTCATCGCCCATCACGTTGGACAGGCTTCCGATAGGATGGAACGTGGGCTCCACGTCGGGCAAGTCATATTGCAAGACGGGCTCGAGCATCTGGACGGCGTCGTTCATGTAGGACGTCATCTGGGTGAGCTCGTCATCGGTCAGTGCGATCTTTGCGTACTCGGCGATGCCGCGCACGTCTTTCTCGCTGAGTGCCATAGGCGCTCCC
This sequence comes from uncultured Collinsella sp., assembly GCA_900547025.1. Taxonomy (GTDB): domain Bacteria; phylum Actinomycetota; class Coriobacteriia; order Coriobacteriales; family Coriobacteriaceae; genus Collinsella. The sequence goes on from UREZ01000037.1 coordinate 12,460, forward strand.
TTCCGCATAACAGTTAAACCGCTCTAGTATACAAGGCAACGCCGCTTGGAGCAGATGCTTTACCCAAATGCAGCGAAAACGTAACGAGGGCGGCGGTTGGCAGGCGGCGGGCTGGCGGTTCTGCGGCGAAACCGCACCGTCCACAATGAAAACCATCCCGCCCGCAACGAAAACCATCACAACATTCGACGCTTTTCGTCAAAATCGCGATTTTCATCGAATGTTGTGATGGTTTGGAAGTCCCGACCACCACAAAGGTGCCTGTCCCCTTTGTGGTGGTTCTGGAGAATGTCCTATGCCGAGGCCTTGGCCTTGCGGCGCTTGCGGACCGCGTGGATCACGATGTCCAGCAGCAACAGCACAATGGCTACGACCACGATGAGCACGGCAAACTCGCGCTTGCCCCAGTGGCGACCGGCCAGCGATTTTTGCTTGTCGACGTCCTTCTTGCTGTACTTGGTGCGCACGCAATGCACCAGCAGGCGATGGTCGTTCACGCCGTAGGGCGTGCAGGTGACGAGCGTCACCTTGTCGGCGCCGGGCTCGATGGTTAGCGACTCCATCTCCTCGGGCAGCACCACCTCGGAGTCCACCATCTTGTAGGCGAGCGTCTTGTTCATGGTGTGCAGCAACACCAGGTCGCCGGGCTCCAGCGAGTGGATGTCGTCGAACATGCTCAGGTTGCGCATGCCCGAGTGCGCGGTGAGCACGCAATGAGTCGAGGTGCCGCCCACCGGCAGGCTCGTGCCCTCCAGGTGGCCGACGCCCGCCATAAGGACTTCTTCGCTCGTGCCGTGGTAGATGGGCATGCTCACGTCGATGGAGGGAATCTCGACCCAGCTCATCATGGGGTCGCGGTCAAAGATGAGCTGCTGAGCGTAGGGCTCGATCTGGTCGGCGGGAAGCTCGGTGGCCTCGCCCGCCAGCTGCTCGTTATAGGAGCGCGCCTGAAGCAGGATGCGCTCGCGCTCCTCGGCAGACAGCGCGTCCACGGTGCTGGACACCGTGCTGATCTGGTTGAACACGCCCGAGGCCTCGAGCCGGTCCAAGATCCACGGCCAGGTCATAAGGCCCACGCCAATAAGAATGATGACGATGGTGATGAGACGGTCGGCCCAGCGCGGCAGTCGCTTGCGGCGGCGCTTGGGCTTTGGTTGAGGTTTGGGCTGAGGGCTTGAGCCGCCGTTGTCCGCGGCGTTACTGCTCTTCATATGTTTGGCGCCCTGCACCATCGCCGGTCACTCCTCTACAACTCAAGTTGTCTGAACAAATAATAGCCGATTTGCAAGCTTCCACGCCGAACAACGCAGCTAGACCGCTCCGTCCAGTCAAGGATAAGCCCGCATTTGCGTTTTCAAAATGTCCCGAATCGGCAGGGCGATTCGGGATACAATGTCCATAGAAAACGACGCATCCCGCGTAAGTGTTCGAAAGCGCGGGCGGCCTAGTTTTCTGGTTTTGTTAAATGCCCGGGCCTCTAACCCCGGGCATTCTTATTTGCGCTTGTTGCAGCGCAAATGCCTTCTACCGTCCGCACCGCGCGTGCGCCTACGGACCTTAAACCGAACCTCATACGAGTCAAGAAACGCGATGACGAACGAGCCTACCGCCGCGAGGGCGGCGAGCGCGTTAAGGAATTTCAGCATTTGGGGACCTCCGATCGAGTCGTCGGCCGCCCGCGCACGGAATGCGTCGCAAGGGTATTTTACTGCGAGCACTCGCACTTACAGCTGGTAAACGCAATATTTGCAAACATTTGTTCGCTAATCATACGCTCGATCATACGAGCGACGGCGCCCCGGCTGCGCTGTTCAAAAAGAACGGGGCAAACTCCAGCGCGGAGTCTGCCCCGAAAAGAGAATGGCAAAGCAAGAACGTGGATGGACGAGAAAAGTGTCCGCAAGTCTCATGGCCATCACATCCCACCTGCCAAAGGGATGGGTGAGTGAGCGTTACTCCTGCTCGGACTCCTCAGCCTGCTTACGGCTGCGGATGAGGTGCGCCACGCCGATGCACAGCACCGCGCCACCAGCGATCCAAGTGAAGGTCACGCCGTTGAGACCGGTCAGCGGGAGGCCCACGGACTTGGTGTTGCCGACGTTGATGGTGACCTCACCGGCAGCGGCATTGGTGCCGCTGTTGTCTTGACCATGAAGAACATTGTCGCCGGCTTTTCCGTCAAGCTTGCCGAAGGCGATGTCGGTGCGGCCCTGGTTGGACTCGGGAACCGCCGCAAGGGTCTTCACCTTCGTCTTCGAATCGTTATAGGTCGGCTTGATGGTAAAGGTGAAGGGGTCGGCCGTAGTTTTATAGTTGGAGTCGGGGGTAGCAATCTCGGTCACCGTATAGGAGCCAGCATCAAGGCCCTTGACCTCAATCATTCCCTTGTTGTTTTCATCACTACTGGACGTAAATTTAACATACTCGGGAAGCTCGCTGGGATTGGTAACAGGCGTAACAGACACGAGCTGGCCAGCGACAACGTGATGAGCCTCGTTGTCTTCCGAAGCGATGTACTTGTTCTCATCGTTAGACTGGATAGTGAACACAGCACCTCCAAGACCCTTTTCGGTGCCCTGGTCGACCTTCTTGAGGTTGAGCTTGAACGCAAAGTCGGCGACGGTGTCCTCGATCGTCGTGCCTGTGCTCTCGGCGTTATACGGGTTGTTGGAGTACGTGAGCGTGACGGTGTTGGGGTTGCCGCCCACGGTGTTCTCTGCGATGTTGTTGCCGATAACAGCGCTCTTGTTAAGCTTTGCTTTGTAGAAGACAACGATCTCGGTGTTCGCATCAATGCTGAGGTCACCAGTACCGTCAGCAGTGGCAGACTTCAGACCCTTTTTACCGTTAAAGTCAACGGTAAGATTTTTACCCTGGATTTTAACCTCATAGGAAGTCGGGCTAATCTTAGTGTAGGCGTTGTTGTTCAGAGCGTACACCTTGACTGAGTTTTCGACATAATCCAGACCCGTCGAAAGTTTATCGGTAAATTTGTAAGCATACGAGTCAAAGGTGGTGTAGTTGCTGGCAATCTTGCCGGTGAGTTTGTAGTTGACCTTCTGTCCAATCTGGGAATCGGCAACGTCATCCCAATCCGTCGCAGGCACAGTTGTAATGTCGTCCTTCGCTTTATTGTCATCAAGAATCTTCTTCTCGACCGTGGGGACGCTCTTCTTGGGGGTAATGTTCACCGTCGTATTCGTACCGTCAATCACGGCGTACACAGGAGAGGTGAACGCATCGGTCGACTTACCGTCAGGCTTGCCAGTGTTATCAGTAAGGAAGAGCCAGTAGCCGGCGTCGAGCTTAGAAAGGGATGCGTCGCCCTTGGTTGTCTCCTGCCAAGCCGTGCTGTCCTTCAGGTTAGCGGCGATTAAGCTGAAGACGTTGTCGCTCGCGACCATCGAGTCGGTTCCGGTACCCTCAGTGTGGGCGCTCAACCAATCGGCTGCATCCTGTGCGTTGACGCTCGAATAGGTATCTTGCTTTGCCTTGATGGCATTAACGACAGCCGTCTGGATTTCAGTGCCAGTGCCAGCCCACTCGATGCCGCTCACTGACGTGGTCCCGTTGTCCTTGGTCACTTTCGCCTTGAAGATTTGGATACCCTTATAGGTCGTGGACGCTGCATAATCAGGATCAGGATCATTGAACGTCACGGTCGTGTTGCCCTCAGCAAACGCCATGGTCACCGGGGCCATCACACCGCCGAAGCTCAACGCTGCTGTGAGGCCGGCGGTTACTGCCAGGCGTGCGATGTTCTTGCTCATGCTCATCTTCTTTTCCTCCGTTTTCCGGTTGGTTCTCATTCGATCGGTCATTATCTGTCTGTGCCTTAGCATTTACTTCGCTACGTCTCGCCCCGTTCTCTGTGGGGTTGCCAGCTACTCTTTATGGCTGCCACCTCCCCGCTTGACCAGGAGCGCGACCACGATGAGCGCGGCTCCGGCGACCGCTGCGGCGGCCGCGGCGTACATTGCCATATCGCCAGTCGAGGGCATAAAGCCTCCGGTGGTAGTGCTAGGGGGTGTGCCGGTGGGCGTGTTGATGAGCGACGCCTCCAGGCTGCCCGTCGACCCGTCCGCGCTGTCGGCGCGCAGGGGCGACTCGGCCGTGATGGTGAGTTTGGGCTTGGCGGCGGCCACCTGGTCGACGTCCAGGCCCTCGGCCTTGACCCTCACGGAGCGCGTGCCCTTAAAGGCGGTGTAGCCCTTGGGCGCCTTAAGCTCGCGGACCTCCAGCTTGCCCGAGTCCACGCCCGAGACGGTCACGCGACCGTCCTCGCCCGTGGTGACGGCGGCCTTGCCCTCTGCATCCCACGTGCCGTCGGCCACCAGTGTGCGACCGCGGTCGTCGGCGATGCTCAGGACCGCCCCGGGCAGTGGCTTGTCGCCGTCGCTGCCGCGCTTGGTGAGCGCGAGATCCCAGGTGTAGGCGCACGCATCGTCGCTCGGCGTGTGGGTGAAGCCGGCGTCGCCGGACTGGTCGGCAAAGGGAGAGCGCGGGTAGCGCAGGTAGACCTCGTTGGGGTTGCCCTTCGCGATGCCGTGGCTGC
>UREZ01000038.1 GCA_900547025.1 uncultured Collinsella sp.
CCAAGGGCGGCAAACCGGCGCTGCGCGGTGCCGCGAGCGCCGAGCTGCTCGAGGAAGAGCGCGGCGACGGCCGCATCCCGGGCCTTAAGAAAGGTTTCCCCGGCGAGGGTGGCAGCATGGACTTCGACGCCCTGCTCGATCGCGTGGAGGCCGGCATCGCCGAGCGCTTGCGCGAACTCGAGGCGGGCAACGTCGTTGCTGTCGACCCGGCGTCGACGCAGGCCGCGCATGCCCGCTGCTCGTATAACCACGAAGGAACGTTTGTAAGGAGGGACGTGTAGACCATGGATCTTTCGACTTTGATGCCGCAACAGCTGCAGATTGTCAAAACGCTCGACCGCCCGCTGTTTGTCTCGGCGGGCGCCGGTTCGGGTAAGACCTTTACCCTCACGCGCCGCATCGTCTATGCGCTCTCGCCCGAATCCGGTCCGTTCGTCGAGCATCTGGACCAGGTACTCGCCATCACCTTTACCAAGGATGCCGCGGCCGAGATCCGCGACCGCGTGCGCCGTGCGCTTATCGACGAGGGTATGGACGAGGAAGCACTGACCGCCGACGACGCGTGGATTTCGACCATTCACGGCATGTGCTCGCGTATCCTGCGCGCGCACGCGCTGGAGCTGGGCATCGACCCCGAGTTCACGGTGCTCACCGATACCGACGAGCTCATGGATCAGGCTGTTGAGCATGTGCTGGGTCGCGCGACGGCACCCGATGCCGCCCCCGAGCTCGCGGCATCGCTCAAGGCCCTCTATGCCTGGTATCCCATGGCGGGCGAGGGCGGTTCCTTTGGCGGCGGTACGACCATCAAGGGTCTGGTGCGCGACCTGCTGGAGCTGTCGAGCCAGTTGCCGGGCGGTATGGACGACGTGCGCGTGGCGCGCGGCCAGGCCGATACCTCGGCACTCGCCGATGCCTATCGCGCGGCGCTGGGTGCGAGCAAGGCCTCGACCGAGAAGGCGCAGGCGGCGCTCGATGCCATCGACGCGTTCGAGGCGAGCGGCAAGACCATGGCCGATGCGGCGCGACTCATGATGTCGTGCACCATGCCGCGCGCGAGCAAGGCATTCCCTAAGGAGCAAGCCGAGCTGCTCAAGGCCGAGGCCGCCGATGCGTTTATCAATATCGTGCTTGCCTGCGGTGGCCCGGCGCTCGATGCGCTGGTGGGCCTGGCCCGTTCCGTGGAGGCGGAGTACCGTGCGCTCAAGGCCGACCAGTCCGCGCTCGACAATAACGATCTGCTGCGCATGGCATATGAGGCGCTGCGCGATTATCCCGCCATCCGAGCCGCCTACGAGGGCCGCTTTAAGATGGTCATGATCGACGAGTTCCAGGATACCGACCAGATGCAGGTCGACCTGATCCGTTACCTGACCGGCGCGGGGGAGCGTGCGCTTTGTACCGTGGGCGATGCGCAGCAGTCGATCTACCGCTTCCGCGGCGCCGAGGTCGAGGTCTTCCGTCGCCAGGAGCGCAAGGTGGGCTCGTCTACCGCGCCCGAGGCGACTGCCGCGGCCGACGCCCCTGCTGGCGAGCTCGTTAAGCTCGTGCGCAACTTCCGCAGCCATGACGAGGTGCTGCGTTACGTGGCGCGCGTCTTTGATGGCGACGATGGCGGCCTGATGCAGGGCTTTTTGGATCTTGAGGCGAGCGACGGCCGCAAGGACACGCTGGTGGCGGACGCCTCGCGTCGCCAGGCCCTCTTTGTTGCCGGCGGCAGTACGCAGGAGCGCACGCAGGCCAAGGCCCGTGCGATCGCCGAACGCTTCCGCGCACTTGCCGATGCCGGCCAGCCCCAGGGCGGCATGGTGCTGCTGCTGGGCCGCATGACCAACGCAGATGTCTACGCGCAGGCTTTCCGCGATCAGGGGCTCGACTGCGTCATCGCGGGCGGCTCGGTCTTTGCCCAGGCTGCCGAGGTGCAGACGGTGCGTGCCCTGGTCTGCGCGCTCGCCAATCCGGCCGATACGGCGCAGGGCCTTATGCCGCTGCTCGCCTCGCCGATGTTTGCGCTCGGCGCCCAGGAGTTCCTGGCGCTGGCGACCAAACTCGACGAGCAGACAGGCGAGACGTCGCGCCGCAACATCGATGCGGGCATCATGAGTGATTTCGACGTGCCGGGTTTGCAAGACTTGCCGCTGGTGACGCGCGCCCGCGAGGTGCTGCGGTATGCGCTTCGTCGCGTGGGCCGCGATTCGTTCGCCGCCATCGCGCGCGACGTGGTCAACGCCTCCGGCTGGTTTGTGCGTCTGGCACAGCGCGGTCCCGAAGGCAAGGCCATTGCCGCCAACGTGCTCAAGGCGCTCGACGCCGTGGCCGAGGCGGAGGCCGAGTTCGGTAACTCGCCGCGTTCCATCGCGCTGGCCTTCGACCGCTTCTTGGCGGGCAAGGAAGCCCCGGGTGCCCTCAACGAGGAGGGCGACGGCGCGGTGCGCATCATGACGGTTCACGCCTCTAAGGGTCTGGAATATCCGGTCGTGGCGGTCGCCGAGTGCTTTGGCGTGCGTAAGCCCTCGGGTGCGGCACAGATGGGTCGCGTCGAGGGAGGAGCGCAGGTCGTGGCGCTGCCGGCACGCTTCGACGGCGTTAAGCTCACCGACGGAACCTTTGTGAAGGGCGACGACGTCAAAAAGCAGTTTGAGCACGCGTTTAAGGGCAAGGGCACGTCGCTGTGGCTACCGCCGGAGCTCATGGAGGATGTCTGCGCGACGGGTTCTCCCGCCGAGGCATTCGTTCGCCTGCGCAACGACGACCTGCAGCTTTCGCTCGAGGAGCGGGCTCGTCTGCTCTATGTCGCCATGACGCGTGCGCGCGAGCTGGTGATCTTGGCGATGGATGCCGGCGTGAGCCGCGGCAAGGTGGCGGCGCCGACCTTCGATGTCGAGACGGATCTGACCTACGATGTCCTGCGCCGCATTCTGCCGACGGACGCTCTGGACATGCCGCAGCTCGATAGCGACCGTTTGGTGTTCGACAACTCCAAGCCGGGCGACTACGAGCTCATCTCGCTCGCGGGCTTTACCTTTGGCGAGCAGGCGTTTGAGGCCAACGCTTCGCTGGATGTCGAGGGCAGGCTTGTCCGCGGCGATGCCGATGCAGATGCTGCCGACGATTCGGCCAGTACAATCGTCCCTGGTCCTGCCGACCCCAAGCCCGATTCGTTTGAGCTTGTGTATCCCCAGGCAGTGGGCGTGCGCATGGGCATCTGTCCATTTCCGGTGCGTGACTCGTATAGCTACTCGTCAATCGCCGCGGCGCTCCATGCCGAGACAGAAGACCGTGCCGCCGAGGCGCGTGTGCCCATGGACGAGGCTGGCGATGATGCGGAGTCGGATGGTTCCGAGATGACGGATGCGGACGTGGCCGCTGTCGAGCCCGCCGGCAACCCCATGGCGCTGGGCTCGGCGTTCCATGCCGCCTGCCAGTGGCTGATCGAGATGGGTTCCGATGCGCTGCCCGCTGAGCGTGCCGATGCTCTGGCGCGCCTGTGGCGCCTGACGCCGGAGCAGCGCGAACGCTTCGACGTTGCCCTGAACCGCTGGCTCAAGTCGGCTGTTCGTGCCGATCTGCTCGCGTGGCCGTGCGTTCGCGCCGAGGTGCCGTTCTTTTCGCTGGGCTGCGAGGACGAGGACATCGCTCGCTACGGTGCCTATGCCGAGGGCGCCATCGATGCACTGGCCACCGACCCGGCCGATCCGTCGCGCGCCCTGGTCATTGATTACAAGACGGGCGGCACGCCAGACGAGACGCCGGACCAGCTGCTCGAGAAGCACGCCCTGCAGGCGCGCGTTTACGCCGACGTGTTGCACAAGGCGGGCTTTGAGGCCGTGACCGTCAAGTTCGTCCGCGTGGAGCAGCCGGATCCGACCCTCTTCGTCGAACCCGCCGAACCTCAAGTGGTCACCTACAACTTCTAGCCCTCAGATAACTTGCGGTGGAATACGGACTGTTTTGGCCAAAAAAGCCGCCAAACAGTCCGTATTTCACCGCAACTGCAAGAGGAGCCGTGTGGGTTTGGCTAGGTTCGGGTGCCGTCCGCGCCGTGCGGTAAAATCGTTCAGTCAGAACACGAACCCGCATCGGAGCTCATCACATGGCATTCGTCCATCTGCACAACCACACTGTCTTTTCCATGCTCGACGGCGCAACCCGTATCCAGGATATGGTCAACCGTGCCGTTGAGCTGGGCATGCCCGCCGTGGCCATTACCGACCACGGCTACATGTATGGCGTGCCCGACCTGGCGCTGGCCTGCGACGCCGTCAACCACAACACGCCCGAGTACAAAACCTGGAGCCACGACAAGGCCTTCTTGGAAAAGGACCGTCGTGACGAGCTGGTGGAGCCCGATCCCGAGGAAAACCCGCGCGAGCATGCCCAGTATGTGAAGGACATGGCCATGTGGGACGAGAAGGGCAATATCGACGAGCTCAAGCCGCCCCTGGTCATCAAACCCATCTTTGGCTGCGAGGTCTACTTTACGCCGGACGAGACCCTTGCCCGCGACCACAAGCCCGAGCTCTACCACATGATCCTTCTGGCCAAGGACCAGGAGGGCTATGTCAACCTGATGCAGACGGTTTCCGAGGCCGCCGTGCAGGGCTTTTACTACAAGCCGCGCGTGACGCTCGACAACCTGCGTCGCCATGCCAAGGGCATGATTTGCACGAGCGCCTGCATTGCGGGCATCATCCCCAAATACATCGACCGCGGCGACATGGAAGGCGCCATCAAGTGGGCCGAAACCTTCCGCGACACCTTCGATCCCGGCGACTTCTATATCGAGATTCAGGAACACGGCATTACCACCGATAATGGCCTGACCGACGAGCAGATGGACCGTACGCTCATCGACATCGCCAAACAGGTGGGCGTCAAGGTCATCGCTACCAACGACTTTCACTACCTGCGCCGCGAGGATGCGCCCGTGCAGGACGTCATCATGTGCATCGGCATGAACGCCAAGGTCGACGACCCCAACCGCATGCGCATGACCGGCTCGGAGTTTTATATGAAGACCGAGGAGGAGATGCGGGCGATGTTCCCGTATTGCCCCGAGGCCTGTGACAACACGCTCGAGATTGCCGACAAGTGCTACGTGGAACTGGACTGGGACTCCATCATCCTGCCGCGCTTCCCGTTGCTCGATCCCGGCGAGACGCACGAGAGCCAGTTCCGCCGCGAGTGCGAGAAGGGCCTGCGCCAGCACTACGGTGACGACTGGGCCACGCGCGAGATCGGCGGCGTCAACATCAAAGAGCGCTTTGAGTACGAATACAAGGTCATCTGCGACAAGGGCTTTGCCGCCTACTTTTTGATCGTCGCCGAGTACGTGCAATGGGCTAAGGACAACGGCATCGGCGTCGGCCCCGGCCGTGGCTCGGCCGCCGGCGCTATCGTCGCCTACGCCATGAACATCACCGCGTTTGACCCGCTCGAGAACGGCCTGATGTTCGAGAGGTTCCTGTCCCCGCAGCGTACCGAGATGCCCGATATCGATATGGACTTCGACGATGAGCGGCGCCTCGAGGTCGTGGAGCACGTTCGCCAGCTCTACGGCCCCGAGAAGGTCACCCACGTCATCACCTACTCGACCATTAAGGCCAAGCAGGCCATCAACGACGCCGCGCGCGTCCTGGACTACCCGGTCTACATGGGCCAGCGCCTGTCCAAGATGGTCTCGAGCGACCCCAAGGTCAAGCTCAAGCAGGTGCTCGAAAAACAACCCGGCAAAGAGGATCTGTTTAACCCCGACTTTGCCGAGGCCTATAAAAAGGACGACGACGCCCGCCGCATCATCGACACGGCGCTCTCGATTGAGGGCCTCACCCGTGGCGAGGGCGTGCACGCGTGCGCCGTTCTGATCTGCCGCGACCCCGTCAACGAGCATGTGCCCACCAAGCTCGACACCAAGGGCGGCGTCGAGATTACCCAGTACGAGGGCCATACCGTTGCCGACATGGGCCTGCTCAAGATGGACTTCCTTGGCCTGCGCACGCTGACGGTTATCTCCAAGGCCAAGGCAAACATCAAAAAGAACTTCGGCATCGACATCAAAGAGGAAGAGATTCCCTTTGACGATCCCGAGATCTTTAAGCTCATGGGCTCCGGCCACACCGCCGGCGTCTTCCAGGTCGAGTCCGCCGGCATGACGGCCACGATCAAGAACATGAAACCCACCGAATACAAGCACGTCGTGGCATTGATCGCTCTGTACCGCCCGGGCCCGCTGGGCGCCGGCATGGTTTCGTCCTACATCAACCGTATGAACGGCAAGGAGCCGGCCGTCTCCTACGACGACCGCCTGGACGACATCCTGGGCGAAACCTACGGCACCATGGTCTACCAGGAGCAGGTTATGCTCATCTCCGTCGAGATGTGCGGCTTCTCCAAGGGCGAATCGGACTCGCGTATCCGTAAGCCCGTGGCTAAGAAAAAGATCAAGCTGCTCACGTCGACGGTGCTCCACTGGGAGGATGGCTCGGACGAGACCACCTACGACCACTGGATGAACGGTGCTATCAAGAACAACTACACGCGCGAGGTCGCCCAGAAGATTTGGGACGATGTTCTCGAGTTCGCGTCTTACGCCTTTAACAAGTCGCACTCCGCCGGCTACGCCATCCTGGTTATGCAGACGGCGTGGCTCAAGGCGCACTATCCGCACGAGTACATGGCGGCCGTTCTGACGTCCTACACGGGCAAGACCGACAAGATCGTTCATTACGTCTCGGCGTGCCGCCACGACGGCATCCCCGTGCTGTCGCCAGATGTCAACGAGTCCGGTACCGAGTTCACGGCTACCAAGGAGGGCGTGCGCTTTGGTCTGGCCGGCATCCGCGGCGTGGGCACTGGCGTGGCGCAGGCGATTATCGCCGAGCGCGAGGCGGGCGGCCCGTTTAAGACGCTGCACGACTTTGTCGAGCGCGTGGACTCGAGCCAGGCCAACCGTCGCGTGATCGAATCGCTCATCAAGGCAGGCGCCTTCGACTCCACGGGGTATCCGCGTCGCCAGATGATGCACTTTGTGGATAAGAACAACCCCGAGAACATCATCGATGCCGCCGTGAAGCGCCAAAAGGATCGCGCGAGCGGCCAGACGTCGTTCTTCGATATGTTCGGCGACGTTGAGGGCTCGGGCTTTGAGGTGAGCGTGCCCGATCCGGACGGCCAGGAGTGGGACCGCCACCTTAAGCTGAGCCAGGAGAAGGAGGTTCTGGGCATCTATGTCTCGGACCACCCGTTGCGCCCGTTTGAGTATGCACTTAGCAAAGCGCGCGACTTCTCGTTCTCGCAGATCGACACCGGCTATGAGGTGCAAAACCCCACGGGCGGTACCATCAACCAGGAGATTCCCGAGGGCAAGGCGCTGTGGTGGGCCGGCATGGTCTCGAGCGTGTCCAAGCGCGTGACCAAAAACGGCGACCCCATGGGCATCGTGCAGCTCGAGGACATGGAAGGCGAGGCCACGGTCGTGGTGTTCCCCAAGACCTACAAGGAGGCCGAGGGGTATCTGTACGGCGAGGTCGATCCCGAGACCGGCGCGCAGCTGTCCGACGCGTTTGTGCGCATTAAGGGCAAGCTCGAGCGCTCGGACCGCGGCGACCAGATCATCGCGCAGGAGATTGTGCCGCTGGAGCTTAGCGAGGAGAAAAACAAGCCCAAGGTCTTTGAGGTCATGGTGCCCAACAGCCGCTTTAGCCAGGGCAATATGGCGCGCCTGGCCACGGTGCTCACCACCAACCCGGGCGGCGACCGCGTGGAGATCTTTATTGAGCAAGTCGACGGGCGCGTGCTGCGCGCTGAGGTGCCGGCCAAGGTCAATGCACGCTCGATTCCGCTGCTGGCAGAGGCAAAGGCCATCGTCGGCAACCAAGGCCGCGTGACGGTTATCTAAGCTACCCCGGGTGAGATTGGAGGAAGTGATGGCGCAGGGGACGTTTGTGCAGGCGCTTCACAAAGAGGCGGCGTTGAGCGGAACCTTTATGAAGGGGCGTTCGCTCATGCTCAACGGCGCCGTTCTGTCGATCGAGGACAGCGGCTCGCGCTTCTCCAAAAACGTGACGGTTGAGGGCTCGGTGCGCGGCTCGCGCGGCGACCTGTACAAGACGCACGTGGCGCTTGACATGGACGAGCACGAGGTGATCGACTACGACTGCGATTGCCCCGCTGCCTATCGCTACCCCGGCATGTGCAAGCACGCCATCGCCACGGCGCTGGCGTACCTGGACGCCAGCGGTGCCGAGCCCGTCGAAGGTTTGCGCACGCCGGTCCGCACGTTTGCGGCTCAGCCCAAACAGTCCGCGCGTCCCGCGCCTACAACGCCCACGGTCAACCCCAACTTTCCCTTCCCAGCACCTGTCCCCACGAGTCCCAGCCTCATGGCGGCGCTCTCCGATCTTTCGAACGCGCGCATGGATGAGCTGGCGAGCATGCGCCGCAAGCTTGCCGGTGCCGTTGGTCCCGACGCCCCCAAAGCGGCGTTGGAGCCCTCGTTGGTGCCGTACTACAATCCGCTGTTCGCCGACCGCTTTAGCTGGGCGCTCGAGTTCCGCATTCGCTGCGGTTCGGTGTCCTACGTGGTCAAGGATATCGACGGCATGGCCGATGCCTACGTGCGCGGCGGCACCTTCTCGTACGGCAAGAAGCTCACGTTTGTCCATACGCCCGAAGCCTTCGAAGATGTGTCGACAAAGCTGCTCAGCCTTGTCTTGACGACAGTTGCCTATCTCGATGACATCACAAGCTCGCGTTCGGCGTCGTACGACTTTGCCCGCAGCGGTTTTGTCGCCGAGCGTCAGTTGCCGCTGTCCGAGCATAGCATCGTATATGTGCTGGACCTGCTGCGCGGCCAGACCATCTCTTTTGAGCCCGCCTGGTCGCGGGGGACGACGACGCATCGCACCTATGACGTGGCGGTTGAGCTGTCTCCGCAAGGGGAGGACGAGGCGTCCGCTAAGCGCCCACCGCTCCTTGCCGCCAAAATCGCGCCGGCGGCTGGTGGTAGCTACGATCTGCGCCTGCCGGCCGATGCATACTGCTTTGCTTCGGGCGACGTAGCTTATCTGGTCGACACCCGCCGTGCGCGCCGCACCGATGTGGCGTTTGCCCAGCATGCGGCGCCGTTCCTATCGCGCTTGCTGCCCTGTCGCACGCCAGTCCATATCGCTGCCGACCAGGTGGGGGAGTTCTGTCGTATGGCTCTGCCCATTTTGCGCGACTATACCGACCTTACCGCGCCCGCTGCGCTCGATACCGTGGCGCCCGAGCCGAGCTTTGCTATGGCAATCGGCGTCGACGATGGGCTCGTGACCTGCAAAATTACGGTTACCTACGGCGACTGGTCGGCAGACCTCTTTAGTCTGGGCGCTCCGGGCAGCCCCTTCGAAGAACAGCGCCCGGGCGTGCCGCCCCGCGACGAGGTGGCAGAGTTTCGCGTTATGGATACGGCGGCCCTGTATTTCGACTTTTACGAGGGCGGTCTGGCGTTTGAGGAACGCGATGACGAGAGCTTGTTCTGCCTGCTGACCGAGGGCCTGTCTGCCCTGTCCGAGTTGGGTGAGGTTATGCTCAGCGACCGTCTGCGCCAGATTTCGGTCCGTCCCGCGCCCAAGCTTTCGGTGTGTGCGACCGTCAAGAGCAACCTGCTCGATGTTGAATTGGGCGCGAGCGGTCTTTCGGCGGCCGACCTTGCCATCTATCTGGACTCGTACAAGCGCCACCAGACGTTTGCGCGCCTTACGTCCGGCGACATCATTCGCCTGGACGAGGGCGCCCGCGCCGCGTTTGGCCTTGCCGAGGACCTGGGTGTCGATGCTGTCGACCTGCTCGACGGCGTGTCGCTCCCCGCGTCGAGTACCCTGTTCGTCGATAGCATGCTTGCGCGCACGCCGGCGCTTGAGGCCGATCGCGACGCTGCGTTCCGCCGTACCGTCGAGCGTCTGGACACGCTCGGCAAGATGGACTTTACGGTGCCGGTCTCGCTCAAGGCCACACTGCGCGGCTATCAGGTCGACGGCTACCAGTGGCTCGGCTCGCTCGAACACCTGGGCCTTGGCGGCATCCTGGCCGACGACATGGGCCTGGGCAAAACGCTCCAGATGATCGCGCATATCCTGGCGCGCGTGGAGGCGGGGGACACCAAGCCCACGCTCGTGGTATGCCCGGCCTCACTCGTGTACAACTGGACTGCCGAGCTGGAGCGCTTTGCGCCCTCGCTCGATGTGTGCGCCATCGTGGGCGCCAAGGCGCAGCGTCGCGTACAGATTGCCGGCGTGGCCGAGCATAACGTGGTCGTGACGTCGTATGACCTTATGCGGCGCGATATCGACGAGTACGCCGAGCAGGACTTTGCCCGTGCGGTGCTCGATGAGGCCCAGTACATTAAAAACCCGCTCACCCAGGTGGCGCGCGCCGCAAAGCGCTTGCCTGCCGGCGTGCGCTTTGCCCTGACGGGCACGCCCATCGAAAACCGCCTATCCGAGCTCTGGAGCATCTTCGACTTTTTAATGCCGGGCCTGCTCGGCACGCGTGAATCGTTTGCAAAGCGCTTCGAAAGCCCGGTCGAGCATGCCGAGGGCGACAGTGCCGCTCGCCTGCAAGCGCTCGTGTCGCCGTTTGTGCTGCGCCGTGTCAAGGAAGACGTGGTGGCCGACCTGCCCGAGAAGATCGAGGATACGGTCATGGCGCAGCTCACCGGCGAGCAGCGCAAGCTCTACCTGGCCAACCAGGACCGTATCGCCCAACAGGTGCAGCACCGCGAGTCATCCGAGTTTAAGAAAGACAAGCTCAAGGTGCTCGCCGAGCTCACCAAGCTGCGCCAGATCTGCTGCGACCCGCGTCTACACTACGAGGATTACAAGGCGGGGAGCGCCAAACTCGATACGTGCATGGAGCTCGTGCACGGCGCCCACGACGGCGGACATCGCATCCTGTTGTTCAGCCAGTTTACGGGTATGCTCGATATCATCGGTAAGCGCTTGGCCAAGGAGGACATCGTCTTCCTTAAGCTCACGGGCGCTTCGTCTAAGGAGAGCCGCGCCAAGATGGTCGCGCAGTTCCAAGCGGGCGAGGTTCCGGTCTTTTTGATTTCGCTTAAGGCGGGCGGCGTGGGCCTTAACCTGACGGCTGCCGACGTGGTCATCCACTACGACCCGTGGTGGAACGTGGCGGCGCAGGACCAAGCGACTGACCGTGCACACCGTATTGGCCAGCAACATACCGTGACCGTGTACAAGCTCATCGCCAAGGACACGATCGAGGAGCGCATTATGCAGATGCAGGAGTCCAAGCGCGATCTGGTCAACAGCGTGCTCGGCGGCGACGGCATCTCGTCGGCACTGTTCACGCGCGAGGATGTCCTGGCGCTGCTCGGCGGCGACGGGCGCTAGCCGCGCGCGGGGTGGGACTGCTGGAGTGGGCAGGACGGTCGACGCATTTTGGCCCGACCGCTTGCCTGATCCGTTATGTGTTCATTTGCAATGCCGTGGATGGTTTGTCTGCCTTTGGGCATAAGAACCATCAAGAACATTGGCACATCAGCAAAGGAGAACATCATGGCGAAATTCTTTAAGGACCCCGACGGTAAGCTCATCGCTGCCCTTGGCGACGGCGTTGCGACTCCTGCCGGTTGCACGGAGCTGACCGCAAACACTGAGGACGCGGCGCATGAGAAGCACGTGCCTGTTGTCGAGACCGAGCGCGACGGTCACGTGATTCGCGCCCGCGTTGGCTCGGTCGAGCACCCCAGCCTGCCCGAGCACTACATTGAGTGGATCGCCCTTGAGGCCGAGGGCCGCTTAGAGGTCCATTACCTTGAGCCCGGCATGAAACCCGCGACGTTTTTCGCGGGCGGCTCCAAGACCGGTACCGTCTATGCCTACTGCAACCTGCACGGGCTGTGGTCCGCGACATTCTAGGAGCGCGCCCCCGCTCGGGGTATCATAGCTAGCATATGCACATGCAAGCGCCGGCTGCATTATGCGGTCGGCGCTTTTACTACGATTTCGATGGTTTACGACGGAAAGGGCTGAGCCATGAAGCTCGCGCTTGCACAGATCGATATGCGCCTTGGGGATGTTGAGGGCATTTGCGGCCGCATCGAGGACCAGGCTCGTCTGGCCCACGAGCGCGGGGCGCGCGTGCTGTGCGTTCCGGCTCCGCTCTTTATGGGCGCCATGCCCGGTGGCCTGGTGGGCGCTGCCGACTTTGAGCACGACGTGCTTGCCGGTTTGACTGGTGTCGCCGAGCGTATCCAGGAGCTTGACATGATCTGCATCGTGCCCGCGGCGGTTTCGTTTGAGGGCCAACCGCTGCTCGACTACATGATGCTCAAGGACGGTCATGTGGTGCCGGCGCGTTCGAGCATTGCCCTGCAGCGTGGCGAGAACAACGACACGCGTTGGGCGCCGCCGGTGTTCGACGTGGACGGCGTGCGCATCGCCGTGATTTTTGACTTGGACCGCGAGCTCGAGATGTTGCCGACCGGCGTCGACCTCATCGCGTATTTCCAATTCAACGCGTTTGACATGACCGACCGCGAGACTGCCGCCATTGCCGCCGTTCGCAGCGGCGCCTACCGCAAGATCGCATCCAAGCGCAGCGTGTGGTTTGCCTGCATGGCGCCGGTCGGTGCCTATGACGAGTCGGTGTATACCGGCGGTTCGTTTGTGCTCGACGACTGCGGTCGCGTGGTGGCCCAGGCGCCGTGTTTTGAGGAGAGCCTGCTGGTTCAGGAGATTCAGCGCGGCGTGATGCTCGATGCCCTGGAAGATCACGAACTGCCCGAGTTCCGTTCCGAGGAGTGGTTGTGGCAGGCGCTGGTGCTCGCCGTGCGCGACAACGCTCGGGCCCACGGTGCGTCGCGTGCTGTGGTGGCACTCGAGGGTGACCTGCCGTCATCCCTGCTGGCGGCGCTGGCCGTTGACGCTCTGGGTCCGCGTAACGTAATTGGCCTGGTGCTGGGGCGCAACCGTATCTTTACGCCGGCGCAGGAGGAGGCCGAGGCTGCCCGCTGTGCCGCCGTCCGCGCCATTGCCGAGCGTCTGCACATTCGCACTGTCGAGCGCGATGCACCGGATGCGGCGCGTGTGCTCGATCGCGACGTGTCGGCGGGCGATGCCGAGCGTCTGCGCTCGCGCACGCTGGGCCTCATGCTGGAGGACACGGCGCTCGAGCTGGGTGCGATGGCGCTGAGCCCGCTGTCCAAAACCGAGTATGCGCTGGCGGCGCCGGCGCTTTGCGGCGGTTACCAGGGCGACTTTGCGCCCTTTGGCGATGTGTACCTGTCGACGCTTGAGTTTGTGGCGCGTGTGCGCAACCGCACGTCTGCCGTGGTGCCCCAAGAGCTCGTGACGCTCAACGCGGTGGAAGATTGTATGGAGCGCGTGCTGGCGCAGGCGCTCTCGACGCTCGACGGTCCGGTCGATATGCTCGACCGCGCGGCACAGCTGCTCGGCGGGCTTGAGCCGGGTGAGGTCGATGGCGCGCTCGAGGCGCACGTGGACCGCAATCGAGCTTTCGACGACATCCCGATGGCCGCTGGCAAGCCTGAGGCCTGCTCGCTGCTGCTGATGCTCGTGCGTCAGGGCGAGGCTGCCCGCCGCATGCTGCCGACGGCGTCGATCGTCTCAGCCCGTTCGTTTGTCGAGCGCGCCTGGCCGTACATGCTCGCGTGGTCCGACCTGGGGCTTAACGGCAAGGAGCGTATGACGGTCGATTCGCTGGCACGCGCCGAGGTGCGCCGTTTTGCTGACGAGGATACGAGCGAGCGCGTGCGAAACGAGATGATGGGCGTGCTGGGCGAGCTACTGGGTATTTCGCCCGAGCAGATGGAGGAGCTGCGCTCTGAGGACGGTCAACGTCGTTTGCACGAGGGAATGAAAAAGTTCGAGGGCGAGGTTCAGGACGCCATCGATAAGATGATGGGCGGCCAGGGTGGCCCGCAGGGTGGACCCCAGGGCACGCCGATGCCGCATCCGCCGGTGGATCCGAGGCAGTTCCCGTTCTTTAGCCAGAACTAAAAAGGTTACGCGGTTTTGCCAAACCGCGTAACGAGTCGACGCTGCGCGCCCGCCAGAGCGGCAATCTGCCTTTCAATCGTCGGGCATGACCACCAGGTCAATGCCCTCCTCTTTCAAGGCACCTTGCTCGCTCTGGCGGGCGCTCGCTTGCGTATGCTCGACCTACAATTCGATCTCGGCTGACTTATAGGGCTAGCGTTGTGTTATTCTAGAACAGACGTTCGTGAATAGTGCGCGGGGCCTTGTCTTGCGCTGCGCTTGTGGCGAGGGGAGGTTGGCTTGGTTATCTTGGGCATTGACCCCGGTTTGGCCCATACGGGTTGGGGGATTATCGAGGAGCGGCGCGGCGAGGTTCGCTGCCGTGCCTACGGTTGTATCGAGACCAGCGCGGGTAGTCCGCTCGCGGTGCGCCTGTCGCATATCGCCCGCGACCTCAAGGGCGTCGTGGAGCGTTATCGACCCGATACTGCTGCTATCGAGAGCATCTACTTTGGCGCTAATGTCCGCTCGGCAATCCCCACGGCACATGCCCGCGGTGCTGCGCTCGTGGCGCTTTCGGAATGCGCGCTCGAGATTGGCGAGTACACGCCTATGCAGATTAAGCAGGCCGTGGTGGGCACGGGTGCCGCAGATAAGCGGCAGGTTGCCTACATGGTGCGCACGCTCACGCAGCTCGACCACGACCCTCATCCCGACCATGCCGCCGATGCCCTGGCTTGCGCCATCTGCCACGTAAACCTCAGCCGCACCCGCGCCCTCACCGGTGGCGAGTTCTATCAACAGAGAGGAACCGGATACTGATGATTTCCCAGCTCCACGGAACGCTTGTCGAGGCCACGATGAGCTCTGCTGTCGTCGACGTGTCGGGCGTTGGCTTTGAACTCGGCATTTCTGGCGGCACTGCGGCCACGCTGCCTACGCCCGGCGGTGAGGTGCGCCTCTATACCCGTATGCAGGTGCGCGAGGACGCTATGACACTTTTCGGTTTTTCCTCTAAGGATGAGCGCACGATGTTCGACCGGCTCGTGTCCGTCTCGGGCGTTGGTCCGCGCTTGGCGCTCGCCGTGCTTTCCACCTATACCGTGGGGCAGCTGTATTCGCTGGTGATGGCCGAGGACGACAAGGGCATGGCCAAGGTACCCGGTGTGGGTAAAAAGACCGCCCAGCGCCTCATCTTGGAGCTCAAGAGCACCTTTGCCAAGGATAAGGGCTTTGTGCCGGTCGACGTGATCCCGGGGCAGGTTGCGATGTCGGTCCCCGCCGCCGCTCCCTCGGCGATCGATGACGCCCGTGCGGCGCTCCTTTCCATGGGCTTTAGCCCGCAGGAGACCGATGTCGCTCTGAGCGGGTATGATGGGCAGGATATGCGTGTCGAGGATCTGCTCGGCGCGGCGCTTAAGCGACTCGGAATGGATGCGTGATGTGGGAAGCCGATGACTCTCAGGACCTGTGGGCGACGCCCGGCAACTCGCCGGCGGCATCCATGGCGCACGGCGAGCGCATGGTGGGCTCGGAGCTGACGGCCGAGGACCTCGATGTCGATCGCACTTTGCGCCCCCAGCGCCTGGACGATTACTGCGGCCAGGAGCATATCAAGCAGAGCCTGCGCGTGTTGATCGAAGCGGCGCAGAGCCGTGGCGAGACGCTCGACCACGTGATCTTCTCGGGTCCTCCGGGCCTGGGCAAGACCACGCTGGCCACCGTTATCGCCAACGAGCTGGGCGCTCAGATCAAGACAACGAGTGGTCCGGCCATCGCGCGCACCGGCGACCTGGCGGCTATCCTTACCAATCTGCAGCCGGGTGATGTGCTGTTTATCGACGAGATCCACCGCCTCAACCGTTCGGTCGAGGAAGTCCTGTACCCCGCGATGGAGGACTTTGCCCTCGATATCGTGATTGGCAAGGGTCCGGCGGCGCGCTCGATTCGCCTGGATATCCCCAAGTTTACGCTGGTAGCAGCAACGACCCGCTCAGGCATGTTGACCGGCCCGTTGCGCGACCGCTTTGGCATTTCATATCGCCTGGATTACTACACGGTCGAAGAGCTCGCGCAGATTGTGACGCGCTCGGCAACTATTCTGGGCGTGGCGATCGACCATCCCAGTGCAATTGAGATCGGCTCGCGTTCGCGCGGCACGCCGCGTCTTGCTAACCGCCTGCTCAAGCGCGTGCGCGATTACGCACAGGTGCGCGGCAACGGTCCCATCGAGCTCGATATCTGTCGCCAGGCGCTCGAGTTCTTCGAGATCGACGAGCTCGGCTTGGACTGGATGGATATTCGTATCTTGGAGACGCTTGCCAAGACGTTCTCCGGTCGTGCCGTGGGACTTACGACCCTTGCCAGCGCGGTGGGCGAGGACCCGGGCACGCTCGAGGATGTCTATGAGCCGTATCTGCTGCAGTGCGGGTTGATGATTCGTACGCCGCAGGGCCGTCAGGCAACCCTTCGCACCTTTGAGCACCTGGGGATTGAACCTACCGTTTAGGGCGCTTTGTTTTGGCGGGCTGTTGGGCTATCGCTGGGCATCGGGTAAACATATCGCCGTTCATCGGTTATGGGTGTTTTACTATTGCGCGCCCGTGCTATGCTGAATTGGTCTTTTTCTCATTCGGTAACGAAAGGACTGCCCATGCCTACTGACATCGAAATCGCACGTTCTGTCACGCCGCTGCCTATTACCGAGGTGGCTAAGAACGCCGGCGTCGACGTTAAGCACCTTATTCCGTACGGCTTCGACAAGGCTAAGGTCGACTATTCGCTGCTCAACGAGCCGACCGATCACCAGGCCAAGCTCGTCCTCGTGACCGCTATCAACCCAACGCCTGCGGGCGAGGGCAAGACCACCACGACCAT
>UREZ01000039.1 GCA_900547025.1 uncultured Collinsella sp.
TCTGGGCCGAGGGCTACTACGTGTCCACGGTCGGCCTGAACGAGGCCACGATCGCGAAGTACATCCGGGAGCAGGAGAAGGCCGACATCGCGCTCGACCGGCTGAGCGTCAAGGAGTACGAGGACCCCTTCGGCAGGGGGCCGGGGCGTAAATAGCGCCGGTTTGACCGGCCCGCCACGGGTCAATCTGCAGTGCGGCCCGAACCCCGTGAGGGCCGGCGCCTTTAGACGCGTGCCGGAAACCCAAGGGTTATACCCTAAGAGCAAACCACCCCTTTTAGGGGTGGTTTTGATTGTTTGTCGTATCCGATCGCTAGTTCAAATGTGATTTCCTCGGGAATGCATCTAGAGGATGCCGTGGACCTGTTTTCTGCCATGCGGCAATGGGTCCCATGGGGTGCGCCGTGCATTTTTTGGAGTATTCTGCAGTTCGAGTTGTCTGCATATGATCCGACGTCGCCAACGGTGGCCTTCGGATATCCCTGGCGAGCGTTCTGAGTCAGATTTCGCCGTTTTCCGGAGCAGGGGCGCGTCATTCTCGCCATATCGGGACTTAGAATGATACGGCGCCCTACAGTTTTGCCCACCCGCGGCGGTGCTGGCGTGGTTACGTTGCAGAATACTCCGTTTTTTGCACGGGCTAGGATGGGGTACCTCAGGAGAACACAGCGGTATCCCGTAAATATATACAATTTGTACCGTAATTTATACAAAACGAAGAGGCAGACAGCGTAGGGTGGGTGCATTGGGGTGCTTGGTGCATCAAAACGGGGACCCCACGTGCCGTATACTCTGGCTGGATGTGAAAGCGGCTTGACGCGTTGCCAGGCGTAGGGGAGGGTGCCTCGATGAGCGTATTCGAAATTGTGTTTAGTCCGACGGGTGGAACGCAGAAGGTGTCTGGCCTTGTGGCCGGGGCACTGGACAAGAATACCGTTACCGTCGATCTGACCGATAGCGGGTTGGATTTCCACGAGGTCTCGATGACGAAGGACGACATGGCTGTTATCTCCGTGCCAGCGTATGCCGGCAGAGTCCCTGCCGTGGCGGTCGACCGACTGAACATGGTTCACGGCAACGGAGCGCGGGCCGTTCTGGTGTGCGTCTACGGAAACCGCGCGTTTGAGGACACGCTCGTAGAGCTGGAGGACGTTGCGAAGCAAGCGGGATTCCGGGTGATCGCGGCAGTTGCAGCCATTGCAGAACATTCCATTGCGCGACAGTTTGCTGCCGGTCGTCCGGATGCGCAGGATGCGGCGCAGCTCGCAGAGTTTGCGCAGCAAATTCAGCAAAAGCTGTTGGCTGAGGATGCGTCCGAGCCCTCTATCCCCGGCAATCGTCCTTATAAACAAGCTGGGGGTCACCGCATGGCACCCGAGGCAACAGAGGATTGCGTCTCCTGCGGTGCATGCGCCGCGGCGTGCCCCGTTTGTGCTATCGACAAGGGTGACCCCAAACGAGCAGCTGGCGAGGCGTGCATCTCCTGCATGCGCTGCATTGCCGTATGTCCGCGAGGCGCTCGTAAGCTTGATCCCAACAAGCTATCCGCTGTTTCCCAGATGCTGAGCAAGGTTTGCGTCGCGCGGAAGGAATGCGAGCTCTTCATCTAGCGCAAGTGAGATTGGTGCAAACAAACCTGGCCCTTTTGCACCAAAAACGGATCAAAAAGGAAAAATAGTAAGGCGCTCTTTTTCACATTGAATATTGCAATTTGGTAACGCGTTTTATCAAATATGGCATTTATCTGCGGTAATGTTCTATTTCACCGCTGAGGGTGACATTTTATACCGCCTGCCGAACCGTATGGAGACCTCACAACTTTTTAGGTCAGTGTTGTGCGTGTAGCAATTTCGCCCGGCCTCGCCTCCGGGCTGCCATGTGAGAGGGGATCTTATGGCTCGACTGCACGTAATGGAACGCAGCCACGCTCAGGCCGTCATGGACGACCTGCACGATGCGCTCGGACGTCGTCTGGCGGTGAGTTCGCTCGCCCCGTGTCCCGTTGAGTTTACGGCAGCGCTCGTCAACCTGTGCTCCACCCAGAGCTGCGGCAAGTGCACGCCCTGCCGCGTGGGCCTGAGCGCGCTGAGCGATCTGCTCGCCGATGTGCTCGAGGGCCGCGCCGACGAGTCCACGCTCAATCTGATCGAGCGCACCGCCCGCACCATCTATCTTTCGAGCGATTGCTCCATCGGTTACGAGGCCGGCGCCATGGCGCTTACGGCTATCCGCGGTTTCCGTGACGATTTTGAGCACCACATCCGCGAGCACTCCTGTGGCTTTGACCGCGAGGCCCGCGTCCCGTGCGTCTCGGGCTGTCCGGCGCATGTCGACATTCCCGGTTACATTTCGCTCGTCGAGGCCGGCCGCTATGCCGATGCCGTCAAGGTCATCCGCAAGAATAACCCGCTGCCGCTCGTTTGCGGCCTGGTGTGCGAGCATCCCTGCGAGATGCATTGCCGCCGTGGCATGGTCGACGACCCCATGAACATCCTCGCCCTCAAGCGTTTTGCCGTTGAGCACAGTGACCTCAACGACCACAAGCCGCATGTAGTGGACAACACCGGTAGGCGCGTCTCCGTGATCGGCGGCGGCCCGGCCGGCCTTTCCTGCGCCTACTACCTGGCCGTGATGGGCCATAAGGTGACCATCTTTGAGCAACGTCACCACTTGGGCGGCATGCTGCGTTACGGCATCCCCAGCTATCGTCTGCCGCGCGAGCGCTTGCAGGCCGAGATCGACTGGATTTTGAGCGCCGGTGTCGACGTGGAGCTCGACCACTCCGTGAGCGGCGAGGAGCTCGCCCGCCTGCGCGACGAGTTCGATGCCGTCTACCTGGCCATCGGTGCCCACAGCGATAAGAAGCTTGGCCTTCCGGGCGAAGAGGCTCCCGGCGTGGAGTCGGCCGTCAAGATGCTGCGCGCCATCGGTGACGACGAACTGCCCGACCTGAGCGGCCAGCGCGTGTGCGTCATCGGCGGCGGCAACGTGGCCATGGACGTGGCACGCTCTGCCGTGCGCTGCGGTGCCGAAAAGGTGAGCATCGTCTACCGCCGTCGCATCTGCGATATGACGGCCCAAGACGCCGAGATCGCCGGTGCCCAGGCCGAGGGCTGCGAGGTTCTGGAGCTCACAGCCCCGCTCGCCATCGAGACGGGCGAGGACGGTCGCGTGAGCGGCCTGCGCGTGCAGCCGCAGATTATCGGCGAGCCCCGCCGCGGGCGCCCGGCCCCGCGTGCCGCCGCCACGCCCGAGCAGGTCATTCCCTGCGAGCGCGTGTTCGTGGCCATTGGCCAGGACATCGACTCCAAGCCGTTTGAGGACATGGGCATCGCCTGCAAGTGGGGTCGCGTCGTCACCGATTCGGACGGCGCCGTGCCCGACTTCGATGGCCTCTTTAGCGGCGGCGACTGCCAGACCGGCCCCGCCACCGTCATCCGTGCCATCAACGCCGGCCGCGTTGCTTCGGCAAATATCGACCGCTACCTGGGCTTCGACCACAAGATTAAACTCGATGTGGAGCTGCCGACCGTTCAGTTTAAGGGCAAGCACGAGTGCGGCCGCTGCGAGCTGGGTGAGCGCGAGGCCGGCGAGCGTATTCACGATTGGAATCTGGTCGAGCAGGGCCTTACCGAGGAGGAGGCGCGCCAGGAGGCAAGCCGCTGCCTGCGTTGCGACCACTTTGGTTTTGGCGCGTTCCGCGGAGGGAGGAACCTGGAATGGTAGAGCTCAACAACCCCACTGTCAGCGATAACACCGAAAGCGGAGCACTCAATATGGTCAAGCTCACTATCGATAATTGCGAGGTCGTGGTGCCCGAGCACACCACGATCCTGGACGCGGCCAAGTCCGTCGGCATCCAGATTCCCACCCTGTGCTACCTGCGCGATCTGAACGAGATCGGCGGCTGCCGCGTGTGCGTGGTCGAGGTTGAGGGCTGCGACCAGCTGGTTGCCGCCTGCAACAACTACGTGCTCGATGGCATGGTGGTCCACACCAACAGCCCCAAGGCCCGCGAGGCGCGCCGCACCAACGTGCAGCTGCTGCTTTCGCAGCACGATTCACGCTGCACGAGCTGTGTGCGCAGCGGTAACTGCAACCTGCAGACCATTGCCAACGACCTGGGCATTTTCTATCTGCCGTATCAAAGGCATTTGGCGGGCGAGGGCTGGGATTTCGATTTCCCCATCATCCGCGAAAACGACAAGTGCATTAAATGCATGCGCTGCATCAAGGTGTGCGAGAGCGTACAGGGCCTAGGGATTTGGGACCTGACCAACCGCGCCACGCATACCGCCGTGGGCACCCGCGGGCGCGTGCCGATCGGCAAGACCGATTGCGTCGCGTGCGGCCAGTGCATCACGCATTGCCCGACGGGCGCGCTGCGCGAGCGCGACGACACCGAGACCGTGTTTGACGCGCTCGCTAATCCCGACAAGATCGTGCTGGTGCAGATCGCGCCGGCCGTGCGTAGTGCTTGGGGCGAGGAGCTCGGCATTCCGCGCGAGGAGGCAACCGTCGAGCGTCTGGCTTGCGCGCTGCGCCGCGTAGGCTTTGAGTATGTGTTCGATACCGATTTCTCGGCCGACCTCACCATTATGGAGGAGGGCTCCGAGCTGCTCGAGCGCCTGGGCGCCGCCGCTAAGGGTGAGGGCGACAGCCGCGGCTGGCCCATGTTTACGAGCTGCTGCCCGGGCTGGGTGCGCTTTGTGAAGGCACGTTATCCGGAGTTTGTCGACAGCCTGTCCACGTCAAAGTCGCCGCAGCAGATGTTCGGCGCTATCGCCAAGACCTACTACGCCAAGGTGCTGGGCGTGGAGCCCGAGCGTCTGTTCGTGGTGTCCGTTATGCCATGCACGGCCAAGAAGGCCGAGTGTGCGCTGCCGAGCATGATGGGCGAGGGCGGCGCGCCCGACGTGGACGTTGCGCTGACGGTGCGCGAGATGGTGCGCATGATCCGCGCGAGCCACGTGAGCGTTGACACGCTGGTCGAGGAGCCGCTCGATACGCCGTTGGGCTTTGGCACGGGCGCGGGTGTGATCTTTGGCGCCACGGGCGGCGTGATGGAGGCCGCCGTGCGCTCGGCATATTACCTGGTGACGGGCAAGAACCCGGATGCCGACTTCTTCACTGACGTGCGCGGACTCGAGGGCTGGAAGGAGGCCGTGGCCGATATCGACGGTACCAAGGTGCGCGTCGCCGTGGCGCACGGGCTGGGCAACGCCGCCCGTCTGCTCGACGCGATTCGCGACGGCCGTGTGAGATATGACTTTGTTGAGGTCATGGCGTGCCCGGGCGGCTGCGTCGGTGGCGGCGGTCAGCCCATCCACGACGGCTGCGAGCTGGCGGCTGAGCGTGGCCAGGTGCTGTGGAGCCTGGATGCGAAGGCGGACATTCGTTTCTCGCACGAGAATCCCGATGTCCAGGCGTGCTACCGCGAGTTTTTGGGCGCGCCGCTCTCGCCGCTGGCCGAGGAGTTGCTGCATACCGACCATCATGCCTGGTCGATGCCTAACGAGGGGACATGCTAGCGATGCGCGCGTTTGATGTTGAGATGTCGCGCCGGGGGTTTGCCTCGGCGCTCGCCGCGGGCGCCCTGTCACTTGCGCTCGCGGGCTGTGGCGGCGGGGCTGCCGGTGCCGGGTCCGCCGCGGGCTCGGTTGCCACGGACGGCGCCGGTGCTGCCGCAGAGCCGGTCGAGGTGCACGTCGCCTCGCTCAAGGGTCCGACGTCGATCGGTCTGGTGCAGTTTATGGACCAGGCTGCCGATGGCGAGACGGACAATGAGTTCGACTTTGCGATCAACACCGCCGCCGACGAGATTGTGCCCAAGGTCATTCAAGGCGATATCGACATTGCCCTGGTGCCGGCCAACGTGGCGAGCGTGCTCTACAACAAGACCGAGGGCGCGGTGCAGGTCATCGACATCAACACGCTTGGCGTGCTGAGCGTGGTGACGGGCGACGCGGACGTGACTTCGTTTGGTGACCTGGCGGGTCGTACCGTCTACATGACGGGCAAGGGCACCACACCGGAGTACGTCATGAACTATCTGCTGGAGCGCGCGGGCCTGACCGGTCAGGTGGCGCTTGAGTTTAAGAGCGAGCCCACCGAGGTGCTCTCGGCGCTGCTTGCCGACCCGTCCGCCGTGGGCGTGCTGCCCGAGCCGTTCAAGACCGCTGCCATCGCCAAGAGCGAGGGCAAGCTGTCAGCTCCGGTAAGTCTGACCGATGTGTGGGATGAGCTGGCGGGTGACACGGGCTCGCGTCTGCTGACGGGCGTGACCGTGGTGCGCCGGGCCTTTGCCGAGGAGCATCCCAAGGCCGTGGCGGAATTCTTGAGCCGCCACGCGGCGAGTGTGAAGGCCGTCAATGCGGCGCCGGCAGACTGGGCGCAGGCCGTGGTCGATGCCGGCATCGTGGACAACGCCAAGATCGCCGAGAAGGCGATTCCCGGGTGCATGCTCGTGTGCCAGACGGGGAAGGATATGAAGGCGGCACTTAGCGGGTATCTGCAGGTGCTGTCCGACGCGGACGCGAGCGCCGTGGGCGGTAAACTTCCGGCTGACGATTTCTACTACATGGAGTAGCCCGTGCGTGCGTTTGCTCGACAAATGACAGAGCGTATGAACGCGGTGGCGGCAGCAGGTGCCGTCGCCGCCTTTTGGCTTGCCGTGTGGGTCTTCGCGGCGGCGCTGGTGGCGCAGCCACTGATCTTGCCGGGGCCGGGTGCTGTTGCCTTGGCGCTGCTGCGCCTGGTGTGCGATAGCGGTACCTGGGCGATTTTGGTGGGCTCGGGCGCGCGGATACTGGGCGGGCTGGCGCTTGCCGCGGTGTGCGGTGGTTTGCTGGCCGGAATTTCGTCACGTTCGCGTGCGTTTGCGCGCCTGGTGGCTCCGGCACTGTCGTTTGTCAAGGCGACGCCGGTTGCCTGCGTGGTGGTCCTGCTGCTCATTTGGCTGGGATCGGCGCGCGTGAGCATCGCGGCAGTCTTTTTGATGGCGCTGCCGGGCGTGTATTTTTCGCTGGCCGAGGGCTTGGCACAGGTGAATAAACCGCTGGAGCAGATGTTCCGCCTACATGGCGTGCGGGGCTGGCGCCTGTTTTGCGCCCACACCTGGCGCGAGGTGCTGCCGTTTGCGCTTTCGTGCGCCCGTGCCGTGATCGGCATGAGCTGGAAGGCCGGCGTGGCGGCGGAGCTGATCGGCATGGCGGTGGGCACCGTAGGCGAGCGCATCTATCAGGCGAAGCTTTTGATTGAGACGGCTGATTTGCTGGCGTGGACCGTGCTGGTCGTTGCCGCCTCGTGGGCGTGCGAGCGCGTGCTGGTGTGGCTGCTGCGGGTTTCGGGACCCGTGGCGTGGCGCGCGGCCGTGCGGGCGCATGGGCATGGACTGCGCGGGCGTGCGGGGGCTGCGAGCGATGGCGCCGCAGCGGAGCTTGCGCTTGCCGTGGGCGATCGTGCGCCCTGGGCGCCGGCGCTGGATGGTCTGGTGCTCAACGTGCCTGCGGGTGGGCGTATCTGCGTGATGGGCGCTTCGGGCATGGGCAAGTCGACGCTGCTTTCGTTGGCAGCGGGGGAGTGCGCGCCGTGCTCGATGGTGTTTCAGGATGCACGCTTGGTAGAGGGCAGCTCGGCTTTGGATAACGTGCTGGTGTGTGCCGATGCGCGCGTGGATGCTTCGAACGCTACGACCTTGCTGCGCCGGTTGGTGCCGGGAATCGACGTGCATGTTCGCGTGGCTGAGCTTTCGGGCGGGCAGCGCCGTCGTGTCGAGATCGCTCGAGCCCTGCTGTGTGGCGGCTGTGCCGTCATTCTGGATGAGCCCTTTACCGGCCTGGACGCCGCCGCGCGCGATGCGACGGCCGAGGCCGTGCTAGACCTGCTCGACGGTCGCACGCTCTTGCTCGCCACGCACGATGCCGTCGACGCTCAAGCCCTCGATATCTCGGACATCATCACGCTCTAAAAACTTACTCAGCAACAAAATGATTCGTTTTCCTCCGTCCCCATGGGGTCTTGTGTGGTATTCTATCTGCGGGGTAATACTTAGGCATACCAAGTAATACCAACGCCGTAGAAACAAACTCCGGATGCGGGCCAATCGGGTTGCCTTCACAGCCCGTCGCCCAGCCGCGTGGCCCGCATCCATCCGCACCACCGTCGTTTCAAAAAGGAAGCGCCATGGCAGAACACATGACCCCGGTTGTCGCGAAGGTCTTGCCCGAGGAAAAGGCGGCCTTCGCGGCGGCAACCCAACTCGTAGGTACCACGCCGTCCAACGCCATCCGCATGTTCATCGCCGCCTTCAATCGCTGCGGCACCTTTCCGTTCGACATTTCGCCCAACGGGGCCTTTGGCGCTGCGCCTGATTCTCATCAATAAGTGATCCGTTTTCCTCCGTCCCCATGGGATCAGCTCTCTGCCGAGTTGTGGTAGAACTAGGGAACGGTTTTGAGGAGGTTGGCATGCTCAATGCGATGATTTGGGCGCTTGCCTGTTTTGGCGTCGTCGCTGCCGATATTGCCCTGAGCGTCGTTTTGTTCTCCGCCCTTGGCGTCGCATCGGTGTTCATGGGTTTTTCGATTGATGATCTCGACATCCAATTGCTTCAGGCCGTCGCGCAGACGGCGTCGTTTTTGATGGCGCTGCTATGGTGGCGTTATTTGTGGCCGCGGTCGTTTATCGCGCGCTGGCAAGGTGAGCGTCCGCTTGGCGGGGGAGTGCGTAGCGCGTGGAAGCGCATTGCCTGCGTTATCGTGATCGGCTTGGCACTGCAGGTGGTCGTTGGCTACGTGACCGACGCCGTACTGTCATTGTTGCCCGAGGTCGCGGCCGATTACAGTGAACTTGTCGAGGAAACAGGCATGGGCGACACCAGCTATCTCGCCGTCCTGACTACGGTGCTCGGCGCTCCGTTTTGCGAGGAGCTGCTGGTGCGCGGCATCATTTTTGAGTTTTCGCTCCGAGCGTTTAACCCGCAGTGCCGCCCACTTTGGAAGCGCCGACGTCTCGTGCGACCGCAAGACGGCGCCATAGTGCCCTGGGCGGCCCCGAGTGCCTGGGGTGTCGCCGCGGCAATCGTGCTGCAGGCGGCGATTTTCGGTTTTATGCACATGAACTGGGTGCAGGGTTGCTACGCGGGGGCCGCCGGCCTCATCTTTGGCTGGGTACTCGTGACCACCGGAAAGCTCCGCTACACGATTCTGCTGCACTTTGCCTTTAATGCCGGGTCGTATCTCATGACGATGCTCTGGTTTGTGAACACGCCGCTCGACGTGGCAATTACGGTCGCTATCGCCGGCTTTGTGCTGGTAGAGGCGATGCGCTCGCTGCGCCACGCGTGTGGGATGGACGCAGCGAGCGCACCACTGCCCTAGTTGCGCCTGCCGCCGCCGTTGGCGCCCTGACGCCCCTGGGCCGCGCGGTTGCGGCCTGCGGTGTTCTGCGCACGCGACATGCCGCCGTGGCCCTTGCTGCCTTTGGGTCCCTTGCCGGCGGCGCCACCGTGGGCCTTACCGCCCTTCTTGCCGGTGCCGTGTCCGCCGCCGGCAGACGTCTCGCCCGGGCGTGGCGGCACGGGGCGAATCAGGCAATGCTTGGTGTAGCCGATCAGGTCGCGGCGGCCAGCCTTTTCCAGCGCCTCGCGTACCAGCTTGTAGTTCTCGGGCTTGCGATACTGGATAAGCGCGCGTTGCATGGCCTTCTCGTGCGGGTCGCGCGCCACATAGATCGGCTCCATGGTGCGCGGGTCCACGCCGGTGTAGTACATGCACGTCGACATGGTGGACGGGGTGGGGTAGAAGTCCTGCACCTGTTCGGGCATGTAGCCCATGTCGCGCACGGCTTCGGCAAGGTCCACGGCTTCCTTCATGGTTGAACCGGGGTGGCTCGAGATCAGATACGGCACCACGTACTGCTTGAGTCCGTACTCGCGGTTCAGGCGCTCAAATTTGCGACAGAACGCATCGTAGACGGCGCGGCTCGGCTTGCCCATCACGGAGAGCACCGCGTCGCTCACATGCTCGGGCGCCACGCGTAGCTGGCCCGAGACATGGTGCTCCAGCAGCTCGCGCAAAAACTCGTCCGAGGCATCGGCCATAGTGTAGTCAAAACGGATGCCGCTGCGGACGAAGACCTTCTTGACGCCCGGCAGCTGGCGTAGGTCGCGCAGCAGCTGCGTGTAGCCGCTCTCGTCGACCACCATGTTCTTGCACACGCTCGGCCATAGGCAGCGCTTGTTCTTGCACACGCCGTGCTTGAGCTGCTTGTCGCAGGCGGGACGGCTAAAGTTGGCCGTCGGTCCGCCTACGTCGTTGATGTAGCCCTTAAACTCGGGATCGCGTGTGAGCAGCTCGGCCTCGCGCATGATCGAGTCGTGGCTGCGCATCTGCAACACGCGGCCTTGGTGGAAGGTGAGGGCGCAAAACGAACACTCGCCAAAACAACCGCGGTTGGAGCTAATGGAAAACTTGATCTCGGCAAAGGCTGGCACGCCGCCTGCCGTGTCGTAGTCGGGATGCCAGTCGCGTGCGTAGGGGAGTTCGGCCACCTCGTCCATCTCGTCGGTGGTGAGCGTGGCCGACGGTGGGTTCTGCACCACATAGACGCTGTTGGGGTAGGGCTCTACCAGACGATGCCCGGTGATGGGGTCCATATTCTGCTGCTGCACATTGAAGCTGCGCGCGTAATTGAGCTTGTCGGCGGCAAGGTCGTCCCAGCTGGGCAGCAAGTCGTAGTCGTAGACCTCGTCGAGCGAGCTGGTGCGGTAGACGGTGCCGTTGATATAGGTGATCTGATCGACGGGCAGCCCCGCGTCGAGCGCGTCGGCGATCTCGACAATCGCGTGCTCGCCCATGCCGTAGATGAGGATGTCGGCGCCCGAGTCGAGCAGCACCGAGCGCTTGAGCTTATCCTGCCAGTAGTCGTAGTGGGCCAGTCGGCGCAGGCTTGCCTCGATGCCGCCGATGATGATGGGGGCGTCCTTGAACGTCTGACGGATGAGATTGCCGTAGACCGTGACGGCACGGTTGGGGCGGTGACCTTCCTCGCCGCCGGGGGTATAGGCGTCGGTGTGGCGGCGGTGCTTGGTCACCGAATAGTGGTTGACCATGGAGTCCATGTTGCCGGCGCTGACCAAAAAGCCCAGGCGCGGCTCGCCGAGCACCGTGATGCTGGCGGGGTCGGTCCAGTCGGGCTGGCAGATGATGCCCACTTTGTAGCCGTGCGCGTCGAGGACGCGGCTGATGATGGCCATACCAAAGCTGGGGTGGTCCACGTAGGCGTCGCCGCAGATGTAGACAAAGTCGCACTGGTCCCAGCCGCGCGCATCCATGTCGGCGCGGCTGACGGGGAGGAACTTATCGCGGCCCGGGCGCCAGGGGCGTGTGAGCGCTGCTGGGGTATGCGTGGTGTGCCCACCCTGCGCCTTACCGCCGCGCTTTTGCTGCTGGCCCTGTTTGCCCTGCTGACTGCGCTGGTTGTTCTGAGCGTGCTGAGGCTTTTTTGCCACGATCCCTCCCGGTGTTTGTATGCTGCACGTAATTGTAACCAGTCTTTTTGGGACGGGGCTAAAAAGACTGGTGGAGTACATGAGCTAGCGGATCGGCGTGTCGATGCGGGTGTCGTTTGTTTCCAGACTGTGTATCCCTGTGTCGAAGGGGTCGTCTCGCGCGCACGCCATGTTGTCAATGGGTTACAGTATGAACGGCGGCTATGTTTCCGCCAACGCACGAGAGAGTCGTCAACAAGGAGGATGCACGACGATGCAGCGTGCCAAACAGATATCGGAGTCTATTGAGCTGGGCATCATCTTGGCGCTCGCCGGTGGCTTTATGGACGTGTATTCGTACATTGGGCGCGATCATGTTTTCGCCAACGCGCAGACGGGCAACATCTTGCTGGTGGGCGTGAGCATCTCGGAGGGCAATTGGGTACTTGCGGGGCGCTACTTCTTCCCTGTGGTGTCGTTTGCTGTGGGCATTATGCTTGCCGACCTGGTGCACGAGCGGTTTGGCAGCGTGATTCACTGGCGTCAGGTGACGGTGTTCTTTGAAGCCGTCATCTTGCTGGGCGTGAGCTTTATCCCCGGTGGCGGTTACAACCTGCTCGCCAACTGCCTCACCTCGTTTGCCTGCGGCATGCAGGTCGAGAGCTTCCGCAAGATCCACGGTCACGGCATCGCTACGACCATGTGCATCGGCAACTTGCGCAACGCGCTGCAAAACGTGGACGATTACATCATCACCCACAGGCGCGGCTTTTTGGAAAACGGCCTGCTGTACTTTGGCGTGATCTTTACCTTTGTGTTTGGCGCCGTGTTGGGCAACTGGTGTATTGAGCGCATGGGCCTGCACGCCATCGTCGTGGCGAGCTTGCTGCTGTTTGTCGCGTTTGCCATCATGTTCATCGACCGCGAGCGCGACTTGCGCTTACGCTGGAAGGTTGCGGCCGAGGCTTGGAAAGAGGGCTGCCGAAAGTAACCGAATGCGGCAAAGGGGCTGTCCCTTTGCCGCACTGATCAATATTGGGGAGGGGACGGCCATCTCGGCCGCCCCTTTTTTTGGAGTCTTAAGCGCTAAGGTGCATGTTTGTAATGACAAGATTTGACGTCAGCAAAGCGTGTTGCTTGAGGCTATAGAATAAAAATGTCATCTTTCCAGCTATGATTATTAGTTAAGGGGATGGACATATGTCAGAGCTTTTTATTCAAAATAAGACGACAGTAATCAAGTTGATAATCAAGGCGGAGAACTGTCCTCTTTATTGCTTTGTAGAGCCTTTCTGAGCAGCTATTCTATTATTAGTCTGGATGAGTCTTGCAACAATTTAGATAGTGTTTCGATATCCTTTTTGAAAGTAGCGTTTACGCAGGAGTTGAAAAAGCATACCGCCATTACTGCGGATCATGGACGTGGTTTCGAACAATTTGCAGACTATGTAATACAGTTCCAGGAGCCAGAAAAAACCATCCAGCTCCTGAATGTTGCTACGAACTGCTTTTTGCGATTTATTCGAGATGCTCTTCAATCCGTGCCCTAAGAAGGGCAATGGCTGTAGGTATTCCAATTGCGGCGGCTAATTCGGCTTTATCCAAAACCTGTATGCTAAAGCACGATTGTTTATCACATTGAAGGACGATAACTGAAGATAGTTTCACTTCCCGTTGGCTGAATATATCGTAATCTCCAAATAGGAAGTTACCTTTTATTGTGTAATTCGGTGTGTTCGTTACGCACTTCATCTCAAGTCTGTTTAGGCCATAATCAAACACCGCAACTTCCTCGTGTTCGATGATGAGCGCAACCCTGGGCATGTTGCTAAAACCACCGTCGACGACAGTGAAGAGTTTTTCATTGGCATCGTCATAAACGGTATATTTAAGACTCAATAGCTGTCCTAGTGGACCCGTGAACCCATGTTTTTTGATGTTGAGGTTGTCTCCCGCTGGGTTGATGAGAGCCAGAGTATGCGGATAAGGGTTACCTTCAATTGAGATTCGATATTCGTTTGTAGCCGTCTTGCTCGATTTAGGACCACTAGCCACCATGTGTCATCGCTTCGATCGAATTGGAACCGTCTTCTGCTTCGTGCGGAGAATTACGCTGTACGTTGCAGTAGATGCAGCTGCAATAACCGCATGGGCAATTTCTAACAAAATGAATGTATCTTTTTTATAAACGTATTGTCAAACATATATTGCTAAAACAGAAACAATTTATAGACTGAGTCGGTCGTATTCTTTGGGCGATTGCTCCTATAATCTAGCCTTCGCTGCTGTCGGGAGGGAAGGACTAGGGCTCCGTTATTCTGTTGAAACGCTTTAACAATTTTGACGTTCTCACGCGTTTTTCGTTTCAAAAGCGTTAGGATGGGACTCATAGCGTGGGGCGTAATGGGTGCCCCGCACACGATGGGAGGCTATCAATGGCTAATCGTTTCGTTCTCAATACCATCTCTTATCATGGCTCCGGCGCCATCAAGGAGATCCCCGGCGAGCTCCAGCGTCGCGGCTACAAGAAGATCTTCGTCTGCTCCGACCCCGATCTGGTCAAGTTTGGCGTTACCGCTAAGGTGACCGACGAGCTCGACGCCGCCGGCATCGCTTGGAGCCTCTACTCCGAGATCAAGCCCAACCCCACCATCCAGAACGTCAAGGACGGCGTCGAGGCCTTCAAGGCCGCCGAGGCTGACGCTATCGTGACCATCGGCGGCGGCTCCTCCATGGACACCGCTAAGGCCATCGGCATTATCATCAACAACCCCGAGTTCGCCGATGTCCGTAGCCTCGAGGGCGTTGCTCCGACTAAGAACCACGCCGTGTTCACCATCGCCGTGCCGACGACCGCCGGTACTGCCGCCGAGGTGACCATCAACTACGTCATCACCGACCCCGAGAAGGTCCGCAAGTTCGTGTGCGTCGACACCAACGACGCCCCCGAGGTCGCCGTCGTCGACCCCGACATGATGGCTTCCATGCCCGCCGGCCTGACCGCTTCCACTGGCATGGACGCTCTGACCCACGCCATCGAGGGCTACACCACCAAGGGCGCCTGGGAGCTCTCCGACATGTTCCACTTTGAGGCCATTAAGCTGATCAGCGAGAACCTGCGCGACTCCGTCGACGAGGCCAAGTCCGGCCAGCCCGGCTCCGGCCGTGAGGGCATGGCTCTTGGCCAGTATGTCGCCGGCATGGGCTTCTCCAACGTCGGCCTGGGCATCGACCATGCCATGGCTCACACCCTGTCCGCTCACTACGATACCCCGCACGGCGTCGCCTGCGCCATGCTGCTGCCGATTGCCATGGAGTTCAACAAGCCGGTTTGCGCCGAGCGCCTGGCCAAGGTCGCCGTCGCTATGGGCGTTGACACCACGGGCATGAGCACCGACGAGGCCGCCGATGCCGCCATCGCCGCCGTCAAGCAGCTCTCCGCCGACGTGAACATCCCGCACGTCTGCGAGGCCATGAAGGCTGATGAGATCGAGGTCCTGGCCAAGGACGCCATGGCCGACGCCTGCTTCCCGGGCAACCCGCGCGAGGCGACGCTCGACGACGTCATCGAGCTCTTCAAGAAGATCTGCCCGGCTGCTTAACCTGGTTCGGCGGGCCCCGCCCGTTAGCCCCAGAATCGTCCTCGGACATGTCGGAGGCCCCGCTGCGCACTACGTGCGGCGGGGCCTCCTTCTGTCCTGCGGAAAGATTCTGGGGCTAACGGGCGGGGCCCGCCGGCTCGTTGTCGTGACGGGCGCTGTTCGGAAGAGCTCGATGGGTCATCTCGCTAGGTAAAAAGATGGTTTGCGGTGGTATTGTTGCTGTGGGTTTAATTCGATGTGAAAGGGTGACTTTGGTGTCCAAGATGGATTCTACGCTCTCCTATATTACTGACCAGTTGAAGGCGCTTACCTCGATTGCTTCGCCTACGGGCTATACCCGTGCGGCGACTGATTATCTGATGGAGACCCTGCGCGATATGGGGTTTGGGCCCGAGCGTTCTAATAAGGGTAACGTGCTCGTTGAGCTTGGCGGCGAGGGCGAGCCGCTCGTATTGGCGAGCCATGTCGATACTCTGGGCGCCATGGTGCGCTCCATTAAGGACAATGGTCGCCTGCGCCCCACGACTCTCGGCGGGCATCAGTGGTCTACGGCCGATGGCGAGAACTGCACCGTTTATACGCGCGATGGCAATGTCTACACGGGCGTGGTCCTCAATACCGAGCCTTCGGCGCACGTGGCCGATGAGCCGGTCAAGACCATCGAGAAGAACATGGAAATCCTGCTCGACGAGAACGTTGACAGCAAGGACGATGTGCTCGAGCTGGGTATTCAAACCGGCGACATCATCGCTATGGATCCGCGCACCACGGTGACGGAGAGCGGCTACATCAAGAGTCGCTTCCTTGACGACAAGCTGTCCGCGTCGATTCTGCTGGGTCTGGCCCGCGCCGTTGCTGACGGCGAGGTGTCGCTTTCGCGCAAAGTGTCGCTGCTCTTTACGGTGTACGAGGAGGTCGGCCACGGCGGTGCCTTTGTGCCGGCCGACACG
The DNA here is from genome assembly GCA_900547025.1 of uncultured Collinsella sp. Lineage (GTDB taxonomy): Bacteria > Actinomycetota > Coriobacteriia > Coriobacteriales > Coriobacteriaceae > Collinsella. The sequence goes on from UREZ01000039.1 coordinate 16,043, forward strand.
CGCGAGATGATCAGCGTGGGCATGGGCTGCGTGGGCGACGACCTGGGCTGCACCGAGCGCATGGTTTCGATTTGCGCCAAGGATTCGGGCGGTCCGTACAACTACGACCTGGTAACCACGCTGTCCAACATCGCGCGCGAGCTGGAGCTCGATTACGCCATCGATGTGTACCCGCATTACGGATCCGACGTCGAGGCCACGCTCTCGGCCGGCTACGACATTCGCCATGGTCTGATTGGCCCCGGCGTGTACGCGAGCCACAACTACGAGCGCAGCCACATCGACGGCGTGCGCAATACCTATGAGCTGGTTCGCGCCTACGTTCAGCGCTAGGGGAGCAGCGGCCTCGGCTGACACAGCAGTACCGACCGAGGCCGTCCTCTCTAAGTTGCGGTGAAATAGGGACTGTTTAAGCGTTTTAAATGCGAAAACAGTCCCTA
>UREZ01000040.1 GCA_900547025.1 uncultured Collinsella sp.
CCCCGCCGCCGATTACCAGGACGTCATAGAAGGCGCTCGTGTTCACTTAGGCCTCGTCGGTCTCGTGCGGGGTAATAGCCTCGACGGCAGAGACTACCTTGGGCAACATGCCATCGGGCAGCGCGGTCTCAACCTCGCCCTTATCGCAGGCCTCGGCGAGTGCCGGATTAATGGGAAGCGTGCCCAAGATGTCGAGGTTATAGCGCTCTGCGACCTCGGGGAGCTTGCTTTTGCCAAAGACCTCGATCTTCTTGCCGCAGTCGGGGCACTCGATATAGCTCATGTTCTCGACGATGCCCAGAATGGGGACGTTCATCTTCTCGGCCATGTTGACCGCCTTGGCGACGATCATCGAGACCAGGTCCTGCGGGCTCGTGACGATGACGATGCCGTCGACGGGCAGCGACTGGAAGACGGTGAGCGCGACGTCGCCTGTTCCCGGAGGCATGTCGACCAGCAGGTAGTCGATGGGGCCCCACGAGGTCTCGCTCCAGAACTGCCTAATGGCGCCTGCGATGACCGGACCGCGCCAAAGGACGGGGTCGGTCTCGTTTTGGAGCAGAAGGTTGGAGCTCATGACCTTGACGCCGTGCTCGGAGATTTCGGGCAGCATGAGGTTGCCAAGGGCATGGACGTGGCGTCCGCTCATGCCGAACATCTTGGGGATAGAGGGACCGGTGATGTCGGCATCGAGGACGCCGACCTTGTGGCCGTGACGGGCAAGCTCGGTGGCGATGGCACCGGTGACAAACGACTTGCCGACACCGCCCTTGCCGGAAAGCACGGCGATGACGCGTTTGACCTCGGACAGCGTGTTCTCCTCAAATTGCGACGGCGACGTTTGTCCGCCGGCGGCCTGTGCGTGCTCGCAACCCATGTATGACTCCTTTGTATATGTTGGGGCCGGAGCCCCGTGATGTGACACGAGCGTCATTGTACCCTCGTTTGCGAGCGGGAGTCATTTGCGATGCATTTGGGCCGAGCGTGCTTGCAATACGATGGGCCCAAGCGAATGGGCGGGCTTACTGAACTTTGCTGGCGAACTCGAGGTATTGCATGCGCTGCAGCTTGTCGATCGTCGAGGTGTATGGGCTGTCTTCAGATTCCAAGTTGTAGCGCAGCCCGTCGGCACCGAGATAGCCGGCGACATTGATGGTGGGCACATCTGACCTTGTTGCAAGCAGGGCCTTTTGATAGTCGGTGAGCGGGGCGCCGATCTTATTAAGGGTAATGGCTGCAATCTCGTTTGCCCCGACGGTGTCGTAGACGTTGAGCTCGGTATTGCCGGCGATTTCATAGTTAGCCCAGACGAAATAGGTTGACTGATAGACACGGAAAGCGTGGCTTGCCGTATCTTCCTGAGGGTACAGCTCGTCGTTGAGAGTCGTTGCGGCGCTCGGCTGATGGTCGCCAAAAAAGACAAGAACAACCGGTCTGCCGATATTGCGGAGCTCGTTGATAAAGTACTCGAGGTCCCGGTCGGATGCGTTGATGCAGGTGAGATAGGTGTTGAGCGCGCTATTGGCGCCCTCGCTGGCTCCTTCGACCCAATAGTTTGTCAGCTCTTCGGCGGGAACGGTGCCATAGTCGTAGCCGCCGTGATTTTGCATCGTGACGTCAAAGATGAACTGCGGCGCTTCGTCGGTTCTAAGCAGGTCGAGTATCTTGTCGTAGGTGGCGTAGTCGCATACGCCGGCATGGTAACAGGGCGCACCTTCGAAATCGCCGATTGAAAGAAAGTCTCCAAAGCCCAGCTGCTGATAGATTTTATCTCGATGGTAGTTGACGGGGTTTTGCGGGTGCATAGCGGTGGCGGTATACCCAAGCTCTTTAAGGTCCTTTGCCAGGCTGTTGACGCCATTCATCTGATACAGCTGATAGGGGATCTTGCCTAATCCGACAAAGGCCGTTGTCGCTCCGGTCAAAAATTCGAATTCGGAGTTTGCCGTTCCGCCACCGGTGACCGAAGCGAGCATGGTGCCGCGAACAAGTGTGTCGGGAAGCGAGTTGTAGAATGCGGGGCCGGTGTACCCGGCCGCCTGGAGCTGCTCAAAGCACGAAAGGTCGCTAAAACTCTCATTCATGACGGCAACAATCGTCGGCTTGATTTCATTGAACTGGGCAACGGCCGCCGCGCGCTGCTCGCTCGAGCCATACGTGCTGTCGTAGGTGGCGGCGAGCTCCTGCTCGATGCTCTGCGCCTCATCGGGCGTATAGTCTTCGGGCTTCTCAATGGGCAACTCGTTGACCATTTCGGTGAACGAAGTGATAAAACCCTGAGACGCATACGTGGTGATGGGCTGCCAACGGTCAAATCCAAAATTCAGCGCCTGCTCCAAGTCGATGCTGGAAAAGCCCGAGAGCCCCACAACGGTCACTAGCAGAAAAGCGCAGAGGTTAGCGGCGATTGCGGGGAAGACATGGGTGGGCGTACGGAGCTTTCTCGGTCGGATAAGCGAAAGAAGCCCTAGGGAAATCTCCAGCAGGGCTAGAGAGGTTACGATTCCGGCGGTAAAGGTAAACTCGTATCCCTCGCTCACTTCCATTGCGGTGCCAAGGGCCAAGATATCGCTTGGCAGGATGGCCTCGTCTTTAAACGTTATGACGAAGTGCTCGGCAATGCCAAGGATGCAACAGGCGACGGGCACGAGGGCCATGACGCCTCCATGACGCTGTCCCAGCAAATAAAGGGAGAGCAGAACCGTCGCGAGCAGCCCGACGGAAAACCCGAATGAGTTGGCGGGAATGCGATAGAACGTTTCGTTACAGGCAATTTCGAGTGAAACGAACGAGAGCGCTGAAACAGCGGCGATGACAAGGATGTCACGGCAAATACAGGCAACCGTTCCCGTCGCAAGATCGGTTTGGTCGATAAGTCCCGAAACCAAGGGCTCGACAAGAAGTATGACGGCGGTAGCACCGAGCGCCGAATAAGAAAGGACCCATAGGGAATTGTCCTCATTTACGAGCAATTGATTCGTAATCCATGCAGCTACCATGCCGAGCGGGATGAGGAGCGTCGCGCACCAAAAGACGCGGGCAATGGGCGGCTTTTCATTGTGTTTGATTGAAAAATATACGCGCACCACGACGATGGCCACGATAAGGACGGCGATGAATATGGGCAGATTGGCCATGTCGCTCGAAGTGATTTCAAGGGGGATATCTTCGGTCATGGACGTTCCTCTGTTACGGCAAATTAAGTTCAGTATTAGATTACTGTAACCTTTCCACGGCATTTCGAGAAACAAAGTGCCCGATACGCAAAGCTAAAGGTCTGCGAATCTTGTATTACGAACATCTGTGCGCGTCGAGTGCGCTAAACTCATCGACAGTATGATTCGATGCAATAGGAGGCAAGGAGCTTCCATGTCTGATTCTTCTATCGTTATTCGCGGCGCTCGTGAGCACAACCTCCGTGATATCGATGTTTCCATTCCGCGTGACCAACTCGTGGTCATTACCGGTCTTTCTGGCTCGGGCAAGAGTTCGCTGGCATTTGACACTATCTATGCCGAGGGCCAGCGTCGATACGTCGAGAGTCTTTCGAGCTATGCGCGCCAGTTCTTGGGCCAGATGGACAAACCCGACTTGGATTCAATCGACGGCCTTTCGCCGGCAGTGTCGATCGACCAAAAGACGACGTCTAAAAACCCTCGCTCGACGGTTGGCACCGTAACCGAGATTTATGACTATCTGCGCCTGCTGTTCGCCCGTGTGGGCACCCCGCACTGTCCCGAATGCGGCCGCGTCATTGAGTGCCAGACGACCGACCAGGTTGCCGACAAGGTCTTGGCGGCGGGGGAGGGCCGCCGCGCGTTTGTGCTGGCACCGGTGGTGCGCGGGCGAAAAGGCGAGTACACCAAACTGTTTGAGGACCTTCGCGCCGAGGGCTTTAGCCGCGTGCGTGTCGACGGTGAAGTGCGCTCGCTCGACGATCCGATCGATCTGGATAAAAAATTCAAGCACGATATCGAGGTCGTGGTCGATCGCATCGTGATCCGTGAGAATTCTCTGGGCCGTATCGCCGAGTCTGTTGAGCAGGCGACCGCGCTGGCTCACGGCAATGTAAACGTGTACATGCTGCCCGATCGTGATGCTCCCGAGGGGACCGAGGGCGAGCTTCTGGAGTATTCGTTGGCCTTGGCGTGCCCGGAGCATGGACACTCCATTGACGATCTTCAGCCGCGTGATTTTTCGTTTAACGCTCCCTATGGCGCATGTCCTGAGTGCGACGGCCTGGGCTTTAAGAAAACCGTTGATGCCGAGGCGCTGATTGAGGATCCCTCGAAGTCCATTGCCGACGGAGTCTTTGGTAGCCTGTTTGGCAACTCGAACTACTATCCGCAGATTTTTGCTGCGGTCTGCAAACACTTTAAGGTGAGCACCGATACGCCGTGGGAGGACTTGCCCCCTCGCGTGCGTCGTGCATTCTTGGATGGCCTGGGCGATACGAAGATCTCGGTCGACTACCAAAAGCTCGACGGACGTCGCAGCCAGTGGGATACCAAGTTTTCGGGCGTTCGCAACATCCTGTACGAACGCTATACCGAGACGACGAACGAGAACACCAAGGCGCGCTTGGAGAAGTACATTCGCGAGGAACCGTGCTCGAGCTGCCACGGCGCTCGTTTACGCCCTGAGATGCTCGCCGTCACCGTGGGCGGCAAGTCCATTTACGAGGTTTGTTGCCTGTCGTGCCGTGAGTCGCTCGAGTTTTTTGAGGGCCTGGAGCTCACCGAGCGCCAACAGTTTATCGGCGGGCGCATCGTCAAGGAAATCCTGGAGCGCTTGCGTTTTCTGGTCGATGTTGGACTCGACTATCTGACGCTCGATCGTGCCTCGGCGACGCTTTCCGGTGGCGAGGCGCAGCGTATTCGCCTGGCAACGCAGATCGGCGCGGGTCTCATGGGCGTGCTCTATATTCTGGATGAGCCCTCGATCGGTCTTCATCAGCGTGACAACGAGCGCCTGATCAAGACGCTCGAGCGCCTGCGCGATATCGGCAATACCGTTATCGTCGTCGAACACGACGAGGATACAATCCGTGCCGCCGACTACGTGATCGACATGGGGCCCGGCGCCGGCGTCAACGGCGGACACGTAGTCGCGGCGGGAACGCCTGCCGATATCATGGCTTGTCCTGAGTCGATGACGGGCGCTTATCTGACCGGCAAACGAATGATCCGGGTGCCTGATGAACGGCGCAAGCCCGGTCGTGGCTGCCTTAAAATTACGGGCGCTCGAGCCAACAACCTCAAAAACGTTACCGCCAAAATCGAGTTTGGTACGCTTACGGTTGTTACCGGCGTGTCGGGATCGGGCAAGAGCTCCCTGGTTACCGATACCATTGCGCCTGCCCTTACGAATGCCATTCACCGTTCGACGCGCCCTGTGGGTCCGTATAAGAAAATCGAGGGCATCGAGCGTATCGATAAGGTTATCGATATCGACCAGTCGCCGATTGGCCGCACGCCGCGCTCCAACCCTGCTACCTATATCGGCCTGTGGGATGATCTTCGCGCGCTGTTTGCGAGTACGCCGGAGTCGAAGGCGCGCGGCTACTCGCCGGGTCGTTTCTCCTTTAATGTGAGTGGCGGGCGCTGTGAGGCGTGCAAGGGCGACGGACAGATCAAGATCGAGATGCACTTCCTTCCCGATATCTACGTTCCCTGCGAAGTTTGCGGCGGTAAACGCTACAACCGTGAGACACTCGAGGTCACCTACCGTGGCAAGACCATCTCGGACGTACTTGACATGAGCGTGGCCGAGGCACTGGCTTTCTTTGGGAATATCCCGCAGATTAAGCGCAAGCTTCAGACGCTGTACGATGTAGGCTTGGGCTACGTGAGCCTGGGCCAGCCCGCCACGACGCTTTCGGGCGGCGAGGCGCAGCGTGTGAAACTCGCCAAGGAGCTTCATCGACGCCAGACGGGCAAGACGTTCTATATTTTGGACGAGCCGACGACCGGCCTTCATTTTGAGGACGTCCGCCAGCTGCTCGATGTGCTGCAGCGCTTGGTCGATGCGGGCAACACGGTGCTGGTGATTGAACACAACCTTGATGTCATCAAGGTTGCCGACCGCCTGATCGATATGGGTCCCGAGGGCGGTAACGGCGGCGGAACCGTCGTGGTTTCGGGCACACCGGAGCAGGTTGCGGACTGTCCGCAGAGTTATACGGGCAAGTTTTTGGCGCCGTTGCTCAGGCGTGACCGGGAGCGTCAGGCTCAACTTGATGCTCAATAAATAGGCGATTCAGTTTATGGGCGCCATCGACTCCTTGTGATTCGATGGCGCTTGCTGTGCCGATGTGACGTATGCAGCCGAATTGGACATATACTTAATCCTTGCGTCCGAATGCGAGGGAAAGGATATGTCATGGCAAAGGCTGTAAAGACGCCAAAAACCAATGCGATGCGCGAGCTGGAAAGCGCCGGCATTTCCTATGTTCTACATACGTACGAAGACGATGGTGATGAGTCGGTGGGCCTGGGGGTCGCGATTTCGGAGCAGCTTGGCGAGGAGCCCGGTCAAGGATTTAAGACTTTGGTCTGTGTGACACCGTCCAACGACTATGTCGTGTGCTGCATCCCTGTTGCCGACGAGCTCGATTTAAAGTCCGCCGCGCGTGCCGCGGGGGAGAAGTCCTTGGCCATGATGCATGTGAAGGATTTGCTTGCGGCGACTGGCTACGTTCGCGGCGGCTGCAGCCCGGTCGGTATGAAAAAACGCTACCGGACGCTCATTGATGAGACGTGTGTCCTTTGGGATACCATTTTTATTTCGGGAGGCAAGCGTGGTTATCAGCTCGAGCTTGCACCCGATGATTTAATTGCATTTTGCGGGGCGACGGTTGCCGCGATTACGAGAGAGGACTGAGCGATGCCGCAGGAAGAATTGAAGCGCGGAGCTCATTTTGCAAAAGAATCTGCGCCTCAGACACCCTCATCCGAAGCTTCTTCGTCGCGAGATGACACTGACGACATGGGCTCGTCGGACTACTCCACGGTTGGTCGTTCTGCCGGGCTTATGACCATCCTGACTATCGTGTCTCGCGTCACCGGTTTTATCCGCACGTGGGCAATGGCGGCCGCTATCGGCATGTCGCTGCTCTCGTCCTCCTATCAGGTTGCTAACAACCTGCCCAATATGCTCTACGAACTCGTGATGGGCGGCATGCTCGTGACGGCGTTTTTGCCCGTGTACATGGGCGTGAGGCGTGAGCAGGGTCGCGAGGCCTCGAACGAGTACGTGGGCAACCTGCTCGGCATTCTGCTTTTGGTGCTGGGTGGTATTTCGTTGCTGGGGACCGTGTTCGCCCCGGGCTTTATCTGGACGCAATCGTTCCTTTCGGGTGACGGCGGCAGCATGGATACCGCTGCGTTCATGTTCCGTTTCTTTGCCATCCAGATTCTGTTTTATGGTTTGGGCTCGGTGTTCTCGGGCGTTCTCAACGCACACCGCGACTACTTCTGGTCGACGTTTGCTCCGGTCCTCAACAATGTGATCGTCATTGCGAGCTTTATGGGTTTTGCGCCCGTGTCCGCACAGTTTGGCGAACGTGCCGGCATCATCTTGATTGCGGCCGGTACGACCCTCGGTGTCTTTGTTCAGATGGCATGTCAGATCCCCGCGCTTGGCAAGCACGGCGTGCATCCCCATATCCATATCGACTTTAAGGACCCCGCACTGCGGCAGACGATTGCGCTCGGTATCCCGACGCTGCTCGCCACGGTGTGCATGTTTGTCTCGACTTCTATCACCAACGCTGCCGCGCTGGTGGTCCAGCCCGAGACGGGTCCTTCCGTCATCGCCTATGCGCGCCTGTGGTACACGCTACCCTACGCGCTGATTGCCGCCTCGCTTTCGACGGCGCTCTATACCGAGCTTTCTCACGACGCACAGGAGGAGGATTACGACAGCGTTCGCACGGGCATTTCGCGTGGCGTCGCCCAGATGCTGTTCTTCCTGATTCCGTTCGCGCTGTACCTGATTGTCTTCGCGCGTCCGCTCAACATGATCTACTGTGCTGGCAAGTTCGATGAATCCGGCGTGACGCTGGTGTCCGAGTATCTTGTCTACCTGGCGCTCTCGCTGCCGCTCTACGGCGTGGTCGTGTTGATGCAGAAGAGCTTCTCTGCCTTGCTCGACATGAAGCCCTATAGCCGCTATTGCCTGTATTCCGCCATCGGCCAGGCCGGCTCGGTTCTGCTGTTTGGCGTTGTGCTGGGCTTCGGCATGCCGGCAATCGCGCTTTCGTATGTCGTCGACTACGTGATCTTGGTCGGTTGTTCGCTGTGGTGGCTGCGTCGTCGTCTGCGTGGCCTTCAGTTCAAATCTATCCTGCATGGCGGTTTCTTTGGCCTTTTGCTCGGTGGCCTGGGTGCTGCCGCAGGCGCCGGCGTCATGTGGGCGCTTGAGCACTTTGTCGGGGCACTTGGCGGCTCGATTCTGATTACTCTTGGCTATGTTTGCGTTGCGGGTGTCGTCTCGCTTGCTGTTACCTTTGGCCTTGCCGTCGTCCTTAAGATGCCCGAGGTCTCGGCGCTGCTTCGTCGCAAGTAGGTGCGCGTGGCCGGTCACGACAACATTCCAACGCTTGCCGAGCAGGTTTCGCGCGTTCCCACACAGCCCGGATGCTACCTTTGGAAGGATGCCAAGGGCGATGTCATCTACGTGGGCAAGGCGAAAAACCTACGCGCCCGCATGCGTCAATACGTGACACTGCAGGATGAGCGTCAAAAGATTCCGCTGATGATGCAGCTGGTGGCGAGCTTTGACTATATCGTGGTGGAGACCGAGCATGAGGCGTTGGTGCTCGAGCGCAATTTGATTGGTCAGTACCATCCGTACTTTAACGTCGACCTCAAGGATGACAAGAGCTACCCCTTTATCGCCATTACAAAGGGCGACCTGTATCCCGCTATCAAATATACGCGTGAGCGTCATAAGCCGGGAACGCGCTATTTTGGACCCTATACCGATAGCCGTGCGGCACGTGAGACGATAGATACGCTGCGCAAGGTTATCCCCATCTGTTCCGCATCCTGTGCGGAGTGGCGTCGTTGTCGCCGTATCGTTGAGTCCCACAGGGGCGAGGAAGACATCGTCAATATGATTTGCGCGCAAAACGGGCGTCCCTGCTTTGACTACCATGTCGGGCGCGGCCCGGGTGCGTGTGTCGGCGCGATTTCCCCGGCAGACTATGCCAAGAACGTCAAGCGTGTCGAGCGCTTTTTGTCGGGCCATCGCAAGGATGTTGTCGATGAGCTGACCTCCGAGATGACGGATGCCGCCGAGGCGCTCGACTTTGAGCGCGCGGCACGCGTCAAACGTCGTTTGGAGGTCATCAGGGGTCTGGACGATCGTCAGCAAGTCGTTTTTCCCTCCAGTGTCGATATCGATGTCATCGGGTTCTATCGCGAGGAGACCATCTCCGCCGCTTGCGTCTTCGTCGTTCGCGAGGGCCGAACAGTTCGCACCTGCGAGTTCATTCTCGACAAGGGCCTTGATGTTGACGAGGAAGAGCTCCAGTCGGGCTTTCTTAAGCGCTATTACGACGAGACGGCTGATATTCCAGCTGAGGTCAACCTTTCCGTCGAGCTTGAGGATGCGGAGGCGCTGGGGGAATGGCTTGCGGGCAAGCGCGAGCGTTCCTGCCATCTCCATAGGCCGCAGCGTGGCGAAAAGTACCGTTTGCTCGATATGGCATCCAAAAATGCGCGCCATGCCCTCATGCGCTACATGATGCGAACGGGGTACGCTGACGACCGCACCAATCAGGCGCTCCTGGAGCTCGAAAGCGCGCTGGCGCTGCCAGCGCCGCCGATGCGTATCGAGTGCTTCGATATCTCGACGCTGCACGGAACCTTTACCGTCGCCTCGATGGTGGTGTTTACCAACGGACGCGCCGACAAGAGCCAGTACCGTCGTTTTAAAATTCAGGCCGAATTGGACGAGGCAAACGACTTCGTGTCGATGTCCGAGGTTTTGGGACGACGCTATGCTCCCGAGCGCATGGCCGACGAGCGCTTTGGATCGCGCCCCGATTTGCTCGTTGTCGATGGCGGTAAGCCGCAATTGACCGCTGCGATCAAGCAACTTGAGGCTCTTGGGCTCGATATACCAGTTTGTGGCTTGGCAAAGGCCGATGAGGAGGTTTTCGTGCCTTGGGACGAGACTCCAGTCGTGCTTCCGACCGGGTCCGCGTCGCTCTATCTAATCAAACAGGTGCGCGATGAATCGCACCGTTTTGCCATCACGTTCCATCGCGAATTGCGCGATAAAGCCATGACGGTTTCGGTACTCGATGACGTTCCAGGCGTGGGACCCACCAGAAAACGTGCCCTTATGCGCCATTTTGGCTCGATGAAGCGTTTGCGCGCGGCGAGCGAGCAAGAGATCGCGGAAGTTCGTGGCATACCTGCTGATGTTGCCAAGGCGGTCCACGAGGCGCTCGTTGCGTGGAATGCCGAGCGCGCCGAGGCGGCGGCTGGCCATTCCGATAGCTAAACACGAGCCTAAACTACTGATATACATGATTGCGTGATTTTCAACCATTTATTTCGCCATGATTGCATGCTGGTTTCGGGTTTTATTAACGCTAAAACGTTTGACTAGTCATGGTGAACAACCCTGCTATCCTGCGGGTTGACGAAGACTGATATCTCACCTCGCCGATACATACTGTCTGGCGAATCGTTTGTCAACGAATTCGGTGAACGGTAGTAAATACCGTTCAAGCGGATGTATGTATCGGTCGCCGAGCGCGGCACCTCAGTTGGGTTCGTCGGTAGGTAAGGTATATATCGTCCGCAAGTTGCGCGGGGGCAAGTCTAGATGCTCCCGAGTAAGATTCTCTATTGATAGGAGAAGACATGGCCATCATCAACAAGGGTATGTCCAGGCGTTCGTTCCTCGGCCTCACCGGCAGCGTCGCTGCTGTCGCAGGGCTTGGTCTCACCGGCTGCGGTGGCAGCTCTAACGACGAGGGTTCCGCTTCCGGTTCCACCGATTCCGCTAACCGTGGCGGCGGCGTGATCACCGCTGGTTCCGCTTACGCTCCGTCCAGCTTCGATCCCGCCAGCACCGGCTCCGCTGTGGGCCTGGGTGCTAACTGGCACGTCGTCGAGGGCCTCTACGGCATCGATTACCACGACTACAGCACCTTCAACGAGCTCGCCACCGACGATCCTAAGTCCGTGGACGACACCACTTTCGAGGTCACCATCCGCAAGGGCGCCAAGTTCTCCGATGGCACCGAGGTCACCGCTGACGATGTCGTTGCCTCCTACACCGCTTGCGCCGCTTCCGCTACCTATGCTCCGTTCTTCCAGCCCTTCGAGTCCATCGAGGCCAAGGACGCCAGCACCGTGACGGTCAAGACCAAGGTCCCCAACTTCTCCCTGCTCAAGGATCGTCTGGCCATCGTCCGCGTTACCCCGGCCACTCAGACCGAGGAGGATCGCGCCAAGCAGCCGATCGGCTCCGGCCCCTGGATGTACGACTCTATCTCCGATACCGAGATTACCCTGGTTCCCAATCCTGAGTACAACGGTGAGTATGCTGCCGAGGACAAGAAGATCCAGTACAGCATCCTGACCGACCCCACCGCTCGCGTTACCGCTCAGCAGGAGGGCTCCACGCTCGTTATGGAGCTCGTTACCGCTGACGCCGTCGACCAGCTTGAGAGCGCCGGCTGCAAGATCGATAACGTTCAGGGTTTCGGCACCCGCTTCATCATGTTCAACGTCGCCAAGGAGCCTTGGAACAACGTCAAGGTCCGTCAGGCTGTCATGTATGCGCTCGACACCGAGAAGATGGTCAGCAACACCTTCGCCGGCCTTGCCACCGCTGCCAGCTGCTACCTGCCCAAGAGCTTCACCAACTATCATGAGGCTTCCACGGTGTACAAGACCGACGCCAAGAAGGCTAAGAAGCTCATCGAGGAGTCTGGCATCACCCCGGGTGCCATCACCCTGCGCACCACCGACAACGAGCAGATTAAGGGCATGGCCGCCCAGGTCAAGAACGACCTCGACGCTCTCGGCTTCGATGTGACCATCCAGACCGATACCTCGCCGGCCACCTACGCTGCCATCGACGGCGGCGAGGCCTACGATATCCTCCTTGCCCCTGGCGATCCTTCCTGCTTCGGCGCCGACCCCGACCTGCTGCTCAACTGGTGGTACGGCGACAACGTCTGGATGCAGACCCGTTGCCCGTGGAAGGAGTCCGCTGAGTGGCAGAAGCTCCACGGTCTCATGGACGAGGCTCTTGCCGCCGAGGGCGACGAGCAGCAGAAGAAGTGGAACGAGTGCTTCGACATCATTGCCGACAACGCCGTTCTGTACCCCGTTGTCCACGTCAAGACCGTCTCCGCTTCCTGGGACGATCCGTCCACTGCGCCCAACGGCGAGGCCCTCGATGGCTTCAAGGGCATCGGCACGACGAGCATGTCCTTCAGGGGCGTTGCGACCGTCAAGGCGTAAGACTCGCTTGAGTCTGTATGCAGGATGACGGTCGTTGGGACCGTATCCTCATAGTTGAAACAAAGACCCGGGCGGCAACGATGTCGCTCGGGTCTTGTAATGAGTACCCGTACTCATATACCAGTTGGTCCTACCGACAAAAGAAAGGGGAGAGAACGTGAACAACTTGCTACGTTTGATTGGAAGGCGTCTTGTGGCGCTGCCGATCATGGCATTGGGCGTCACCGTCCTGGTGTTCTTCCTTATGTCGTTCTCCAAGACCGACCCCGCCTACACGGCGTTGGGTGACGGTGCCTCGCCCGAGGCGGTTGCCGAGTACCATGAGAAGTATGGTCTGGACGACCCCTGGCCCGTGCGCTACGTGCGCTATATGGGCGATTTGATCCATGGCGACATGGGCACCTATGGTGCTGCTCGCAACTCCGTTGCCAAGCGCATCTCCACGGCCCTGCCCGTCACGATGCAGCTGACCTTTATCGGTCTTGCCATCGGTGCGGTCGTTTCGTTTTTGCTCGGCGTCATCGCGGCACTGTATCGCGACAAATGGCCGGACCAAGTGATCCGCGTCTTTTCCATCGCCGGCTTGGCAACCCCGTCGTTCTGGCTTGCCGTTCTGTTGATCCTGCTGTTCTCTTCCTACCTTAAGGTGCTCCCGGCATCGGGTGCTCTGCCTCACTTCACCACGAATCCGGTTGGCTATCTGGGACGTATGATCATGCCCGCTATCGCCTTGGCATTTCCGCTGACGGGCCAGATGACTCGTATCGTGCGTACCGCCATGGTCGAGGAGCTCGACAAGGATTATGTCCGTATGGCTCGCGGCGCCGGCGTTCCCGAGAAGGTCGTCGTCGGCATCAACGTTCTTCGCAATGCGCTGATCACCCCGGTCACCACCCTCGGTCTTAAGATCGGTTACCTCATGGGCGGCGCCGTCGTCATCGAGGTTATCTTCAACCTCCCCGGCATGGGCACTGCGATTCTGCAGGGCGTTCAGGGCAACGAGGCGAACCTGGTTCAGGGCGTCGTTATCGTCGTTGCTCTTGCCTTCATCATCATCAACATCGTGGTTGACATGCTCTACCTGCTCATCAACCCGCGCATCAGGACGGTGTAGATTATGGTAAAGATTCGAGAGAAGCAAACCGAGCAGCTCGAGAAGGCTGCCTCCAAGGGGCTCAAGCTCGGTGGCTGGAAGAAGATGACGTTGTCTTCTAAGATTGCCGCCGTCGTGCTGGTGCTGGTCGCCCTGACTGCGATTCTGGCGCCCCTTCTTGCCCCCTATAGCCCGGTCGAGATCTTTACGGCTCGCCAGGCTCCCGGCAACGGATTTATCTTCGGTACCGACGATAAGGGTCGCGACATTCTGTCGCGTATGCTCTACGGTGGTCGTTACTCGCTGATTATCGGCTTTGGCGCCACCGCCATGGCTCTGGTCTGCGGCTCGGTCGTGGGCGCCCTTGCAGCGGTTTCGCGCAAGGCCGTCTCCGAGACGATCATGCGTATCCTGGACATCATCATGTCCATCCCGGGCATCGCCCTCGCGGCCGTCTTTGTCTCCATCCTGGGCAACTCCGTGCCGTCGATCATCTTCGCCATCGGCTTTATGTACACTCCGCAGATTGCCCGTATCGTGCGCGCCAACATCGTGTCCGAGTACGGCGAGGACTATGTCCGCGCGGTCATCGTTTCCGGCGCCAAGGCTCCGTGGATTTTGATCAAGCATGTTCTGCGTAACTGCATCGCCCCGATCATGGTCTTCACCGTTACCCTGGTCGCCGACGCCATCATCTTCGAGGCCTCGCTGACCTTCATCGGCGCTGGTATCCAGGAGCCCACCGCTACCTGGGGCAACATCCTCGCCGACGCCCGCGGCGGCGTGCTCGCCGGCCGTTGGTGGCAGGCACTGTTCCCGGGCCTGGCTATCATGATCACCTGCCTGGCGCTCAACATCCTCTCCGAGGGCATTACCGACGCCATGGCCGCTGCTCCCTCCGCCGCCCTGGATCCCACCGATTCCTCCAAGCGTCGCGAGGCCGACCTGCTGGTCTCCGACCCCGTTCGAGCCTACAAGGAGCAGGCCCAGTCCCTCTCCGCTCGCCTTGGCGCCCTGCGCGATGTCGAGCTCAAGCGTGACGATCGCCATGTGCCCGACGAGTCTGTTGAACCGATTCTCTCGGTCCGTGACTTCTGCATCCAGTTTGAGCATCACGGTGATATCAACGTCGTCGACCATGTCAACTTTGACGTCCGTCCTGGTCAGACCATGGGCCTGGTGGGCGAGTCCGGTTGCGGTAAGTCCATCACCACGCTGGCCATCATGGGCCTGACCGACGATGACGAGCACCTTTCCGGCGAGGTCCTCTGGGAGGGCCGTGACCTGCTCAAGATGAGCAAGAAGGAGTGGTTCGGCCTGCGCGGTACCGATATCGCTATGGTCTATCAGGACGCCCTGTCCTCGCTCAACCCCTCCATGCTCATCTCTGCCCAGATGAAGCAGCTCACCAAGCGCGGCGGAACCCGCAGCGCCGAGGAGCTCCTGGAGCTCGTCGGCCTCGATCCCAAGCGCACGCTCGAGAGCTATCCGCACGAGCTTTCCGGCGGCCAGCGTCAGCGTGTCCTGATCGCTATGGCCCTTACCCGCGACCCCAAGCTGGTCATCTGCGACGAACCCACGACCGCTCTGGACGTTACCGTCCAGAAGCAGGTCATCAAGCTGCTCAACGATCTTCAGGCCAAGCTCGGCTTTGCCATGATCTTCGTTTCGCACGACCTGGCGCTGGTCGCCGAGGTCGCCCACAACATCACGGTTATGTACGCTGGCCAGGTTATCGAGCAGGCACCCACCAAGGAGCTGCTCACTAACCCGATCCACGAGTACACCCGCGGTCTTCTGGGTTCCGTTCTGTCCATCGAGAGCGGTTCGGGCCGCCTGCACCAGGTGCCCGGCGCCGTTCCGAGTCCGCGCGATTTCCCCAAGGGCGATCGCTTCGCGCCCCGCTCGAGCCATCCGCGTATTGGCCTGGACACCCGTCCGGTCTTCAAGCGCGTGCCCGGCACCGAGCACTTCTATTCCGAGCTCCCCGACGAGGTGCTCAAGGCAAATGGTTTGACCCCTCACGCGGAGGTGATGTAGATGAGCGAGACCGCAGTCAACGGCGTCGAGCCGATCATCTTCCTTGATGACGTCCACGTCACCTTTAGGACCCGTACCGGCTCGATTCTGCACCCCAACCTGGTTCACGCCGTCCAGGGTGTAACGATTAAGCTCATGCCCGGTCAGACGATCGGCATCGTCGGCGAGTCCGGTTGCGGTAAGTCCACCACCGCCAACGTCATGTGCGGCCTGCAGGCCCCCACGAGCGGCAAGGTCTACTTTAAGGGCAAGGACGTTACCAAACGTACCGCCGAGGACCGTCGCCACATGGGTCGCGTCATCTCGGTCGTGTTTCAAAACCCGGCCACGGCGCTCAACCCCCGCATGGTCGTTCGCGAGCAACTGCTCGACCCCATGCGCGTCCACAACCTGGGTACCGAGGCCGAGCAGGAGAAGCGCGTCAAAGAGCTCCTGGAGCTCACCGGTCTGCCCAGCTCCGCCGCCGAGGTTCTTCCCGGTCAGCTTTCGGGCGGCCAGCGCCAGCGCGTCGCAATTGCCCGTGCCCTGTCGCTGAACCCCGATGCCATCATCGCCGACGAGCCCACCTCGGCTCTGGACGTTTCGGTCCGCGCGCAGATTCTGAACCTGCTGACCGACCTTAAGAAGGAGCTCGGCCTGGCCATGGTGTTCATCAGCCATGACATCCAGACGGTCCGCTATATCTCTGACGACATCATCGTTATGAATGGCGGCAAGATCGTCGAGCAGGGCAAGGCCAAGCAGGTCTTCCAGCATCCCCAGGACCCCTACACCAAGATGCTGCTCGGCGCTGCGCCGTCGCTGCTGCATCCCAAGCTCGGCGAGTAACCTCGCTTTCCCTCCCGT
>UREZ01000041.1 GCA_900547025.1 uncultured Collinsella sp.
GAGCCGAGGCCTTTACTGTTTTCCCAGATAAAACCTACCAAAATAAACCCGTCCCTTTTTGGCAGGTCGAGGGCTACAGGCGGTAGGGGACGCCGCTGCGAATGATGGACTCGCGTACCAGGACATCCATCGCATCGAGGGTGATCTCGGGCATCTCGCGATACTTCTGCAACACCGAAAGCTCCGTGCAGGCCAGGATGACGCGGTCGCAGCCGCTACGGGCGAACTCCCACATCACGCGGTCGAACTTATCCATATCGGGCTCGCGCCCGGCCTTCACATCGTCGTAGATGAGCGACATCACGTCGGCCTGACGCTTTTCACTGGGATAGACGACCTCAACGCCCGCGGTCTCACATTCGCGCCCATAGACGTCTGCGCCCACGGTA
The DNA here is from genome assembly GCA_900547025.1 of uncultured Collinsella sp. Classification (GTDB taxonomy): domain Bacteria; phylum Actinomycetota; class Coriobacteriia; order Coriobacteriales; family Coriobacteriaceae; genus Collinsella. Next base: position 390 of record UREZ01000041.1, read on the forward strand.
CCGTCGGTGCCCATGATGCCGATCTTGCGCACCGGCTCGGCCGGCATGCTCAGGTTGGGATCGAACTCGCACTCCCCCATCACCGCGCCCGCCAGGGCATAGCGCACCGACTCACGCGGCATGTGGATAATCGGCACCTTCGTAAACGACTGGATCTGGTCGTAGAAGTAGTGTGACGTGTTGCAGGGAATAGCAATGTGCGCACAGCCCAGCGACTCGAGTGCCTGGGCACACTCTTTCATGGTCGCCAGCAGCTTGGCATGCTCGCCGGTTTTAATGGCCAGCGTGCGGTCGGGCATGGTCGACTTGGAGAGCACCACCATGTCGATATGTTCCTGATCGCAGGCAGCAGCCGTATGACGCACCACCTGGTCGTAGTAATACGACGTGGCCTCGGCGCCCATGCCGCCGATAACTCCCAGCTTTTCCATCGCCGCCTCCTTGGTGACGCTTGCGCAATTGCGCGTATCATACCCGCGCCCGCCCGATGCAAACCGGACGGGCGCCGCGCTCATCTACTTGTAATACGTCTTGAACAGCTTAAAGTGGCGCAGCTTGGTGTGCCACATGCGCAGCCAGCGGTTAAAGACAAAGTCGCCCTTCATAAACGAAGGGTCGGCGCCCTTGCCTTCCTTGTCCAGGCGATGCACCTTAGCGCGCAGCTCGGGATCCTTGACGTACTTGTCGACGACGCCCATGGGGACGACCATCCACAGGGCCTCGTCCTGAGCCGTCACAAACTCCGGCTCAAATGGACGGTTGAACACATACTCGTCCACCACATACTTGGCAACGTTAAAGCCGCTGTTGGTGACGTAGTAGTTGCTGCGGCCTTGGCGCGTGTTGAAATCGAAGAACTTAAACGAGCCGTCGCGCTCGTCGTACTTAACGTCAAAGTTGGAATAGCCCACAAAGTGAAGGTTCTCGAGCAGCTTGCGCACGCCGCCCATGAGCTCGTCGTTGGGCTCGGTAATGATACAGGCATGGTTGCCAACGCCATGGGGCTGATGCTCCTCGAGCAGCACATGGCCCAGGCACATCATGCGCACCTTGCCGTTGCGGTCGGAATAGCTGGTGAGCACGCGCATGTACTCGTCGTTGCCGGGCACGCGATCCTGCAAGATCAGGTCGTCGGTGTAGCCGCTGGCATACGAGTCGCGAATGACCTGTTCCAGCTCGGCACGGTCGGCAATCTCATAGGCCTTTTTCTGGCCCTCGAACTCGTGCTGCCACCACATGATGCCGTCAGAAGGCTTCAGAATCATCGGGTAAGGAAAATCGATCTGGTCGAGCACTTCGGCAGGCGCCTCACCCTGGGCATTGAGCATCGCCTTGGTAAAGGTAAACGTGTGCGGATAGGGCACGCCATGCTTCTCGCACAGCTCGTAGAAGATCTCCTTCTTCTGGCACTGCTCGAGCATGCTATAGGGAGCGTAAGGCGCGACGATGTTATCCGCCAACTCATGGGCATCCTTGGCCTGAGCCACGAGGGCAACATAGTTATCGCCGCAGCCCATCAGGACGATCGTCTTATTGGCATGCGCCTGGGCAATGCCGTTGACGGTCTCGAGCATCACGGGCATGGTATCGATGTCGACATTGGGCGTGTAGTCGATAATCTGGCTGCGATACGCAGGGCCCGTCTGGTACTTGCCAAAGACCAGGCTCTTGACCTGATACTCTTCGTAGAAGGCGCGCGCCACCGAATAGGCGTTGATGTCGCCACCGAGCAGCACGGGAATGAACTCGCGCTCTGTAAATTGCAATGCCATGGAAACTTCCTATCGTGAACTGCCCACACAACGGGCGGTCTTAGTGCAACCGACTCATTCTAGCGTGCCAAACCGCCAGCACCCAAAGTTCCACCGTATCTATGGCAATCGGAGAATCAGACTCGAGCAAAGACGGCCCTCACCGCTGTACGACAACGGGCAATGAACCTACCGTTGTTGTAGGATTCAACATATTGTCAATCTCATAAGCGAAAGGCGCACGCGTGCCCCAATAACATCTGACCGACAACCCCATCCTTGATGCTGCAAAACGCGAGCTAGCAGAACGTTCTCAAACGGCCGCACCCCTCCGCACCGCCAGCAACGCCTACGAAGGACCCGCCCGCATCGTCTCGATCAACACGTCGGCGCACAAAGGCACACGCAAGTCACCCGTCTCCGATGGGCACGACACCGTCATTGAGCAGTTTGGCCTCGCTTCCGATGCACACGCCGGGCACTGGCACCGCCAAGTCTCGTTTTTGGCCGCAGAATCAATCCAGACTGCCCAGCATCGCGGGCTCGATGTGCACGAAGGCGACTTTGGGGAGAACTTCACCACACAAGGTATCAACCTGCTTTCGCTCCCCCTGGGCACACAGCTCAAGATCGGCAACGACGTTCTGGTCGAGATCAGCCAGATCGGCAAAGTCTGCCACACCCGCTGCGCTATCTACCATCTCGCCGGCGACTGCATCTTTCCCCACGAGGGCATTTTCGGTGTGGTGCTTCGAGGCGGAGAGGTGCATGTCGGAGACGATATCCAGACAGTCAAGCTCGGCAACGGCGCATGTTCTTTCACCCCAGCCGAGGCGCTCGAAGAAATTGAGCAGGCTCGCCGCGAGGGAACCCTATAGGTGCAAAACCCCATGTTGGAGTAGCCCTTAAGGCGTGAATCTGCGATCAGACCGAGTTCCGTAACGTTAAAGTTGAACTCTATGGTTTCTCAACAATTCACTATAACTGCAGGTCAAAGCCAAAGCCTCAAGTTTAACTTGACCCTTTGGAACCTTTAAGGTTCAAGTTGAGGTCGAAAGCAGTAGTAGAATACCGTTCGAACCATAACCTACGATTGATTGCAGAGGGATTGGATGCAGCATTCGAATCATCGCGTCGCAGCGCTCATCGCGTCGAAGCCAGCTCGTATCATCACGAGCGCCGCACTCGCTGTCGCACTGACTGCCACGCCGATGCTCTCCCCCGTTGCGGCATATGCCGCCTCGCAGGCAACGCAGGATCAGCTTTCCGCCGCGCAGCAAAAAATCGAAGCCGCCACGAGCGCCTACAACGATGCCCGCACCAAACTAGACGACCTGCAAAAGCAGATCGACTCCAATGAGGCGAGCATCGAGGAAATCGAGGCCAAGCTTCCCGAGCAGCAGGCCAAGGCAAGCTCCGCCATGCGCGATCTGTACAAGTACCAGAAGGGCACCAATCCCATCGTGAGCTTCCTGGTCAACGCGCAGAGCCTGGGTGAGTTCATCACCACCTGCAAATACACCAACCAGATCACGAGCTCGAGCGTCGATGAGATCGAAGAGCTCAACAACATGCAAACCGAACTCGAGCAGAACAAGGCCGAGCTCCAGCAGGCCAAGTCCCAGCTTGAGGCAGAACAGAAAAACGCCGAGGATTCGCTGGCGCAGGCCCAGCAGCTCCGCAGCGAGGCGCAGGCAAAAGCCGAGCAGGAAAATGCCGCCGAGCTCGCCAAGCTTGAGGCCGATAAGGCCGCTGCCGCCGAGAAGCTCTCGGGCGAGGGCGTAAGCGGCAGCAATTCCAGCAGTCAGGCCACCAACACCAACACCACCATCGACACCACGGTGAACAACGCCAATACCGGTAATTCCGATTACGATTCGTTCATTAATGAGTGGACGAGCCGCATCGATAATTATCTTGCCGGGTCCCCCATGGCAGGCCAGGGCTACAACTTTGCCGTTGCCGCCTGGAATACCGGTGTCGACCCCCGCTGGTCCCCCGCCATCGCCTGCATCGAGAGCACCAAGGGCACTTATTGTGCCAATTCCTATAACGCTTGGGGCTGGAGTGCTCGTGGCGGCGGTTGGCGCAGCTTTGGCAGCTGGAGCGAGGGCATCTCCGCTCATGTTGCCTACCTGGGCGCCAACTACGGCTCCACCCTTACTCCGGCAGCGGCCAAAAAGTACTGCCCACCCACGTGGCAGGACTGGTACAACAAAGTCGCCAATCAAATGAACCGTATTTAAGTGCAACTACAAAGGGCCCCAGACGGGGCCCTTTTCGATTATCTAAAAGACGACACCGGTCGCGTTGCCGATAACAACGACGACGCACATGACGGCAAACATAAACCCGAGCGCCTTGAACCATAGTTCGACAAAAGCGCTCCCCCGATACCGATCGAGCACGGGAAAACGACGTCGAAGCCTACGCCGGTCGAGCATTCCGAATGTAATGAGCAGCACCAGGCCATCGACCATAAAGAAATACTCAAGTGCCAAAAACCACGTTGGATAGTTTCGGTTTTCGCCCGTCGGCGTAAATACCGCAAAATGGCTGCCCATCAGCAGCAACAATGTTGTCGCATAGACGCATCCATTCCATATGCGCCCCACGGGCTCGGGGATACGCGAGAGCAGGCGTGCACATTTGGACGTCACGGGAGAGACGATCGAACGCCGGTTTGCAGAAGACGGAAGCGTGAGGGCAACCGGCTGCTGTATCCGCTGCACCTGTGACACCGCGACCCGGGGCACACTGGCAGCAGAAAAGATCACGGGCGACGGTGCAGGGAGACATAGCTCATACGCCGCCCGCGCAGCATGCCCCAGTGCCTTTGCACTCGCAAAGCGCTTGGCGGGATCGAGCGCCATCGCCATGCAAATCACATCCGCCAGCGGAACGGGAATGCCATGCGCCTCGCATTGCTCGCGCATGTCACGCCCCGGTTTGGGATCAGCCCCCGTCAGGCAAAAGAACAGCAGTGCGCCAAGCGCGTAAATATCGCTGCGGACGCTCGTCTGCCCAAACCCAAACTGCTCGGGCGGCGCATAGGAACGCGTGCCAAACTTGACGGTGTCGGCGTCGGCACCATCGCGCCAAACGCGCGCGATTCCCAGGTCAATAATCACCAGCGAGGAAAAGGTCATGCCGGCATCGGTCGCGTATCTCACGCCCGACACAATGATGTTCGAGGGTTTAAGGTCGCGGTGGATTACCGGTACCCCTGGCTCCCCCGCAGCTGCAAAACCAGCATGCAGCTCGCCCACCGCTTCACACAGAACGGGATACAGCTCGCGGGCATAATCGGGCGTCGCGCCCAGGCGCCCCACGAGCGCCTCGAGCGTCTCGCCTTCGACATACTCCATCACCACGTCAAGCTCGTCGCCCACACGGCGGCAATCGACGATTCGGGGCAAGTGCTCAAAACGACGACCGGCGCGCTGGGCCGCAAACAGGCGCTCATATGCTCCGCCAATCTGCGCCGAAGCATCGATGCGCTTGCGGACAAAGGGACCGAGAGACCCGCCGCCAGAGCCCTCAAAATTGACGAGTTCGGTCGTCTCGACATCCGAAAGTTTGAGCACGCGCTCCACACGATAGCTGTCATCGCGGTCGAGCGACGCCAAATGCTCGACAAGTGAAGCAGTCAGCTCGTCATCGGAATATGTTGGGCTCTGAGTATCCATGGCGTCCATCATAGCGCAGGGCGCGGACACCCCATGGTGTCCGCGCCCCGTTCGTTCGCATAGTTGTTTTGGTAACAGCCAACTCAGCCATCGGCCGCTAACTCACCGTTTCCTCGCCAAAGCGGTACAGCTCTTCATTGACCTTTTGGAGGCTACAGCCACGATCGATGCAAAAGATAATGATTGCATCGCGACGGTCCTTGCAGTTGAGGACGCTCACTCCGGCAGCCGTCAGGGCGCGGTTGGTCTCCTTGAGCGTCAACGCCATCGCAAAGGCAATCTGCAGCACCTTGTTGCGGCTCGGATGCCGCGCACCGGTAAAAATCTGATAACCAAAAGTCTCATTGAGGTCGGCCATGCGCACCACGCGCGAGCGCTCTAGGCCCTTTTCCTGCAGCAGCTGCTTAAGATAGTCCGAAAGCGACGGGGCGGCAAAGTCGTGTTCTTTGATATAGCCATCGATGTTTGGCGCGTCGAGGAGTTCATTGAGTAACTCGTCCGTCAGCTTTTTATCGGGCATACGACCTCACCTCCCATACGGCGCAACGGTAGCGACATGTTAGGCCAGCACCCAGCTTGCAGCGGCAGACTTATCAAACACGTTGGCAAAATAGAGAGCCTTCTTGATGTCACCATCAAAGTAGATATTGCCCGCCACGGAACCGCCGGCGGCAAGGGTACCAGACTGCAGTTCATCGGAGCCCTCGCTGTAATAACCCTGGTTCTGCTGAGCACCGTTGGCGTCCTCGCCCTTCCAGTCGTAGATATTGTAATCTGCGCCCTCATCGCCATTGTTGACGTACGTGACGTGAATGCCCGTCATGGTCGAACCGTCATAATTTGTGAGGCCGGGCTGGACGGAATCGACGACGACGGAAAGACCGGCAGCCGTGGTCACCGTCGTACCAACCGCCAGGTCAGTCGTAAGCTGCTCTTCCTTCTTCGTCTCTTCCTTCTTGTCACCATCGCCAGCATCCTCGGTGACGGTCGCCTTGTCGCTACCACAACCGGCAAGAAGACCGGCAGTCCCCAAAGCGACGGTGGCGAATGCGCCAAGTGCAGCGCGACGGCTCAGCAGCACTTCGTTTTCGAGCTTATTCATCATGCATCCTTCCTACGATCCGGCTACCGCGCCGGCACACAGCACATCGTAGAAGGCAGCGAGCTCAAATTCATTAGCCGGGAGCTAATGGGGGTTTGTAAGCCAGATTGGTACTGGATTGAGAAGATGCCTGTTCAGATGGAGCGGTGATTGAGGCTGCAGCTTGATGCCAAAGCGCCCTTGCCGCGCCTCTGGCCGACATTAGCCGCACCCCTCTCACCTGCAAGATGCCCATGAGGGGGCCGCCCGCGAAGATAACGCGCGCATGGTGTTCGACGATTCCGCCGCCCCGCTATCGAATAAAAGGTATGGTCCTAAGATCACTCAGGCAATAAAGCAATAGCGCTGCGGTATATCTCCCCGTGCTTTAAGTCGGCATCAGCCACCTCAGGCAAGCAATTCAAATCACGACACCCCTATGCCAGCTCGCGAAGCCTCCCGAGCGCCAGCCTGAACCACTCCAGATCGTCCTCATCAGGCACGCTATCGTACTTCCAGTGCGTTATATAGCGCCACCGAGAGAAGACGCCGCTGCCCAGAAGCCCAACGTCGTCTATGGTGTCTATGTCCTCTCGCAGTCCTTCGGCCGTACCGGAGCGCGGATATGCCCCGGCAAAGGCCTCGCCACAGTCCATGTGCCAACCCAGGCCGAACATGTCATGGGCCAACGCGTGGAAGTCGCGGGTGGGACCGTCCAGCGAATCCTCGAAGCGCTTAACGAACCTGCACAGGTCATCACCGTAAACCCCGCCGAACAAATAAGACTCAATCACGTCCTTGCCGCGCAAGGCCTCTAACCACTCGGTCGGAATGCCCTCGTATCCGTACAGGATGCCGGCCAATCCACCGGCCACGCAAGCCGTGGTGTCGGTATCGTCGCCCAGGTTCACGGCGGTCAGTACGCAGTCGTGGTAGTTGTCGGTATGTTCTAGGCACCAGATGGCGGCGTGGTAAGTATCCCACACGTAGCCGCCGCTGGCACCAGCTCTGTCCTCACTCTCGCAGCCGGCGTGCCCGCTGTAAAGCACCTCGCGGGCATAGGCGATCATGTCCACGCAGGCCTGGCAGCAGTCGTCGGTAGCGTGGGTGATCGCGCTGACCTCCCTTATGTCGCAGTCGGAGCATTCCATGAACACCATAGGCAGGCAGCGCATGAGCGAGCCGTTGCCCTTGCTGTATTCGCTTGTGAGCCCGCAACCCGTATCGAGCGCCTGCCTGGTGGCGTTGCCGTAGTCGAAGACATTCCCGTCGGCGGTGTATGCGCCTTCGTTTATCCATTTGCGGAACTTGACGAGGATATCGTCGCAATTGATATCGCCCAGCTCGCGGTAGCTGTCGCACAGCGCGAGCGCCATGGACGTGTCGTCGCTCCATGTGCCCGCAGGCTGGTTGTGCGTGCCGCGGCCCACCATGTCCGTGCAGGCAAAGCTGTCGCGCGGCCTGAACTCGTAGGGCACGCCGAGCGCATCGCCCACGGCCATGCCGTACACGCAGTCCCTCACCGTCCGTAACAAGCCCATGGCGCGCACCTAGTTCCAGTTCATGCCGAACTTGCGCGAGCAAAGCACGTCTTTCCAGTGACTCTCGCGCTCGCACACCTCGGCGGTGGTCATCTTGGTGTCGCACACCTCTAGGATGGAGTAGGTGAAGTTTTCCATGATGTACCCAATTCCGTGCTCGGCCACGATGGCCTTGAACTCCTTGTTGCCGCCAGTCGGGTCCATGGGGTTGGCATAGGCGCTCCAGCGCTGCCAGATACCCAAGTCCGCGCCCGCGTCCTTCTTGCTATCGCCCGAGGCCGAGCCCACGTAGAGTTTCCCCGTCGCGGTGTCGGTGATGCAGTAGACGCCCTTCACGTTGTCCAGCGCCCAGTACCAGTCGGAGCCCACGCTGGCGATAACGGCCCGCAAGGTCTTGTGGTCGATGCACACGTACTTGTAGCCAGGGAAAGGGGCAACGTTGCCCAGGCTCATCGAGTACTCGTACACTACGGGCTCGAAGTCGTGCATCGTGTTCTCGTAGAACTTGTTGTAGATGTCGCGCCCGATAGGCTTCTTCAACTTGATGATGAGGCGCTTGATGTAGGCCTCGTAGTCGGGAAGAAGCGTCAACTTGTAGCCCACGCCGCCCAGCACCTCGGGTACTGCCTTCTCCACTTTGTGCATGCCGCCGAAGATGAAGTACTCGGGCCCGTAGGTGTAGTACTGTGCGAACGAGAGCAGGTAATCCGCATGGTTGAGGTTGTTATTCGCTTGTCCCGTCGCGCTCCTCCACGCGTTCATCTCGTACCATCGCGAGCCGCTATCGGTCTTCTCGGGGGTCGAGGTGTCCTTCAGCAGCATGTCGTACGCGCGCACGTTCACGTCGCCAGCGTTCATGTTGAATTTGATCTTTGTCTTCTCTGGGTGCGCCACCGGCATCAAATCCCTGAGCGTTATAACAACATTTCCCATGTTAATTCCGCCGTTTCAGTTTGAAAAGCCTGTAGGTCGAATCATACCACTCGCTTTCCAGACGAAAATTAGCGCTCGGCTAACCGCTCTGCTGTTGTCGTTTCTTATAGCGAAGAAGAGCACGAAGCCGATAAGCCCCGCGCCCGTGTTTATGCCTTGTTTGGCGATTGTTCGTGTTGTGCCCGCACAGCTATTTTTGGTGAATAATCCGAAAGTAAGGAAGATAAGTGCGAATCATCCACGCCACCATCCGTCTCGCCCGCACTCGGGCAATACGCAGTGCCCGCTCCTGATCGGCCGTCCCTAGCGCCGGCGCGAACTCTTAGATGGCGTCTTTTGCGCTCATCACCTTGCGGAAGACGGTCGCGTCCTGCTTGCCGATGGGAATCGCGATCTTCTTGCCGCCCGCGCGTCGCACTCCGTCTTGAACAACATGCCCCATCCGGCCCCTTTTCGTTTCGCCCACAAGAAGCTTGTCGAAGCCTAGCCCACCGTGACGGATTCCCCGGTAAAGGTGCTAATGAGCAGCAGGATAAAGAACGCCAAGTAACTGATGCTCAGCAGATAGGCAATAACCAAAAAGATGGTCCATCCAACATTGGTCTGACCATCGGCACGGCGTTGCTCGCGATTGCGGCAGAGCCAAATCGTCACGCCAATAGCCACAATCAACAGCACGAGCGCCGCTGCGGCCAGCCCGGCAAGCGCAAACATAACGCCAATGCTAACAGCAATAACCGGAAGTAAGAGCAAGCCGCACCCGCATCCACCGGGACTATAAACGGCAGATTGTCGGCGTTGTTCCATCGTCACTCCAACCTCAACATCTTTGAGCGCTACAACGCAACGGCCTGCTGAACGGGAACGATCTTATCCAGTTCCGGTTCGATACGCCTCTTCTCCGCCTCGAGATCAAACGCTATCTGGGCGCGCAGCCAATAACCATCCGTCAGGCCAAAGTAGCGGCAAAGGCGAAGGTCGGTGTCGGCCGTCACGCGACGCCTTCCCAAGATAATCTGCCCAATGCGTTGAGCCGGAATCCCGGTCTCCTTAGCAAGGCGATATTGAGAAATGCCCATAGGAACAAGAAATTCCTCTTTGAGAAGCTCACCAGGAGTCACCGGCGACAGCAGATCGGGCGCAGTCTCATCACTTGTGATAATCGACGATTTCGACATTCCAAGCCATCCCCTGTCTCCACTCAAAACAGACCCGATAGCGCTCATTAACACGGATGCTATATTGGCCGGCGCGATCGCCCTTCAGCGCTTCAAGACGATTGCCCGGAGGAACGCGAAGATCATCAAGTGAAGCACAGACCTGCAGTTGACGAATCTTCCTCAATGCGACCCGCTCAAAGGGTACAAACCTCCTGACCCGCACACCCATCGCAAAACGTTCGGTATCCTCATCTTTGTACGATGCAATCATAGTATCGCCTTACGTTAATAACGTCAAACGTTTCTATAGACTTACATCTCTATTATACCGTACATCTGTTCGTGTTTCCTAGAACAAGTATCCTTCGGCAATTAAGCAAGCAAAAGCAATCGTTTGTAGACATCGAGGCCTTTGAGCAGAATTTCCTCGTCAAAGAGCATGGTATCAGTGTGAAGGGCGCTCGTGGCATAGGCGGGACAGCCATCCGAATCGCTCGGATTATCTTGGCCGGCAGGCGCGCCCGTGCCCAGCAAGAAGAACACGCCCGGCAGATGGCGCTGATAGAAGGCGAAATCCTCGGCGATCAGCAGCGGCTCGTCCACAAGTTGCAGCTCGGACAAAGCAGGCGCAATGCAGGCAAACAGCTCGGGGTCGTTATCGACTGGCGGATAACCCTCGGCAAAGTCGAGATCATACGTACAGCCTGTTGCGGCGCAGGCCTCGTCCAGCACGCGGCGCACGCCCTCGCGCGCACGGCCGAACATACCGTCCGTAAACACGCGCAGGCTGCCAGCCACATGGGCCTCCCCCGCCACCGCATTGCAGACGGTGCCGGCCTGCAGTAGGCCGAACTTACCAATGCAGGGCTCGTCTGCACCCAACTCGTCCATGAGCTCGCGCTCGGAAACTAAGAACTTGGCCGCTGCCAATGCCGCATCGTGCGATTCGCCAACGGGAACGCCGTAGGTCTTGGCGATATGGATGCTCGTCCCGTGAATGTGAACATGTGTCTCGCTCGAACGCGCCAGCAGCGGACCGGGACAACTCGCCAACGTACCGGCAGGCAAATCGGGCCACACATGGAAGCCGAAGATGCGATCTGCCCCATAGCGCTCGAATACGCCGCTCTCGCACACCGTCTTGGCGCCACCGGTCGTTTCCTCGGCCGGCTGAAATACAAAGAGCACATTGCGCTTGATGGCGCCCGGCTGCTCGCGAATCGTTCGGTCGACATGCGTCGCGGCGGCAAGCGCCATAGCCATATGCCCATCGTGCCCGCACGCGTGCATCTTGCCGGGATGGGTCGAGGCAAAGGCCGCGCCTGTTGCCTCCGCGATGGGCAGGGCGTCCATGTCGGCGCGAATCGCCGTAGCATGCGCGGCGCCCGTGCCGGCATCGAAGAAAGCGCAGACGCAGCTGGGACACGGATGGGTCACCTCGCAGGCGAGCGGCGCCAACACGCCCTCGATATAGGCTATGGTTTGAGGAAGATCGAAATCGAGCTCCGGAATGCGATGTAGATCGCGCCGATAGCGACGAAGTTCCTGGAGCTCGGTCATAAAGGTTCCTTTCATAGGTGCGCACCGGTTGTCATCTTATTGTGCCGCAAGATTGCCGCACCCTTATTTCCAGCATATCCCTGCATTTTTTAAACGTTATATACGAATACTCTTGTTTGGTAAAGTGCAACGTGGTAGGGTCGTTACCACTTGATAGAGGCGCGGGCACGAAGAGCCGCGGGCGAGCCGGCAGGCTTTGACCCCGCGGGGAGGCGAAACCCGCCGAACTGGGTTTTTCGGGCACGAACAACCTGGTGGGCCTGCGGGAAATACCCGCAGGACTGTCTGCAGCAATGCGGGAGCGCTATCCGGACATTGGGTCCACGCTATGCGGATTCGATGCGCAGATGGCGCCGTCTGGATAGCGAGGTTTACGGGACATGGCATTGACCCCCAACGAGGCATATGCGGCCAAGCAGCCGTTTGTCGACAAGGAGACGCTCGAGCATATCGTCGAGCAGTTTCCCACGCCGTTTCATCTATACGACGAGGCGGGCATCCGCCGCAACATGCAAGAAGTGCGCGACGCCTTTGCATGGAACCCGGGCTTTAAGGAATACTTTGCCGTCAAGGCCAATCCCAACCCGGCGCTCATCTCCATTCTCAACGAATACGGCTGCGGTTGCGATTGCTCGAGCTATACCGAGCTCATGATCGCCCGCTCAATGGGTATCACCGGCCACGACATCATGTTCTCGTCCAACGACACGCCGGCGGCGGATTTTGAGCTCGCCGACAAACTGGGTGCCATCGTCAACTTTGACGACATCAGCCATATCGATTTCTTTGAGCGCGTTGCGGGACCCATCCCCAAGACGGTCAGCTGCCGTTTTAACCCGGGCGGCCTGTTCCAGCTCTCCAACGGCATTATGGACAACCCTGGCGACTCCAAATACGGCATGACCACCGAGCAGCTCTTTGAGGCTTTCCGCATGCTCAAGGCCAAGGGCGCCGAGAATTTTGGCATCCATGCCTTCCTTGCCAGTAATACCGTCACTAACGACTACTATCCCAAGCTCGCACGCATCCTCTTTGAGCTTGCCGTGCGCCTGGAGCGCGAGACCGGCGCACATGTCGCCTTTATCAATCTGTCCGGCGGTGTGGGCATCCCCTACCTGCCCGAGCAACAGGCTAACGATATCCACGCCATCGGCGAGGGCGTACACGCAGCCTACGACGAGATTCTGGTCCCCGCCGGCATGGGCGATGTGGCGATCTGCACCGAGATGGGCCGCTTTATGATGGGCCCCTACGGCTGCCTGGTCACCAAGGCCATCCACGAAAAGCAGATCTACAAGGACTATATCGGTGTCGACGCAAGCGCCGTCGATCTGATCCGCCCTGCCATGTATGGCGCCTACCACCACATTACGGTAATGGGTCAGCCGGGTGGCCCTGACAAGACCGCAGCACCGGTCACGAACACGTATGACATCACGGGCAACTTGTGCGAGAACAACGATAAGTTCGCTATCGACCGCGAGCTGCCGCAGATCGACATGGGTGATGTACTCGTGATCCACGATACCGGCGCGCATGGCTACTCCATGGGCTACAACTACAACGGCCGTCTGCGCTCCGCCGAGGTATTGCTGCGCCCCGACGGCTCGGCAGATCTCATTCGTCGCGCCGAGCGCCCGGGCGATTACTTTGCCACGCTCGACGTGCTGCCGTGCGGCCGCGAGCTGCTGGCAAAGTCGCGCGCCGAAAGTGCTCGTCGTCGCGCCCAAGACGAGCGCCTGGCCGTCGCCGCCCAATGGAACAAACGCATCCAGATCGCGGAAGCGAAGGAGAAGAACATGGACATCCGCAATCTCGAGGGCTCAATCGTCGCCCTCGTCACACCGTTTAAAAAGGACGGCAGCGTCGACTTCGACGCGCTCGAGCGCCTTATCGATTTCCACCTGCAAAATGGCACCGACGCCATCCTCACCCTGGGCACCACCGGCGAGAGCGCCACGATGACCGATGACGAGGACAACTCCGTCGTCGCCGCCGTGGTCAAGCATGTTGCAGGACGCGTCCCCGTCATCGCCGGCTCGGGCTCCAACTCCACGCAGACCATGCTCACCAAGTCGCTCACCTACCAGGGCTTGGGAGCCGACGGCCTGCTGCTCATCACCCCCTACTACAACAAGTCCAACGAAGAGGGTATCTACCAGCACTTTAAGACCGTCGCCGACGCCGTGAACATCCCCTGCATCCTGTACAACATCCCCGGCCGCTGCGGCTGCGGCATCAGCGAGCGCAACGTAGAGCGCCTGGCCGCGCACCCCAACATCATGGGTATTAAGGAAGCCTCGGGCAACGTCGCCTACGCGGCCAAGATCGCTCACCTGCTGTCCGACGACTTCCGCATGTATTCGGGCGAGGACGCGCTGACCGTACCTCTCATGAGCCTGGGCGCCTCGGGCACCATCAGCGTGTGGGCCGATGTTCAGCCGCAGCTCGTGCACGACATGTGCCGCGCTTATCTGGACGGTGACGTGGCACGTGCCCGCGACATCCAGATTGCCGGCCAGCCGCTCATCAACGCCCTCTTTAGCGAGGTCAACCCCATCCCCGTCAAGGAGGCACTCGCCCAGATGGGTATGATCGAGGCAAACTACCGCATGCCGCTATGCCACATGGCCAACGACACGCGCGCCGCACTTACCGATGCTCTGAAGGGAGCTGGTCTGCTTGATTAAGACCGTCATTATGGGAACGGGCCGCATGGGCTCGCTCATCCGCACCACCGCCGAGGGCGTTGTCGACGCCGCCGGTCAGCCCGTCTTTGATATCGTCGCCCAGATCGGTTTTGATCTGTCCGAGCTCGAGGGCGCCCCGGCAGCCGACGTCATCATCGACTTCTCGAACGTCGTGACCTTCGATGCCGTCGTCGCCTATGTCGAGCGCACGGGTGCCGCGTTGGTCTCGGGCACCACGGGCTACACGCCCGATCAGATGGACCGCCTGCGCGAGCTGGGTCAGAGCGCCCGCATCATGCACTCCGGCAATTACTCCATCGGTATCGCAGCCCTGCGTCATCTGGTAGCACAGGCCACACGCGAGCTGCCCGGCTTTGACTGCGAGATCGTCGAGACGCACCACAACCAAAAGGTCGATGCCCCCAGCGGCACCGCCAAGCTGCTACTCGACGCCGTGGTCGAGGCCGAGCCCGAGGCTGGTTATCATCCTGTCTACGGTCGCGAGGGCATGTGCGGCGCGCGTGACCCCAAGGAGATCGGTATGCACTCGCTGCGCGGCGGCACCGTCGCCGGCGTGCACGAGGTGAGTTTCTTTGGCCAGGACGAGGAGGTCACGCTCACCCACCGCGCCACGAGCCG
This sequence comes from uncultured Collinsella sp., assembly GCA_900547025.1. Taxonomy (GTDB): domain Bacteria; phylum Actinomycetota; class Coriobacteriia; order Coriobacteriales; family Coriobacteriaceae; genus Collinsella. The sequence goes on from UREZ01000041.1 coordinate 15,434, forward strand.
TCAGATCTTTGTCAACGGCGCCTTGGCAGCCGCGCAGAAGCTCGTCACCCGCGAACCCGGCTTCTATACGTTCGACCAGGTCATGTTTGCCTAACCGGGTATCAACCGAATCCACCCAAAGGAGAGATAGCAAATGAGCAACGCAGCCGAAATGGATGCACAGGAGATCATCAATTACATCGCCACCGCGCCTAAAAAGACGCCCGTCAAACTGTATGTGCGCGAGAAGCCCGGCATGAAGGTTGCCTGGGGCGATGCGCACGTCTACGGCGGCCGTCGTGGCAAGACCGTCTTTGGCGACTGGGACGAGCTCAAGGCCATCCTCGATGCCAATGCCGACTCCATCGACTACTACGACGTCGAGAATGACTGCCGCAACTCCGCCGTCCCCATGCTCGACCTTAAGGGCATCAACGCCCGCATCGAGCCGGGCGCAATCATCCGCGACCGCGTCGAGATCGGCGACCGCGCCGTCATCATGATGGGTGCCATCATCAACATCGGCTCCGTTATCGGCGAGGGCTCTATGATTGATATGGGCGCCGTCCTGGGCGGCCGCGCAACCGTGGGCAAGAACTGCCACATCGGCGCCGGCACCGTACTGGCAGGTGTCGTTGAGCCCGCGAGCGCCACGCCCGTCATCATCGAGGATGATGTCATGATCGGCGCCAACGCCGTGGTCCTGGAGGGCGTGCGCGTGGGCAAGGGCGCCGTCGTGGCTGCCGGTGCCGTATGCGTCGAGGACGTCCCCGCCGGCGCCGTCGTGGCCGGTGTCCCCGCCCGCGTTATCAAGATGCGCGACGAGAAGACCGACAGCAAAACCGGCCTCGAAGAGGGCTTACGTCAACTTTAATAGTTACGCGGTTTTGACAAACCGCGTAACAAGTCGACGCTGCAAACGCCCCAGAGCGGCAATCTGACGTTCAATCGTCGGGCATGACCAGAAGGTCAATGCCCTCCTC
>UREZ01000042.1 GCA_900547025.1 uncultured Collinsella sp.
CATGTGGCCGGCCTCGGGGTGCAGCATGCCGTGAAGGAGCCTGCCCGCGCACATGACGCCCGCGCCCACGCCGGTGCCGATGGTCACGTAGACGGCGTCCTCGAGCCCCTTGCAGCAGCCGAAGACCACTTCGCCGAGGCAGGCAACGTTCACGTCCGTGTCGTAGGCCACCGGAATCCCGAGGGCGTCGGCGAACGCGGCGCGAAGACCATGGCCTCGCCACGCGAGCTTGGGCGTCTGGAGGATGGAGCCGTAGCGCTCGTCGTTGGGGTCGACGCAGGTCGGGCCGAAGGCGCCGATGCCCAACGCGTCCACATCGCGGGCGGTGAACCACTCGATCATCTGCGGGACGGTCTCGGCGGGCGTAAGCGTCGGGGTCTCCATACGGTCGAGGACCTCGCCGTCGCCGGACACCACGGCACAGACCATCTTGGTCCCGCCGGCCTCGAGGGCGCCGAGCCTCATTTGCCTTTCGCTCATGTGATCCTCCTTACAAAGGGACGCCCGCAGTCATGGTCAACCGCGGGCGCCCATAACGTTGGCTTGTTTCGAGGCGACCCTACCTAGGCACGCGGTCCTGCCTTGCGGCAAACGGGGCGAGCACGGCGTGCGGCTCGCTTTGGTACCAGTAGGCGACGGTGGAGATGTCGTCCTCGCGCTCGTAGAGCTTGATGTCGTCGTTGCCGAGGTCCTGGAACGTCACGCGCAGGTCCTCCTTGAACGAGATCGGGTCGGGAAGGTGCCACCTGTAGAGGCCGTGCCTGGGCAGCGCGTCGTCGTTGGTCGCGAGCATCGGGTTCGGGTTCGGCTTGCCCGCGCTGAAGCGGTCGCGCGTGGCGTCGCGCGTCGAGCGGTACGGGTAGCCGGCGAACAGCGTGTTGAAGCACTGCGCCTCGGGCAGCGCGTGGGGCGGCCTGTCGAGGAAGGCCCAGGCACCGCCGAAGTAGTCCTCGGCTCCCGTCGAGGTGACCGTGGGGAACTCCTCGTCGCCGTCGAGGAAGAACTTCATCTCGCCCTCGCCCCACCAATAGCGCTCCAGGGCGCACAGGGCCATGTAGGTGCCGACGTAGTAGCCCTTGCCGCGCACGCCGTCGAGCACGGTGTAGTCGACGCCCCTGCGAGTGCTGCGCTCGCGGTTAAAGCGGGCGTGGAAGTACATGGCGTCGTCCGGCACGTCGGTGAGCGCGTAGTTGAACGTGTAGAAGATGTACTTAATGAACCCGGGGTGCTCGCTCGTAAGCGTGACCTTGGCGTGCTTCCTGAAGGGCATCTCGAAGTAGCAGTTCATGCCGCCCGTCGGGTTCACGCAGATGGGCATCGAGTTGACGATGGCGCGCTCACCGAAGCCGTTGCAGAAGAAGTCGCCGACAGGGCACTCGACCGAGGGGGTCTCCTCGTCGTCCCAGTAGAAGCGCAGCACAAGGTCGCGCATGACGAAGCTGCCGGCGGCGGTCTTGTCGGGGACGGTCATCCAGATGTGGCGGATGATGCCGGGGCCCTCGATGTCCGCGAGTGTGATGGTCTCGCCGGACTCAAGGGGCACGCAGCACGAGCCCTTGCGGCCGACGCCGAGGTGGCTGGCCGACATGGCGGCGCGGCCCTTCTCGCCCGTGATGTTCTCGGGGGTGATGGCGCGGCTTTCCTCACCGCCGTGCATCCACACGTCCTTAAGGAACTCTCTCATCGTCGACCTCCTCTATTCGTCGTCTTCGCACTCGGCGGAACTGGCACCGTTCACGTAGACGATCTGCTGGCGCGCCTCGTTGACGAGGGCGTCGAAGTCGAGTTTCTCGTCGGGGCGCGCGAGCACGACCGTCATGGCGAGCGGGAGGTTGACACCCGCAATCACGTGGATCCGGTCGGAGGCGAAGCGGGAGAAGCGCTGGTTCACGCTGCCGCCGAGCGCGTCGGTGAGGACGACGACCTCGTCAGTGCCCGAAAGAGCCGCCTCGACCGCCGCGTCGAGCCCCTCGCCGTTGTCGTTCACGTAGGCGCACATGGCGTTGACGGCGTCGCTCTTACCCGTAAGGAACTCGAGGGTGTCCTTGAAGCCCTGGGCGAGAAGGGAATGGCTCGCCACAACTATCTTTCTCATTGATTCACCAATCTCTTGGGTCGAAGCTAGGCAAGGATGCCGGCGGCGGAGGCGACCATCGCGAGGACGATCACCACGAGGATGAGGGCCGTCATGCTCGCATTCTTCTTGGTAAGAAGGTAGTACGCGCTTCCCGTGATGGCGGCGGGGATCATGGCAGGCAGGATCTTGTCGAGCAGCGGCTGAATCTCCATCGAGACGTCGCCGAAGCTGAAGCTAATCGGGCAGGTGACGCCGATGACCGAGGCGATGAGGCAGCCGACCACGGTGAGGCCGAGCACGGAGGCGGCGGCAGTGAGGTTGGGAAGCTTCTCGCTGAAGTCGGTGACGAGCTTCACACCCTGCTTGTAGCCGAACTCGAGGGCGTGCATGCGGACCCAGAAGATGGCCAGGATGAGCGCGAACCAGATGCCGGCTCCCACGGGGTTGCCCTCGATGGCCATATAGGCGGCGATGGAGCCCATGATGGTCGGGATCATGGTCATGAGCAGGGAGTCGCCGACGCCGGCGAGCGGTCCCATGGTGCCGATCTTCAGGTCTTGGACGGCGTCCGCCGCCGCGAGGCCGTCACGCTCCTCCATGGCCACGCAGGCGCCGAGGATGATGGCGGCGAGCCAAGGCTGGGTGTTGTAGTAGCGGAAGTGGTTGTTGAGCGCTTGCTTATAGTCCTCGTCGTTCGTGTAGATCTTCCTCAGGACCGGCGAGAGGGCGTAGGCGACTGAGGCGCCCTGCTGGGTCTGGTAGTTGAAGGTGCACACGCTCATGAGCCAGCGCCAGTTCGCGTTGCGCAGGTCCTTCTTGGTGACCTTGTAGCCGGAGGGCTTGCCCTCGGCGACGGCGGTGATGTTCTCGTTTTCCATGGTTACTCATCCTCTCCGATGAAGGCGTCTGCGGAAGCGTGGGCGGCGAGCTCGGTGTCCCTCTCGGCACGCTGGTAGAACGCGATCGCGAGGGCAACGCCGACGATGGCGGCGCCGATGATGGGCACGTTCAGGAAGGCCGAGAGGAAGAAGCCGGCGAGCAGGTACTGGAAGTACTTGCCGGTGGGCATGTAACGCAGCAGCATCGCGATGCCGACGGCCGGGAGCATCTTGCCGGCGAGGGTGAGGCCGGAGAGGAACCACTGGGGCATAACCTCGAGGAGCCAGTTGACGGCGGGCTGGCCGAGGGTCACGGAGACAAAGACGGGCAGGGCGGCGCACAGGCCGAAGAGCACGGGGCAGACCCACAGGATGGCGTTCATCTGCTTGAACTTGCCCTCGTCGCAGAACTTCTGGGACTTCTCGACGACGAAGCCGTTGAGGATCTTGACGATGACGTCGAGCTGGATGCCGAGCATGCCGACCGGCAGGCCGATGGCGAGGCCCGTGTCCGCGCCCAGGGTCACGCCGTAGGCGGTGGCGATGATGGCCATCGTGCCGTAGTCGGGAATCGACGAGCCGCCGAAGCCCGCGACGCCGAGCTGCATGAGCTGGATGGTGCCGCCGATGACGAGGCCGGTCTGCCAGTCGCCCATGACGACGCCGGTGATAAGGCCCCAGAAGACGGCATAGTTGACGAAGATCATCGGGATGCCGTAGTAGTCCACGTGCTTGATGAAGGCCAGCAGGGTCAAAAGGACGACCTGCAGGATAGTGAAGTTGACCATGATCCCTCCTTAGATGAGGTCGGCGACGGAGACGGGCTTGTCGGCGGGCACGAACTGTGCCGTCACCTTGACGCCGCGGGCGATGAGCGCCTTGTAGCTCTGGACGTTCTCGGCGGAGGCATAGGCGCGCTGGGTGAGCTGGACGCCGCCCTCCTTGACGAGCGAGCCGCCGACGATCAGCGACGGGAGCTCGATGCCCGACTCGACCAGGTGAAGGATCGTCTCGGGCTCCTTGGCGATGACAAAGACCTTCTCGCGGTCGTACTTGCCCGCCGCGAAGTTCTTGAGCGCGGTCTGCTCGGAGATGATCGAGACGGCCATGCCCGCGGGGCGCGCCATCCTCATAGTGGACTTCAGGACCTCGTCGCCGGCGACCTTGTCGTCGATGACCATGACTCGGGTCGCGCCCGACACCGGGGCCCACTGCGTCACGATGATGCCGTGAAGCAGGCGATTGTCGATTCGTGCCATAACAACACTCATGTTTGCTCCTATCAAATGAAGTTTTACGTTCGGTACTGCCTCGGCGCTATCCGGATTCGCGCCGGGCAAGGGGTTATCGGATTATTGAGGACGCGCGGTCAGCTTGCGGCGGCGCGGGGAAGGTCACTCGTCGAGCAGGAGGTCCGAGGAGCCGAGGCGCTCCTCTCGCGCCGGGGCGGCGCTCACGCTTATGTAGTCGAAGACATATGCGATCTCGCTTACGGGAACCTCTACGCGATAGCGCGTCGAGATGCTCGAGAAGCTCTGCCTGAAGGACTCGATGAAATCGGCGCGTTCCTCCTCGAAGCGGTCCTGGCCAACGTAGGTCTCAATGGGGTTTCTGGTAACAAGGCGCTCGACGAGACAGCAGAGGTGAACGTAGAGCCCAATGATGGCGTTACTGCCGATCTTCTCGCCTGTCCTGCGCTGAAGCTCGTGCACGGCACTCTCGATCTCATGGAATAGCCGCTCCGGGTCGAGGATGGTGATGGAGCGGATGACGTTCTGCAGCGTCATGTTCGAGAGCAGCTTCTCGTGGAAAGAAGAGAGCTCGGAAGCGTCAAGCCACCTGCCGAACACGGCATCGACCTTAGAGGCGGACGCCGTCGACATGATGTCCTCGAGGGCGACGAAGGGGACGGAGGCGACCCCGGGGTCTCCCGTGCCGATGACGGCGCAGACGCGGTGCTCGGAGAAAACGGCGTCGTTCGACCCGTTCGCGACGAGCTGCTTGAAGGGCCTCGTGAGCAGGCGCGCGCCTATGGTGCGCGGGAGGCTCTGCGAGACGAGCTGGCGTATCCTCTCCGCGGCGTCGACCCCGGACTCGGAGCAGAAGACGATGGCGTCCTCACGGTTGACGCGCTCGATCACCTTGCAGTGCGTCACGCACGCGGCGGTCGCATCGCCAAGAACCTCGGCGATGGACTTGCCGCCGAGCAGCCCGACCCCGATCTCGAGCGCAAGACCGGTAGAGACGTTGTTCACCACGCCGATAGTGGAGTCGGTAACGTTCTCGAGGGCCTTATAGGCCTCCTCCAAGGAGCCCATGTCGACGAGGAACACGACCCCGGTGCAGTAGGAATGGCGGTCGACGAGGCGCTGGAGCGGACCGACGATGTCCTTCAGCTGCTGGTCGTAGGGCATGTCGACCGCCTCGTACACATGCATGCCGAGCATACGGTTCGCCGCGTCGGCGATGCTCGTCGCCGTTGAGTAGCCGTGGGACAAGATGACGCAGAGCGTTCGAAGGGCCTTCGCGTCGCGAGACTCCGATGCGACGCACAGCGTCAGAAGCGTCTTCGTGAAGTGATCGAGCGAGATTCCCAGCGCCCCTTCCACGTCTGCGGCGACCTGATCGGAGACGCTCGAGGCAAACGGTAATTCGGAGGTCACGGCACCGAGGAGATGGGAGATTTGCTCCGCACAGGCAGACTTTCGCTTAGCCAGGCCGATGCCCGGCCACAACTGCAGGCAAATCTCCTGGGCCAGTAGAAAAGCGACCTTCCTCGAAAGCTCGATGCCATAAGAAGAGCCTGCGTCGGCAAGGGCCGCGCCCACGATGCGCTCGAAGGCGCGCGACCTCGAGGAGGTAACGCCGCGGCCGAAGATCAAGTGATCCTCAACGCCGCGCACAGCGGAGACAGCTTGCGAGACGAGCTCGGAGACAGAGAGCTCCCCGGCGCAGAATCGCTCATCGAGAGAGCACAGGGCATCGAGCGCCTGCTCGACCGGCCCTGTGCTCTCGGCGGCATCCAGGGACGCGTCGATCAGAACGCCATCGTCGGGCTGTTGATCGATCTGCGCGGAGGAGAGGAGCCCGCTGGGAAGAAGATACGGGCGAACGACGACGTAGTCGCCCTCGCGATTGAGGAACGCTTTGGCGCAGCAGTTCGTCACGCAGGCGCGCAAGCCGGCGATGTTATCGGAAAAGTCCGCGTTCACGAGGCAACGGTATGCGCCGCGGCTAATCTTCACATCAGAACCGATTCGGCACCCCTCGCTGCGCAGGAAGCTCAAGATGAGATCCTCGCGCTCCTCGGGGGTCCGCTCCTTGAGTGAGGGGACGCGGGCACAGATGGGCATTTTGCTGTAGGCCGAGGAAACCTTCAGGTCATCGGCGGAAAGCGTCGTCGAAAGAACGAGGCGAGCGCGCGGCGCATCCTGGGAGGCATCGAGCCCGAGGGCCGTCGCAAGGCAGTGCTCCATCGCAGAGGGAGAGAGTGCCTCGATGCCGTTGACAAAAACCACACCCCCGCGCGATTTCGCGATCGACTCGTCAAGAAGCCCGTTGAACGAGGCGGCGTCCGGGACCCCGGCGCAGTCGATGCGCACATAGGAGGAGTCGCGGGACAGCAAGCCCTGGTTCTTGCCGTACTCGTACACAAGGCGAGAAAGGAAAGACTTACCGACACCCACGCCGCCGCTCAAGAGGATGGGTAGGCCAAACGGAGGGTACTGAACCGCAGCCTTGCACTGCTCGACAACGGAGCTGAGGCTCAGGTCGAAGCCCACGGCACGCGCGAAGTCGCGGTGATCGGCGATTCCCGTCGCCTGGATGAGGTCGGCGAGCGAGGCGTACTCGCTTGCAGAGAGCTTTACCTGAAAACGCTTCTGGAACGCGCGGCGATGAAAATAACGGACAGGCCTGCCCGCCACCTTAACCACAAGGCCGGCGCGAACAAGGTCGTTGAGGTACTGGCTCGCCAGGCTCCTGGAGATGATGAGCGTCTCGGCGATGTCGGAGGTGGACAGACGGGCAAGGTCGTCGAGCGAGACGGCAGAGGTAAGGGCCTCGAGATGCTCGAGAATCCTGTCCCTCATGTCGACGGGTTTCTTTGCCAAGCTGTCCTGTGTGGTCTTGTCCATGACTTCTTACCTCCTCGTACAAGGAGTATAAGGGGAGAACAGAGAACGAAAGGGGGCGCGTGGGGGAATCAACAGCTCCGAGGAAAAGTCCACCACTTGAGGGGCAGAAAACAACGGTCATTGAACATTCAGGGCCGACGCTCAACACTTCGGCTCGACACTTCGCTTTGGAAAGGGCCCTGCGCGATGGTGCAGCCCTCCATCTCGCAGCACAGGTCGCCGAAGGTCGCGAGGATGCGCTCCTTCTGTTCCGTGGGCGAGACGGCTCGGTGGGCAAGGTCCTCTCAAAAGGGGTCGTCCGACGCCGCAAGACCTCGATGACCGACTACCGCCTCGAGCAAGTGGCGGATTACCTCTGCACCATCGAACTTGCCTTGGTCAAGTGCGAGGCCAAGGAGAACGGTGAGACGTACAACAAGTTCTTCGGAGGTATAGGCTCTTTCAAGAGGAACTGGCTCAAGCAAGCCCTCAGCAAGCGGATATAGGTGGTTCCGCAGTCTCGCGGGGAGCGGTCGTCTCTCCTCCGGCCAGGGCCCCAAGCGACACGCTTCGAGCAGCGATAGCGAAACGCAAGCAACGGCGTCGCGGGCGCCTCGTGCGCCATAGTGTCCATATGGTCATCTCCTATCGTCTCAGCGTGGTAGCTGAAGATTCTAGGCGCTGGCCACACCCCTTTTCCGGGGCGCCAACACCAACGTTTAGCACACAAGGAGTTTGACGAGATGGCTCAGCGAGTATTGAATCTATCCGCCCATGCAGCCACGTCGAATAACTCCAGATTGGGGTAACTGACCGTTTCGCCCGTTTCTTTAAGACAGGCCTCCGCGGCGTTGCACAGCGAGCTCGCGAGCGACGCCGCATCAACGCGGAACGTCACGCTCTTAGTCGCACGCATCCCGCTCTTGGGCGACGGCCAGGAAGAGCAGAGGGCGTTGCACCCGTGGAGGACAAGCTCGAACTTGTAGTCGTAGTCGAAGCTCTCGTCTTTCTCGGGAGCATCGACCAACACATCGTAGTCGCCTGAATGCAACAGGGAGCACCGGAGCTTCCAGCACATCTTCCCATTAAAGATTTGACCTGGAATCGTTTCACCTTCGTTCGAGGGGTCTCCCGAAAACAGGAAGTCGTTTGCCGCCCAGTCATCAAACCACTTCACATACTGCCGCCCCGCCGCTCTCTTCCCGTTATGAAGAACGAGATTGGGATAAAGAAGCTGCCCCATGGCGTCGGGAATGGTAAGGGAAGACATAAGGGCTGGGATAAGGCAGTCTTTCTCAACCGCATTTCTAATCGATTCGACGAGTAGCTTCATTTCGATGCCTCAAAAAGTCTATGCGGTCTTATGCGAAGAAACGGCCGATCGGCCATGAGCCGAGCGTCGTTCGTGCCTCTTCGTCAAGTGACGCTCTGAGCGCAGAGGCCATGTCCGAGTCTCCGCGCAAGGCTGCTGCGCATGCTTTCGACAGCGCACTATCTGAATTCAGCTGGATTGCCATTAACTCAGATTTCTCCTCGCTAGTAAGATCTCGCTTTCGAGCGGCAATTTGATATCGATTTATCAGGGTTGCCTCTCGATCCGCAAAAGCTTCCAGGGCGTCTACGGTCATCTCGCAGCATTTCAGCAACTCTTCCTTACAGCACGCATCTTGATCGTAGGCTGATAGCATTTCAAGCATCTTGTCGTTGACGTAGGCAGAGCTAACTTCGGTGACTGGATACTGCTTCAACGTAGCGGCAAACACCTCGGCATCGATATTGGCAAGCCTCATATAGTCCTGCATCGTTTGGACGAACAGAGGCGCGACGACTACGGGGGCATCCCCCTCGCCCCGGAAGAACACCGAGACCGTCAGGTCATCCAGTCGAAGCCCATCGACCATTCGGTACATATCTTCAGATACTTGGTAAAACACGAGCTTAATCGGATGGTTCCCCAGATTGATATATCCGAATCCGTTTTGCCGATCCTTGTAGTGGAGGGGTGCGTTCTCAACCAATCCCTTGTAAATTGTCTCGATGTTTCTTAAATCCTGAGTGGTCAACGCACTGATGTCGAGCTCTGGCTTGTAATGAAGAGCGTCGACAACCCGCTTGATAATCTCCAGCGACTGCAATCGACTCTCAAGGGCGTCGAGGTCGCCTCCGCTCAACTTGCACCCGCGAGCAAAGCCGCTTCCGTCTATGGAAAGCGTACCGGTTTGCATCAATGCGCGCATGAGGGCCAACTCTTCCATGCGCTCGACAAGAGTTCCGGTCTCGCTGAGGGTGATTGTGTTGGTGGAGAGGCATATGTCGAAACCCCTGAAGAAAACGTGCTCGCCATTCTCATTTTCTCCGGCCATGACCACCGCATTTAGGGAAACATCACCAGAGCTGACGTCATGCCGAGACCCAATCGCGACGCCAACTATGTTTTCAAGCTTATTCAAGGGATACAGCTCTCCCCAGGGGCTCTTCCCGTAGATATACAGCCCGTTCCTGTATGGAGCCAAGCTTGCGGGCGACTCGCCCTCGAGCAGCTCGATTCCAAACTCGCACTCATCAAAGCAAAGGCCGGCGTCCTTAAATTCCTCGATTGTCTTGGGGGCGATGCCAGCGACTGCTCGCTGCTTTGCTCTGTCCTTGACCGCCCTTCTGACAAGCCGCGTCAATTTCGCCGCGTCTGATGGAAGCCGGTCGAAACGCAAAGAGATGCGCTCTTGTTGCTCCGGAATATCGGCCAGAATCTTCTTTAGGTCATAGGGAAGCAAAAGTCTGTAGAAAACCTCCGCTGAACGAGCCTCGCTCCCACAGTAGACGTAAAAATAGATGCAGCCTCCAGCAATGTTGAGATAGTGCTTGAGGTCTGAAACTCGAACTTGCCGCTTAGGTCGGTCCGATTTTCTTTTCGAAGTGGTCCCCTTGACCTGAAGCGGCAACTGGCCTTCAACGGTCTCAATCGTGAAGGAAGAAGACGAGTAGACTTGCAGGTGCCCGTCGGTGCATTCGGTCTTGTCGTTCTCATCTATATACGCATAGACGCAAGCGACATCGCCGAAAGCCTGCTTGACAGCATTGACCGCGTTCTGCTCGATTTTGCGATTGTCCAAGCTTCTCCTTACTGTTTTGGATCGTCAGCAAACCGATGTCAGGCATGTTTCTCACTTGACCTAACTGTCTCGCGATGAATCGCATGGCCCTAGAGGAAAAAGTCCCTCGCGCTCACGATGCGGATGCCGTCGATATCCGTGTCGTAGGAACCCTGCCTCACGACCACGATCTTCTCGTGGTTGTCTCGTATCGACTTCAGAGGGGCGATCTCTCGCTCCCTGGTCTCGCTTGCGAACATCTCGTCAGTCGCCTGCACGTAGAGCACGCGCCCGTCCTTCGTCGCAACGAAGTCGACTTCCTTGCCATAGAGCTTGCCCACATGCACGCTCCATCCTTCGTAGAGCAGCTGGAGATACACGGCGTTCTCGAACAGGCGGCCAGTATCCGTGACCCTATAGCCGGCCATCCAGGTCCTGAAGCCGGTGTCGACGATGTACTCCTTTGGGTTCGTCTTGAGGAGCGCCTTGCCGTGCAAATCGTAACGCGTGGCACGATAGAACGGGAAGGCCTCCTCAAGCGCACCCACATACGAGGAAACGGTCTTGTTCGTGGTCTTCGGCCCCGCAGAAGTTAACGCGCCGGCGATTCGACTCGACGAGCACTCGTTGCCGATGTTGTCCGCCAGGAATTCGGCCACATGGCGCAGCAGGGAAGGGTCAGTCACCGCACTTTTGCCCTTCCCGCGCTCACGGTTGACAATATCACGCACGGCGATGGCTTCGTAGACGCCGGACATGTACGCCGAGTGCTGCGCCTGGGTCGTCGAGAGGGATGCGATGGCTGGCATGCCCCCGTACTCAAGGTAACGAGTAAGCATGTCGTCGAAGAGAACGGGATCCCCCTCGGGAGTGAGAGCCACCGAAGTTCCCGATACGAACTCGATTCCGCAGAAGTCGGCGAACTCGGAGAAGGACAGGGGCAGCATCTTTACCTCTACGTAGCGCCCGGAGAGATAGGTGGCCAGCTCGCTCGAGAGAAGATACGCATTCGAGCCCGTGAGGTAGATGTCGCAATCGAAGTCGACCCTCATTGCGTTGACCGCATCCTGCCAGCCATCGATTCTCTGGGGCTCGTCTATGAAAACGTAGGTGCGACCCTTGTCCGACAGGCGCCCGCGAACGTAATCATAAAGCTGGTCCTCCGTCTTGATGCCCGTACCCTTGCTTTCCAGGTTGACGCTCACAAAGCCGCGGCCAGCGACTCCTTCAGACTCGATGGCCATCCTAATTAGATCGAGAAGGCTCGACTTGCCGCACCTGCGCACGCCCGTGATCACCTTGATGAGGTCGGTGTCACGGAAGAGCATCGCCTCCTCGAGGTATCTATCGCGGTTCCTGAGTCTGCCACCCTTCAAAAGCTGCTCCTAAAACTCGAATCTGGTTACACTTTTAGGAGTATCGTAACTCCACGCCACAAGATGAGCAAAGAGCGCACCTCGAGACGGATCGACCAAGGGGATTACGCACCTGCCGGGAGGCAGGGCAGCTTGCTCGATCGACGCGGACTACCAATTGATAAACCCCAAAAGCCGGACCGCACGGCGGCGCTCGTTTCGCTAAATCGGCTTGATGGGATGGCGAATCACGGTCTTGAGCTTCTCCGGCGCGTACTTGCGCGGGTCGGAGAGGTAAATCTCGTGACAGAGGCGGGATTCGGAGAAGTCGGGCGCATATCCCCGTTCCGCCGCAAATGCGCGCATGGCGCCTATGATCGTCAGCTCGTCATCGTAAGGCCCGTATAGCAATGGGCGCGGATTCGGAAGATGCCGCGCCCATTGGCAAACACTATAGCATAGAATCGAACGTCTGTTCTACTCCCACTCGATGGCGTCGGTTCTGCCGTCCCGTCACTCCAGTTACACCCAGTTTTCGGCATCGACACGGAACGCGTGCCGCCGAATGACGCGATGTCGCGTTTCGTCGGCTTCGGGGACAAAAGCTGGGACAACCTCAAAAACTTTTTTCAAACTCAGGGCTTTGAGTTTTTGTTTTTGTCCCAAAGTGCGCGGCGGGTCGCCTTTGGATGCTCGATGGCGCCGAAAACGCCCGTTTTGAAACTCAACCGCCCTTTTGCCCGCAAGCCGCCAGCTGCAATCGCAAGTGAATTAACGCGGGTGGCTTGCGCGCCATTTGCAAAACCCCAGGTCGCAGGTCTTCGCCATTCGTGAACAAAGTGAGTAGTCTCAGGTGGCTTGCTTATGAGTTGGCGAACGGGCCTTCAGGATTCAGGGCAAACATGCTGGTAGAATAGGATTCTCAAATCAATGACAGGAGACCGAGCATGGCCGAACCCCACGATAGGAAGCCGATCCTCACGATCGAGCGGCAGATAGAGCACCTCAAGCAGAAGGGCGTAGCCTTCGAACTGTGTTCCGAGGAAGAGGCCGCGGACTACCTGCGCGACAAGTGCAACTTCTTCAAGCTCGCATCCTACCGCAAACTCTTCTCGAAATACGAGGGAGGCCCGCGCGACGGCCGCTACGTAGACCTCGACTTCGGCCAGCTGCGCCTGCTCGCGGCGCTCGACCAGGAGCTGCGCCACGCCCTGCTCGGCATGACGCTCGACATCGAGCACTTCCAGAAGGTGACACTGCTTCGCGAGATGGAGGACCGTGGAGAGGACGGCTACGCCATCGTGGCCGACTACATGGCATCGCTTACCACTGCAAACAGGGAGTACCGCCTGCGCGAGCTCAAGATGAGCGGCCGCAGCCCCTACAGCTCGAGCCTCTACGCGAAGTACTCCGGCGACATGCCTGCCTGGGCCTTCCTTGAGCTCACCTCGTTCGGCACCCTCATCGACTTCGTGCGCTTCTGCGCCAGGCGATGGGGCGACAGGCGCCTCGAGGCCTCCCACTACGACCTCAAGCGCGTGAAGTCCGTCCGCAACTGCGCCGCGCACGGCTCGTGCCTGATCAACTGCTTCGCCGAGAGGGGCGCCGCCCGGGGCTCGGCGTCCAGCGGCGTCTCCCGAAGGGTCGCCGCCGTGGGAATTCCCAAGGCGACCAGGAGGAAGTGGATGGGGAATACGGCCATGCAGGAGGTCGCGACCGTGCTCGTGGCGCACTCCGGCTTGGTACCCGAGGGCTCCTCGCGCTCGCGCGCCGCATCCGAGCTCGCCGAGATGTTCGCCAGGGCCGACGGCGAAACCGAGGCGCTGCCCGACAAGGGGCCCGACGCCGCAGCTCGCTCCGCGCTCGAGTTCCTTCGCAGGTTGACAGAATCGCTCGGGTTGGTAGAATAGCCTGCAGATAGCAAAACCTTCACGGTTTTAGGGGCGGACTTGCGCAAGCGACTCTGCCCTATTTTTATATTCACTCGCTATAGGAGACGGGTGATACCTGGGTCAATGACAGAACTGAGAAGCCCGAAATAATAGAGCCAGTTAGAAACCCTCGGGTTTGCGGGGCGGGATCGTGAGAGCGATTCTGCCCTATTTTTTTCCTCCGTCTGCCCCAAACCAAGTAGTTCGAAGATAGCCTGTAGGTGTCCTCGTGGGCGCCTTTTATTTTCAGGGAATCGGCCGCTTCATGAACGAGCGACCGGATTGACCTAGATCGAACCGCCTTCATCTCCGTCTAGGCGCCGGCAATCAACATCGTGAATCCGCGCGTGCTACAATGCGGGCACCAGAGATGAAAACACAGTCCCCGTCGGGTAGTCGTGGGCGTGCGGGAGTCCGCATCAGTAACCTGCCTCCTTGGTTGTCCCTTCTCTGCATGGTCATCTACATAAAGGAGGAACCAACCATGCAGATCGGTGTGTCGTCCACCCTGACCGTATATCACGACGGCCAATTCTGGGTCGGGCTGGCGGAGCATGTCGAGGACGGAAGGTACGGCGTCGCCCGCATCGTCTTCGGCGCGGAGCCGTCCGATGAGGAGATCCTGCGATTCGTTGTCGACAAATGGGCGAAGCTCTCGTTCTTCGGTCACGATTCGACCGAGGCGAGCAAGCCCGCGAAGAACCCCAAGCGACGCGCTCGCGAGGCGGCGAAAGCCCTCAAGCAGCCGGCGATGAGCACCAAGGCGCAGCAGGCGCTCGCGAATCAGCGGGAGACGATGAAGCGGGAATCGGCTCAAGCAAGAAGCCAGCGTCGCGCGGATGAGGCGGAGGCGCGCTTCGAGCAGCGAAAACTGAAGCGCAAACAGAAGCATCGCGGTCATTGATACCACCATCAACCCATATATAGCAGCAGGCGTAGCTTCGATTGAAACTACGCCTGCCACCTGGTGCTATAACGTTATACAGAACGTATGTTCTATACCCACTCGATGACTAACCCAGTCCGAGCACTACCGATGCGTGTCGCGTCATACCGCCTAAGAGCTGATTCGTTCAGAAAAGGTTCAGGGGGATCGTCGAGTTTATTGCACCCTCGCGTTTTACAAAAGAGAGTACAAGGCCCTTTAGCTCGAATTATTGCATTTAGAACCCCGCCGCTCATCCATCCTAGCTTGCCCAAACAGCCCTCCCGCGATGTCCATGTTCCAACGGATGGGTACCATTTACCCGGGTGCACCTGGGGCAACGGGCCGGCAGGCCCGCGCAAGGTCGCTCGCATAACACACAACATCAAACACGACAGAAGAGGCGAACGACAGATGCCGGACCCCGGACGACAGCACCGCGGAAGAGAAGCATTCCAACCACAACCGAACGAACATCGCTCCTAGGCAGGCGCCCGCATGGGCGCCTTTTACTTTTCAGGGACTTAGCTGAGAGCTAAGCCACGCGGCTCATGGCCGTTTCGTGGAGGCCCGACCAGCTCGACCCACCTCGACCCGTCTCCGTTCCCGTCATGCGCGCGATGCGCCAGCAGGCGGTTCAATCGTCGCGCAGACGAAAAGGGACACTGTGCCGCGCGGTGTGCCCGCACGGTGCCGCACGGGAAGATTGGAGGAACCATGGCACGCACAGCCGAATGCGCCGCGCCCGAGAACAACCAGGGCCGCGACGAATGGATGACGGTGATCGAGATGCAGCAGTACATGAGGGCGAGCCGAAACAAGGCGTACGACCTCATCTGGTCGGGAGAGATCGACTCGTACAGGCTCGGCAGGAAGCTCCTGGTTTCGAGGGCGTCAGTGGACGCCTACATCGAGTCAAGGAGCGGCAGGAAATGACGGCGGCGACCGCCCCGGGAGCCGCCCGCGGCCGGGCACGCGAGGGAGCCTCGAGACGAAAGGAGCTCGAGGACGACCATGACCAAGAGCACTAGCAGGAGCCAGGTGAGACTCATCGCATCGACAAACGCGATATTCGGCGCCGACGAGGCGTGCGCGATGCTGCGCATCAGCCGCGACGCCATGTACCGGCTCGCCAAGGACCGCGACGACCCGTTCCCGATCCGCTACATCGGCGGCAAGACGCGCGACGGCATCGTGCTGCACGACGAGCTCGTCGCATGGGTCGAGCGCAACAGCGTCGTCGGCTCGCCAAGAAGGGGCTAGCGCCATGGCGGCCGCAGGCCCGAGGGGGCGCGACGGCCCCTCCCCGCGCGAGTTCGCGACGGTACGGCACTTCATGATGGCGGACCTCGGCCTCTCAGGCCTTCCCCTGCTCGTCTACGCGCGCATCTTCGGCTTCTGCGACGCCGGGTGCGGCTACTTCGAGAGCAAGGGCGGCCTGGCCCGATTCCTCAACGTGCAGGAGCGCAGCGTCCACCGCGCCATCCGCGACCTGCTCGACCGGGGCCTCATCGAGGAGTGCGGCGTGCACGCCCCGGCGCGCGGGCATGCCACCAAGCGATACCGCATCGTGCGCGAGAGGCTGCCGCCCGGAGCGTTGGCAACCCCTGACGATTCGTCAGGGTTCCCGGCGCGAAAGGGTGACGAAATGACAGGGTTCGCCGCGAACAAGGATGACGAACCGTCAGGGCTCGCAGCCCGAACCCCTGACCAAATGACAGGGAAACCCCTGACGATATGCCACCCAATAAGCAAAAGGGACAACAAGGACTTCAGAAGATAAGGAAGGGGCGCCCGATGGACCGAGCGGGACTCATCACCCTGGAGCAGGCCCGGGCCGCCGGGCTCTCCTTCGACGAGCCGGAGCCGAGGGCGTGCCCGCACTGCGGCGCCGCCCTCGAACCGCTCGGCGCAGCGCTGGCGGGCAGGGTCACCTGGGTCTCCAGCGCCCCCTGCCCGTGCGAGGGCGCAACCAGCGAGCGGGAGGCCGAGGCGCGAAGGCG
>UREZ01000043.1 GCA_900547025.1 uncultured Collinsella sp.
ACGAAACTGGAGAGGAGGTATTACGAGCTCCTGTGCGAATTGGAGAGAGCGCTCCTGCAAACTGCCTCTTGACAACTTATAGGAGCGTCGGTTTTATTGAGTATTTGTTGCGATGTGCTCGGCATATCCAAATAAGTCTACTCACTTGCATCTAAGACGCACCAGATAGGCAAAAACCGCCGCAAAAAGGGGGCCGGTTCCCTTCGCGGCAGCCGTTAATACGCCGAGCTTGTTATCGTAAAAGCCAATCACGCGCCGAAACCACACTACAGTCTTTCGACTCATACGTTGAGTCCACGCGGGCCACAACATAGCGCGCATCTTTTGCAATGTCGATCTCATCGCATACAGTCTGTAGATGGCGGGCGTACTTATCGTGATACGTTCTGGATGATTTTATTTCGATAGCCTTGGGACTCCCTGAGTTTGTACAGTCGAGCAAATCGATTTCACGCTTGCTGTCGTCCCTATAGAAATACAGCTCGGGATTCTCGCCCACGTTGAGATGGCTCTTCGCCGTTTCGGAAACGATGAGGTTTTCGAAAACGGCCCCCAGATAAGGGCTCTCCAATAGTTGCTCCAGTGATCCAATTTTGAGCAAGTAGCAGAGCAGCCCCGTGTCGTAAAAATAGAGCTTGGGCGTTTTAGTTAGACGCTTCTTGGCATTTGCATAATAGGGCTGCAGCGAAAACGTCAGGTAGCTCTGCTCCAGAATGGACAACCAGCTTTTAATGGTCGATACGCTCACGCCCGTATCTCGAGAAAGCGAGGATATATTGATGAGGGCACCGACGCTCTGAGCAATTATGGACAGAAACTTATGAAACTCCGCCTTATTGCGCACATCAAGCAAGCCCACAACATCGCGCTCAACATAGGTATCGATATAGCTGGGAAAATAAACCGAGGACGGCATTCCGGCGGAACGCAGGCGAGGGTATCCCCCTTCGAGCGCGAACAAATCCACTTCCAGCTGCCCCTGCTGGCCCCTCTCCGCTTCTCGAAACGATAATGGCAGCAATTTTAAGATCCCGACTCGCCCGGCAAGAGACTGCCCGATGCTTTTCATCATCAAAAAGTTTTGCGAGCCTGTAAGGATGTATTGACCGGCGTCTCCCCGCTCATCCGAAACAACCTGGATCATTGAAAACAAATCCGGGGCGTATTGCGCCTCATCGATGATGAGTCCGCCCTTTCGGTTGCGGATAAAACTCACCGGATCCTCCAAGGCCGCGCGCCTCGTTTGAGGGTCCTCAAGCGTGACGTAGGAATAGTCGGGAAAGGCATGCCGAACCAGCGTAGACTTACCACTCTGCCTAGGCCCTGTCAACGACACAACAGGAAACCAGCCTGCCATGCGAATGAGCAACTCATGCAAATCCCTGTTAATGAACTCAGCCATATCAACGCCCCTTATTACGCTGTTACCATAATCGAATAGTTTCATTCTCCATAATCTTATAGTAGCGTTTACCATAATCTTATAGTAACCCAGTTCAAAAGCATTATTTATAGAGCCGAAATCTCAGACCCTAAATAACAAAAGCCACCACAATGGGGGCTGTGAACTGCCTCCCATTTCTTGGACATCGGGAAATGGGAGGTTTTCCATGAGTATAGACCTCAGGGTGAAGCACGACCTGGAGTCCAGGAGGCGGGCCGTCGAGCTCTTCGACGCCGGCGTCGGCTGCAAGCCGGCGGCCGAGGCCCTGTCCGTCCCCCGCGAGACCGTGAGAGAATGGCAGTGGGTATACCGGGCGTTCGGAAGCGAGGCGCTGCTGTCCATGGGCGGGAAACAATCCAGGTACACATTCGAGCAGAGGGTCGCCGCGGCGTCGGCCGTGGTCGACGGCGGGATGGCGAAGACCGACGCCATGGCCGAGTTCGGGATCAGGTCGAAGTCCCCGCTGGAGCGCTGGTGCAGGCTCTACCGCGAGGGCGGCGCCGAGGCGCTGCGGCCCGGCCCGAAGGGCAGGCCGAGGGGGTCGAGGTCGAAACCCCGGGCCCGCACCCGCGAGCAGGAGCTCGAGGATGCCGCAGGCTCGAGGCTGAGGTCGCCTACCTAAAAAAATTGCGCGCCCTGGTCGAGCGGGACGGGCTCTGACCAGGGCGGCGGCCGAGGCGGTGAGGGTGCTGAGGGCGGAGGGGCACTCCCTGCGCCACCTGCTGGAGTGCTCGGGGCTCAGGAGGTCGACCTACTACTACGCGCTGGCGCACCCGCGGAGGCCGACCAGGCCCGAGCTGCGCGACGCCGCGGCCGAGATATTCTCGCGCACCGCCAACGGCTGCGGGCACCGGCAGATAGCCATGTGCCTGCGCGCCGAGCTGGGCGCGGTCGTGGCCGACAAGACCGTGCTCAAGATGATGCGCGAGATGGGCATCCGGTGCGGGATACGCCGCCGGGGCTCCCGCCGCCGGTACAGCTCCTACAGGGGGCTCGTGGGGAGCACGTTCGAGAACGTCATCGCGAGGGACTTCGGCGCCGACGGGCCGTGGCAGAAGCTCGGCACCGACGTCACCGAGTTCAAGGTCGCCGGCGCCAAGGCCTACTGGGCCCCGGTGCTCGACTTCTGCACGAAGGAGATCGTGGCGAGCGACATATCGACCTCGCCGGACCTCGCCCAGCAGCACAGGATGCTCGACCGGCTCCTCGAGGCCCTGCCAGACGGGGCGGCGCCGACCATGCACTCGGACATGGGCTGGCAGTACCAGCACGAGTCCTACGCCTCCAGGCTGGAGGGGGCGGGCATCACCCAAAGCATGTCACGCAAGGGGAACTGCATCGACAACGCCGCCACCGAGCAGCTCTTCGGCCACGTGAAGGACGAGTTCTACCGCGGCAGGGAGTGGGGCAGCTTCGGGGACTTCAAGCGCGACCTGGAGGAGTACATAGCCCATTGGAACACGCGGCGCAGGCAGGTAAGATTGAAGGGCCTGACGCCGGAGGAGTTCCGGAACCAGGCCCTTGCGGCGTAGTCGCTATTTATTCAGTCCAAGTTTCGGGGCGCAGTTCACTGTCCCCATTGTGGTGGCTTGCAGGCGAGTTAACTTGTTCGACTATCGTACGCCAGCCATGTCCGAGCCTAGAGCGTGGCAAGGCGCTTGGACTCGTGCGCGGCGAGCGCAATGGAGATGATGCCAGTAATGGCATCGGCCACCACCAGGGCGATCCACACGCCCTCGACACCCATCATGTTGCCGAGGAGGTACATAAGCGGCACCGAGCAGATCACATAGCGAAGCAGGCCCGTAAACGTGGCGACACCCACCTTCTCGACCGCCTGGAAATACATCGACATGGTCATGGCAAGATAGCCCAGGGCAACAGCCAGGATGACAGTACGCGTGGCGTTGGCGGCAACCTCAACGAGCGCAGGATCGCTGCCGGCAAAGAAGGCGCACACCGGGGTGGCGGCAAGCCAGAGCGCGACGGTGACCAGCGCCAGCGTCACAACCTGGTACTTAAGCGTGCAGGAGAGCGTCTCCTTAAGGCGTGCCCAAGCCTTTGCGCCGGCGTTGAAGGCAGCGATGGGCTGCAGACCGTAGGAGAAGCACTGGGCAACCATCATGGTAATGTAGAGGATGTAGCCGTTGATCACGCCAAAGGCTGCGATGTAGAGCGAGCCCATGTCGCCGCCGAGCGAACCCAAAAGCGAGTTGGCAACGGTATTAAAGATAAAGGTCGCACCCTGGACCAGGAAGAACGGGAAGCCGATCTTGAAGATCTGGCCGCAGATGGCGAGGTCGAGCTTAAGGTCGGCCAGGCTAATCTGGAGCTGGGACTTTTTGCCCCCGATGAACCAGAAGATACCGATGGCCCAGATACCGATGGAAAGCCCGTAGTACACGCCGGCGCCCATAACGCCAAACTTGAGCACAAACGTGGAAAGCGCGAGCCAACAGATGGCGACGATGGCCGAAACGGTCATGAGGTTGGCCTGGATCTGAACCTTCTCGTCCACACGCATCACAGCGGTGATCATCTGGCCAATGACCGTGAGCGGCAGCAGCACGGCGAAGGTGCGCACGCCGGCAACGGTATCGGCCATGATGTCGGGCGTGGCGCCAAAGAATGTGCAGATGGGCTCGGTAAACACTGCCATCACCACAGCAAGCAGCACACTCACGATCGTGGTGAGCCAAAAGCCCTGGCTAAAAGCCTTGCTTGCGCCCTTGATGTCGCCGGCACCCAAAAGGTTGCCCACCACGGCGGGCACGCCGGTGCCAAACAGGTTGCCAAAGGCCAGGTTGATGTACTCGACCGACATAATGATCGAGACACATGCCAGGCCGTGGGCACCTAGGCCCCAACCCATCACGAGGCCCTCAAGGACCACCATGATGATCTGGGCGAGCATGCCCTGGCCGGTGACGATGGTGTACTTACGCACCAGACCGGGAATCGGTTGGGAGGCGAGCTCGCGCTCCTCCTCCACGGCAGCGGTTACTTCTTCTGCCATTGTTCTCCCCTTTCCTTGAGAGAGTAGTGCTGAATGGATGTCAGGCGGCTGACAACTGGCACCAAGCCGCCCAATCAAACGATGGCGCTATGCCTCAAAGACCACCTTGCCGGCGATCATCGTGAGGGCTGCGGTAGCCTCGAGCACCTCGGCCGGCTCGCAATCAAAGAGATTGCGGTCGAGCACGCAGATATCTGCCTGTTTGCCGCACGCGAGCGTGCCGATGCGGTCCTCGGCATGCATGGCGTAGGCGCTGCCATAGGTGTAGGCGCGCAGAGCCTCGGCCATGGTAATGCGCTCCTGGGGGAACCAGCCCTCAGGGTTGGAACCGTCCTCGAGCATGCGGAAGACCGCGCCGTACACCTCCTCCATGGGCTCCAAGCCCACAACGGGGAAGTCACTGCCCAGGTGCACCACGGCTCCGCTGGCAAGCAGGCTATGCAGGGGCCACGAAAGCGCGGCACGCTCGGGACCCACGGCTTCGTCCTTGGCAAGGTCAGCCATATCGAGCAGCATGTGCCACGGCTGCATGCCGGGGCAGACGCCGAGCTCGGCATAACGCGGCATATCCTCGGGTTGAACCGTCTCGTTGTGCTCCATGGAGTGGCGACAATCCCGCTTGCCATGCAAGCGCTCGCCCTCCTCAAAGCAATCGAGCACAAAACGCACCGAGCGATCGCCGATTGCATGGATGCGCGTGTCAACGCCCCATTCCTGCGCCCTCAGGATGGCAGCACGGATGCGCTCCGGCTCCTCCGCGGGCTCACCACAGGTGTCGGGTGCGTTGCTATAGGGTTCAAGCATCCAGGCGGTATGGTCGGAGCACACACCATCAAGGAACTGCTTAAAGCCGTGCCACTCCACCTGCGTACCCGGGAAGGCGTATTTCTCCTTGATCTGCTCGAGCGTCAAGGACTCGTTTTCGAACAGGTCGGTGTACAGGAACACGCGCAGCGGCAAGTCGCCCTTGGCATTAAGACCTGCCAACACCGCATACGGGTTTTCCATGCTCACAAACGTAGGATTGACCATGCCGACCGTAGTGATTCCCAGGGCATTGGCGCGCCGGGCGGTTTTTGCAAACGACGCGTCAACAACCTCGGGCGCTGGGTCGTAGACCTCGTCCATAAAGAAGGCGCCGGCGTTGTTGGAAAACACGCCCGTCAGATTGCCGTCGGCATCCTTAAGGATCTTGCCGCCTGCGGGATCGGGCGTCTGCGAAGTTACTCCCACCTTGTTGATGGCGCAGGTATTGGCACTAAAGGTATGCAAGTCAACCTGCTGCAGAAATACCGGGCGGTCGGAGATGTACTCATCGATCATCGCGGCCGTGGGCATCTCGGGGACATCCCACTGGAACTGGATAATCTGGCAGCCCAGAATCCACTCGTTATCGGGATGGTCGGCCGCAAACGCCACGACACGTTCCATCGCCATCTCAAAACTGGTGCAGTCGATGAGGTTGACGGCAAAATCGGGGTCGGTCATAAACGCGCCCTGGGCAAAATGCGTGTGCGAGTCGATCAGGCCGGGCATGACGAGCTGGTCGCCAAAGTCGCGCACCTCGGTATCGGGACCGATAAACGGTGCCAGGTGAGCATCGTCACCGCAGGCAACGATTTTATCGCCCCGCACGGCAACGCCGCCCTTAAACGGCTCGAGCCCATCGCCGGTAAAGACGGCGTCGCTCTTGATAACTACATC
Organism: uncultured Collinsella sp.; assembly: GCA_900547025.1. Lineage (GTDB taxonomy): Bacteria > Actinomycetota > Coriobacteriia > Coriobacteriales > Coriobacteriaceae > Collinsella. Next base: position 6,165 of record UREZ01000043.1, read on the forward strand.
AGCCTTGTCCATGCGAGCCTCCTCAGGCATCTTTGGTTGTAACGCGGACGCACCGCCCGCGTGGGCACTCGGTTGGGAGCGTAGCGCTCCCGCATCGGCGCGTGCCTACAAGCCGTGCTCGGACGTCTGTCCCACGTCCGCGGCTTCGCGCTACACCCATTGATACACAGGGGCAAACCCGTGCCAAGGCCAGGGACCGCAAACGGTCAGTTTAAGCAGGTTTACACGCTTTACCTGCAGGTTTATTGTCTGAGATTATTACCGCTTCATTACGCCCAACGGTGTGGCCGCCCACACAGCAAGACCCGCATGCGAGGAAGAATGAGGCTAGGAACGCCAAAAGGTATCTATAAGGTCATCTCGGTTGGAGACGCCGCTTTTAACGTAGATGCGATGCAAGTGTGCCTTGACCGTGCCAGGGCTGATGACCAACTCGCTGGCGATGTTTTGGGCGTCGTTGCCCTTCAGCACCAGCGTGAGCACCTCCTGCTCGCGCCGTGACAGCTTATGGGCGTCGGCATAAATCACCACACGCGATGCGAGATCGTCCTCAGAGCTTGCGCTCTCGGCTGCCACGTCCTCATCGGCACGCGGATGACGGGCATACACACGCAGGATATGGCTAAACTGGCAAAAAAGCTGAGCCGCGCATACCACGAGCAGCACGTTTTCGGAGATATTGCGCTCGGACAGATACCACAAAAAGAGGCCGATGACGGGGTTTTGGGAGTCGGGGCGGCAGAACAAGATCATGTAGGTGTCCTCGGCGATCACGCAAAACACAAGAACGAAGGCCACCTTCCAAAAGAGCTTTGAGCGGTCGAGGTCGAGTTTCTCAACACGCGTTGCTCTGTACCGGTAATGCCAGGCGGCATAGGCAAGACATCCTACATTACCCAGGTCACGCGTGAGCCAAAAGAGATACTGCTGCACCTCTCCGGCAGCGCCGCTGCGAGGCACCAGCAGCAATTGCAAGATTGAAAACGGCACGATAGCGAGTCCGAGCATGCGCGACGTCGGTCTTTTGCGCAAGCGCGCAAACATCCATAGCACCACGCAGGCATAGATGGCAATACCAAGCACGCAGCGCAGCAAGGGGTGCTGCAGCGGCTCGCTAAAGGTAACGGCGTAGTCGTATTTGAGCCGATTGTACTCGTCAAAAAAGATGACCGACATATCGAGCATATAGAGCAAAAAACCCGCCGCGGCCACGAGGCTGTCGCGACGGCGCGTCATGAGCCAAACCACCAATGCCACGGCACTGGTCACCAGAGCCACACCCATGATAATCGTGGTGTAGATATAGAACGCGAAACTCATGCCCGCCTCCCCTGTCTAGATGCTGTGAGGATGTTGACAGATTCTTTGCCGCAAGATTAGACTCACCGATTAAACGTACTGTATCGTTTAGATAAACAAGCTGTGTCTCACCGATGAAAGGAGATGCCATGACACCGATCGCTCCGCTCAAGATGCTCGTCGCGCCCGCCGCCAAGGCCATCACCCGACTCGGTTCTTCCATGACCTACGACAATGTCCCCTGCGCCGTTGAGGCGCGTTCGGACAGCTGCCCCTACCTGGGCCACGTCCCCTACTTTGCACCCAAGCTCGCATCTGATCCCGAGCAGCGTGAGCAGTAATCCAAGATGCATCTAGCACCGCACAACTCGCGGCGCTACTGTTTTGGTGCAAAGCGACCTGTCCCCCTTGCGCCAACGCCGGGATTGTCGATGCTGCGGCCGCGGCGCGATATGAGGCGCGAAACCTCGCCCAGCAACACGCCGATCACCACACCCATGAGGATCGGCAACTTTGACATCTCGGCGGGCGAGCTGTTAAGCGGCACGATTGTCGCAACAATCGAAAGCACGAGTTCTACCACCGGCACCGCAAGCGCTACCGCAAGCACCTTGCCCTCGAAGGGCGCGCGAAACACACGCGGGCGGTCGTCGTATTTACGCAGGCGCCAAAACGCCGGGAACATCGGGATATAGCTCATGAGCAGAAAGACGACGTTCATCGAGAAGAAGACCCAAAAGACGTCGGAACCTTCACCCAGCGGAATCTGAAGTAGCAGCACCAAGCTGGCAAAACAACCGTTAATGAGTGCCGAGCCGTTGGGCATGCCGGTCTTCTTGGACACCAGCGCAAAGGGACGCGGCATGTTGCCATGGCGCGCGGCATAGCTCGCCACGTTGTTGACGCCAAAGCTCCAACAGATCATGTTGGCAACCAGCGTTACCAGAAAGGCCACGCCCACGACCATCGTCAGCGGGTGAGCGCGCCCCACCATGGCGGCAACCGCGTCCACAATGCCCGAATCGAGTGAAAGCTGCTCGGTGGGAACCGCGGCTCCAATACCGATGCCACAGATAATGTAGATCGCCGCGATGGCAACGCCACCGGCGATAACCGCCTTGGGGATATCGCGCGATGGGTTCTTCATCGTGCTGGCAAAGGTCGCGACCACCTCAAAGCCCATAAAGTTGAATAGGATGATTGAAAGATACGTCAGTGAGTTAGTGTCTCCCAGATCGGGGACAAATGTCTTAAACGACATATCGTTGGCAAAGCCGTTGTTGCAGGCAAACCAGATGCCGATGATTCCCACCACGGCGGTAATGAGCACCTTGATGACGGCGCCGCCATCCATGACCCAATCGGCCTCGGCCACCGGCTGCATTGCCATGACCGTGACGCCCCACACAAAGGCAAGCTCGATGGCAATTCGGACCCCAAGCGAAAAATCGATGCCCCATACCGCATTGATGACACTGGGGAACATGCAGGCGATACTTGCCACCCACAGTGGAAAGTTGACCCAATAGCACCAGGAGCAGCGTGCACACCAACGGTCTCCCAAGCCCAGGCGAACCCAGTCGTACAGGCCGCCCTCGGAATCGAACGCCGTACCGAGCTCGGCCACCACCAGGCCATAGGGAAGCAAAAACGTAATGATAAGGAAGATCCACCAGAAGAACTGCACGTTACCCATGGCAGATGCCGGAGCAGCCGCCTCGATGGTAAAGACAACGCAGATAACCGAGAGGATGACCTCGAACAGGGAGAACTTTTTACCTGCCATGGCACGCTTCCCCTACAGCAAAAAGGATGGCATCTGTACCGAAGGCGCAGCCCAAGGTAGGGTTGCAGGCCGCGTCACCGGTGCAGGTGCCATCCCAAAGAGAAGAGAGGATGCAATTGTTGGACCAACGCTCGCGGAACAGGCGCGTGTAGATAACGATACGCTGGTACATAGATACTCCGATCAAAACGGCCGCGATTGCGACCGGAATCTTTTGGCAATTGAAGACGCGTCTGACCTGGGATATTCAAGCGAACAATTGGCCTAACCCGCAATAAATCCCAGATCAGACGCGTACTCAATCAAAGAGGCGGGCACTCCGAAGTGGAGGCAACGGAGTGCCCAAAGAAAAACCCAGCCGACCAAGACATCGAATAAACCGACCATCAATGCCCCGAGATGGTCACGGTGCGATTCACCGACTGTCCGATTGATCGGCTGGGTTTCTGAGGTGCGGCAGATTGCCCTGAAAGAGGAGGGCATAGACCTTAAGGGTCATGCCCGACGATTGAAGGGCAAGGTGCCGTGCCTCGGGAAGACAGACAATTACGCGGACGGCTCCTGCTGAGTAATGCAGTGGATGTTGCCGCCACCGAAGACGACCTGCTCGGACTGAACGCCGACGCACTTGTAGACGCCCTCGCCCCAGACCTCGTCGTAGATCTTCTGGAGCGTGTCGACGGCCAGCTGGTCGTTCTCGTCGCCGTACTGCGGGACGATAACGCCGTGGTTGGTCACGAGGTAGTTCATGTAGGAGGCGATCAGCGGCTCGTCGGGGACGCGCGGCTCGGCGTTCTCGTCGGCGTCGATGGTGTCGCAGGAAGCCTGGTCCATGAACAGCGGGTTCACGGGCATGCAGAGCTTGTAGACCTTCATCTTGCGGCCCTTGGCGTCGACGGCGTTGGAGAGGGTCTCGTAGGCATCGTGGCACTGCTCGTAGAACGGATACTCGGGATCGTCGGTCCAAATGCAGGCTATGACGCCCGGCGCGATGAACGTGGCGACGTCGTCGATGTGGCCGTTGGTCTCCTCGGGGTCGATGCCCTCCTTGACCCAGATGACCTTCTCGACACCCAGGTAATCCTTGAGGTGCTCGTCCATGTAGGCGCGAAGCTCCTCGCTCCAGGGCTCAAACTTCTTGCGGTACTTGGGCCAGATGGACTCGGGATCCTCTTCCTCCTCCAGAACCGCAGAGCAGGTGCGGCCCGGGGAAAGCAGGCACTGGTCGGTCACGACAAGGGTGCCCTCGCCGTCGACGGTGATGGAGCCGCCCTCGAGGATCATGTCGTCGGGACGATAGCGGCGGCAGCCGGAGAGCTCAGCCATCTTGAGGGCGATCTGCTCGTCCTTGTCCCACGGGAAGTACAGGCCGTCGACGAGGCCGCCGTAGGCGTTGAAGTGCCAGTGGTTGGCGCGCTTCTCGCCCTTGCCGTTGATGACGTAGGTGGCGGCAGTGTCGCGGAACCAGGCGTCGTCGGTGGTCATCTCGATGACGGTGACGTTCTCGTCGTTCTCGAAGACGGCCTTGCAGTTGGCGTAGTCGACCTGGTTGGCGCACATATAGACCGGGGTGAACTCGGAGATGGCGCGGGCGATGGCGGCATACTGCTTCTGGGCCGGCTTGGCGCCGTGGGCCCAGGTGTCGGTGCGGTGGGGCCAGCCCATCCACACGCGATCCTGCGGGGCGAACTCGGCGGGCATGAAGAAGCCGTCGGCCTTGGGGGTGGACTCGGACTCGGTGATCGTACGCATAAGATTTCCTCCAAATCGAACGATCGCTTGCTGCGGGCGGGTTACCCGCAACCTAAAACCAAGAGATGGTAGGCGCCCGTTCCCCGGCAAAGGTCGGGGCGCCCGGTGCCGGTTTTCACGGAATCGCACCGGCAAGCGACGACGTAACCAAGTGCGCGGAGACAAAACGCACGAAGGATACGGAAGAGAGATTGGGGTGGGCGGTGGTTACCGGAGCTATCGCTCACACCCACCCCGGGGGAATGGTTAGCAAACCTGTCGCTTGGACACGCCTCCGAAGAGGCTAGAGTGCCCGGAGTCGGGAGCGACAAGCCCGACGAAGCGCGCGTTGGTACACGAGGAGGGTTGGAGCCCCAGAACCGGGTGCTCTAGTTCTCCTCGGCCTCGGCGGCCTCCTCAGCGAGACGCTGGGCTGCGAGCTCAGGGGTCAGACCCTTGTACTCGGTCTCGCGGCCCTTAGCGCTGACGACGCGGACGACCTCGCCGATGAGCACGAGCACGATGAAGATAACGATCATCGGGACCTTGTCGCCAATTTCAGCAGCGGAGAACGGGATCAGCGTGGCAACGATGGCAAGAACCAGCTCGATGCAGGGGATGGCCAGCATGACCTTCATCATGGCGCCCTTAAACGGGAACGTGAAGATGCGCTCACGGTTGGGGTCGTTCTTACGAAGGTTGAGGAACGCCGGGAACATCGGGATGTAGGTCAACAGCAGGAAGACGACAGAGGTGCCAAAGAGCATCCAGAAGACACCGTTGGAGATGGCGTCGATGGGAACGAGCTGCAGGCACAGCACCAGGGAGGCAACGACAGCGTTGACCAGGTTGGCGCCGTTGGGCATGTCGTCATCCGAGATCATCGAGGCGAAGACCTTGGGCATGTTGCCGTGCTCGGCAGCGTAGCGAGCAACGGAGTTAACGCCGAAGGACCAAGCGGCCATATTGGCGAACAGGGTGATCAGGAAGGCGATGCAGATGACCTTAAAGATCATGGAGTCGCCCACCATGGTCTGGACTGCGACGATCATGCCGTAGTCGGGATCGATGGAGTCGGCCGGCACGGCGGCGCCGATGCCAAAGCCAGCGAACAGGTAGATCACGGCGATGGACAGGCCACCGACGATGATAGCCTTGGGGATATCGCGAGCGGGATCGGCCATGTCGTCGGTCATGGTGCAGATGACCTCGAAGCCCATGAAGTTAAAGATGATGATCGACAGGTAGCCGAGAGCGTTGGTGTTGGTGAGCTCGGGCAGGAAGGTGGCAGCGGACATGTCGTTCGCAAAACCGTTCTCCATGGCATACCAAATGCCCAAAGCGCCAACGATAACGGCAACGGCGACCTTGATGATGGCGCCACCGTTAAGGACCCACTCGGAGTCGGCCGCCTTGGAGCGGCCCATGAGGTAGACGATCCACACAAAGGCAAGATCGATACCCATCTTGGCGATCAAGTTGAACTCGACGCCAAAGACCATGCCCAAAATGTCGGGGAACATGGTAGCCAGCGAGGCGATCCACAGCGGGTAGTTGACCCAGTAGTAGTACGAGATGCGGGCGCCCCATTTGTCGCCCAGGCCATCGCGTACCCAGTCGTAAATGCCGCCCTCGCCGTCATAGGTGGTACCGAGCTCGGCGACAACCATGCCGTAGGGAAGCAGGAAGGTCAGGATCAGGAAGATCCACCAGAAGAACTGCTGGTTGCCAATGGCAGCAGCAGGAGCGGCGGCCTCGCAAACGAAGACGACGCAGATGATGGTCGAAATGACCGTCAAGAAGGAAAGCTATTTCTTTCCGTCGCTCATGATGAGCTCCTTCGCTCAGTCTTGGACAGATCCGAGGCCCTAAGGTATTAAGGCAATTGCTTGGGCCTCGGTGAGCGGGCGACAGGAGACGAGCATCCGCCGCCCGCAAACGTGCTTTTAGAAGCCTTGAGGCTTAGAGCTGCTCGAGAGCCTCGAGAGCGGCGTGGAGCTCAGCCTTGGCGGAGTACTCGACACCCTCGTCGTTGAGCGGGGTGCGCTTGCCCAGGGCGGCAAGGAGAGCACGGATGGAGTGCTTGCGGTTCTCGGCCTCGACCCAGCACAGGGAGCGTTCGGGATCGTCCATGACTTCGTCGACGACCTCCTCGTTGCGGGTGGCCGGCAGGCAGTGCATGAACTTGGAGTTGGGGCCGGCAAAGTTCATCATGTCCATGGTGACCTGATACTTGGGATAGAACACGTCCATGTAGTTCTCGCCCGAGACCTCCTCGTCGTACAGGCCATACCACACGTCGGTGTAGATGAAGTCGGCGCCCTTGATGCACTCGATGTCGTCGGAGATGACGACAGAGCCGCCGGAGACCTTGCAGTTCTCCTCGGCGATGGCCATCATCTGCTTGCCGAACTCGGCGCGCTCCTCGACGGTGCCAACGTGCAGGCCGCCGTCGGGGATCTGGTGGCCCTTAGGTCCAAACTGGACAAACTTCATGCCGACCTTGGAGGCGATGAACATGAGGGAGACGCAGACCTGGGTGGCGTCGCCGATGAAGGCCAGGGTGCAGTCCTCGATCTTCTTGCCCTCGGGGAGGTTCTCGAGCATGGTCATGAGGTCGCCCATCTCCTGCGTGGGATGGTTGAACTCGGACATGCCGTTGATGACGGGCACAGCGGAGCCCTCGGCGAGGCCGACGACGTCCTTGTGACGGTCAACGCGAGCCATCATGATGTCGAGCAGCGAGCCCATAACGCGAGCGGTGTCGCCCAGGGACTCGTGACCGCCGAGCTGGATGGTGCCAGGGCCATAGAACTGAGCATGGCCGCCGAGGTCGGTCATAGCGGTCTCGAAGGAAAGACGAGTGCGGGTGGAGACCTGCTGGAAGATCATGCCAAGGCTCTTGTTGCGGAGCAGGTGCGGATAATAACCGTCAACCTTGATGGCCTTCTTCATTGCCAGACTAAGATCCTCGATAGCCAGGATCTGCTCTTTGGTGAAGTCGTTGGTGTCGATGAAATCCTTAGGCAGTGCCATGTCGATTTCCTTTCCGCCGGTCTTGCCGACTATTACTATGAGGCGCTCGAACATCACGCCTCGTGTTGACAAGACCATCATTCACCCGTATGCAATTTTTACCTAGTTTATTCGGGATTAAAGACCGTTCATGGAGTTACACCCCCTCTAAACCAATATAAACCCGCAGGTCAAGAGTTTACAGGGGGTTTACCATCTAGAACCGCGAACGGTATACGGCTATGCTGTATCTCGGCGCCTAATCCGCAATGAAACGAAGGGTTGAGACGTCTATATCCCACAAGGTATACAGAGCTCGGCCATAGAATAAATGAGATGGGACGGTGACAGATGAACACCCTGATGTTCTTCTATACCCTAGCGATACTCGTGATCTGTATTGTGACGGCGGTGCTCTCGCTTGCCGCCTATGCCTCGTCTCGTCGACGCTTCTTTATCTATGGCAGCGGCGTATTTATCTGCTATGCCATCGAGATGACCGAGATTTTCTTTTTTGAATACACGCTGCAAAACCAGAGTTTTCCAGCCAGCGACTATTACTCAATTACCATGCCTGTGTTGCGGACCTTTGTGGCGACCGCTTCGCAGGCTTTTATTTGGCTCATTGCCATGGATTTGCTCGACAAGCATTCAAAAAAGCAGTTTGTCATTCCCGTCGCAACGTTCTTGCTGAGCGAGCTGCTGATTATCGTCGCTGTCCCCTACGGCCCCATTCATCAATGGCTCTACTACACGATGCGTCAGGTATTCCTTGTTTTCGTGGGGCTATATATCTTTTGGACGGCACGCAAGAGCACGCAAGTCGAGCTGAAGGCACGCGTTAACAACCAACGAAAGCACCTGATTATCGGCGCTATTCTGGTCGGTTGCATCGTTGCCGAGGATTTCTACAACATTCTGATTGTCCCCATGAGTCTGGCGCCCTCTTGGCTGCAACTATATCTGTCCGAGCGCAACTTTAGCGAAAACGTCTTTGCCTGCTACTTTGCGATTCTGCTGATCATCTACTCCTACCACGTGCTTTCAATCCGCATGCAGGAGGCGCCCGAGGAAAAGAACGTCAGCGATCTTGATCGACACATCGAAGAGCAGATGCCCTTCTATCGCAACGCCTACAAGCTCTCCAACCGTGAGACCGAAGTTATGCGTCTGGTCGTACTGGGCAAATCGAACCAAGAGATCGCTGACGAGCTATTCCTTGCCGTGGGCACCGTCAAGACCCACATCCACAACATCCTGGTCAAAACCGAACAGCAAAACCGCACGACGCTCATCCTCCACTTTTGGAAGCGATAACCTGCCAAAAAGGGACAGGTTTATTTTGGCAGGTTTTATCTGGGCAAACGCC
>UREZ01000044.1 GCA_900547025.1 uncultured Collinsella sp.
GCGTACATGACGGCCACACGATCCGCCACGCGCGCCACGGCGTCGAGCGACGCCGTGTTGAGGATGCAACCCGTAGGATTGTTGGGCGAGCAGATGACGATGGCCTTGGTCGCCGGCGTCACGTAAGCACGAAGTGCGTCCTCGTCAATCTGGAATTGTGCAGGCTCCGTATCCAAAAAGACAGCTTTGGCGTGGTTGGCCACGACGATGCTCTCGTACAGGCCAAAGGCCGGTGTGGGGATGATGACCTCGTCGCCGGGGTTGAGCATAGCCATGAATGTTGCCGACAGTGCCTCGGTCGCGCCGTCGGTCAGGATGACCTCGTCGGCGGAAAACGTAAGGCCCGCGTCCCCCATGTAGGCAGATAACGCCTCACGCAGGGCGGAGCGACCGTTGTTGGGCGGATAGTGCGTGTCACCGCGGTCCAGTGCGGCGGTCACCTCGGCGCTAATCACATCGGGCGTGGGAAAATCGGGCTCGCCAAGCGCAAGCGCAATGCACCCCGGGTGCTGGGCGGCGAGCGCGTTGATTCGGCGGATACCGGAGGGCTTGAGCGTGGCAAGCGAGGTATTCATGGGCAGTCGCATGGCGTTCCTTTCGTAAGGGTTGCACTAGGATAGCGCGGCGGGGCACCGCCGGACGGTGTAACCTAAACGGAAACCAACCGGAAAGGAGGCAGCATGGAGCCGACCGCGCGCGGCGATGTACCAAAAACGCTGCAAACCATTGCGTATATCAGCATTCCCAATAGCGCCGATCTTGAGTTTTTGCTCTGGGACCTGCAGGATGCCATCGCCGCCTATGCCCGGCTTTCCGGCACCGCACTCCCCCGCCCGGTCGACTTGAAGGCAAATGACGCCGGCAGCGTTGCCGATGGCATCGTGCTGGCCATTGAAGATGTGGCTGACGATAAGACGTTGGCTGCTATCGAGCAGGCGCTTGAGCGCTTTGGCAGTACGGGAACGCGCGTCTATGCCGCGATTCGAGCCGCACAAGAGGACACTGAGCAGGCGCGTGGGACCGCCGTTCGTCTGCACAAGGTATGCGAGCGCCATGACCAATTGTGGTGTGGCGGCGTTGCCATCTACGGCGGCAGCGGCATCGCAGCGCTTCGTCGCTCCCCGCGCATGGGACTCTTGCGGCGACCGTTTTCTGAGGCCATGGACAAGCTCGTGGGCGCCGTTCGCATGGGATGTTCCGTCGAGCATGCACAGCGACTTGGCGGCGGCAATGCCGCCAACGTCGACGCCGACGGCATGGTTTGCGCCGAGCCAGCCGTGCCCGCGCCGATCTGGCGAGGCGTTCTGAAACGTCTGGGCGCCCACGCTCAAACAAAAATCTAAATTAAATAACAGCCCAGTCAACGGCTTCGTGCCAACGCTCGACAAGACGCTCCAGTCGCCAGGCGGCATTGGCAGGACTTGTCGAGGGCAGGACGACGGCGGGCAACCCCGTCCGATCTTGCAAGTAGCGTTTGTAGAGTCGCCCTGCCGTACCGCCGTTACAGACAACGACCTCGATCGGCGCGGCATCGGTAATGCGCTCGATATGTGCCGGCACAACGTTACAAATGCTCGCGTCGCTCGAGCCCTTAATGTCGCAGCTCTCAATCACATCCCACAGGGCCACGCCGCCGTTCAGCAGCATGGCCCGCTTGGCGGCAATGGAGGCATCGAGCGTCGCGGGCTCACTACTCGCCAAAGGATCGCCCTCGTTGGGCGGCACGGGCGCACCGAGGCACGCGGCCATCACACGCCAAAAGCGGTTCTGAGGGTTGCCGTAATAAAAGGCATTGGCGCGCGAAAGCACCGAGGGAAACGACCCCAGCACCAAAACGCGCGAGTGCTGGTCGAACACGGGTTCAAACCCATGCTCAATATGTTGATAGCCCTCGTCGGACGCAGCCATGGCCTAGGCCCTCAACAGATAGCGCACCTCGTAGGGCGCAAGCTCGAGGGTACCCTTCAGCTCGACAGCGAGCGCGTCGTCGGCAAGCAGGTCGACGAAGGAGCCGTTGAGTTCGCCAGCGCCAAAGGCGTAAGGTTCACCCACGGCATTCACCGCCACGAGTACCGTCGCGCCGTCACAGGCGCGCTCGAACAGCAGCTGCTTGTTCTGGATCACCACGTTGCGATAGGCACCGTAGTTGAGAGCACGGGCAGCCGCGTCGTCGGCCGAGCGAAGGTGTGCGAGTTGCGTGATGAACGCCGTCAGCTCGTTGGGCGCAGGCTCATCGAGCGCAGGGCGCAGCGCCCAGTCGCCATCGGGGCCGCCCTTTTCGCCAGCAATTCCCCACTCGCTGCCATAGTAGACGCACGGGATGCCCGGCATGCCAAAGAGCATGCCGTAGGCGGGACGCAGACAGGACTTGTCAGTGAGGATGCTCGCCAGGCGCGGCACATCGTGGTTGTCGACAAACGACAGCAGATGTTTGCCGCGGTAGATGCACCAGGGGTCGCCGCCAAACTGACGGTGCAGCGAATGGGCGATCTCGAACATGTTGACCGAGTTAAAGCTGGAGTACAGGCCCTTGTAGCACTCGTAGTTGGTGCAGGAGTCGAGCATCTCGTCGTTGACGATTTGGCTGTAGTCGCCGTGGAGCGTCTCGCCGATCAGCACAAAGTCGGGCTTGAGCTCACGGGTAAAAGCGTGCAGGCGGCGCATAAAGTCGCGGTCGAGCATATAGGCAACGTCCAGGCGCAGGCCGTCGACGCCAAAGACCTCGGCCCAGCGGCGCACGGACTCGAGCAGGTAATCGACCACGGCGGGGTTTTGCAGGTTGAGCTTCACGAGCTCAAAATGGCCTTCCCAGCCCTCGTACCAAAAGCCGTCGCCGTAGCACGAGTCGCCATCAAAGCTGATGTGGAACCAGTCCTTGTAGGGCGAGTCCCACTTGCGCTCCTGCACATCGCGGAAGGCCCAAAAGCCACGGCCCACATGGTTGAAGACGGCGTCGAGCACCACGCGGATGCCGTGGGCATGCAGTGTCTCGCACACGGCGGCAAAGTCGGCATCCCCACCCAAGCGACGGTCGATGTGGCGCAGGCTGCGCGTGTCGTAGCCGTGGCTATCAGACTCGAGCGGCGGGTTGATGAGCACAGCGCCAACGCCGAGTTTCTGCAGGTAGTCGGCCCATTGGGCGATTTTCATGATGGGGGCATCGGGATTGGCTGTGGCATCGGCGGCCTGGGCGAGCTCATCCTCGGCAACGGGCGCGGCGTTTTCGCGCGGGGCACCGCAAAAGCCCAGCGGATAGATCTGATAGAACGTCGTCTCGTATGCCCACATAGCAACCTCCCGGTAAGCTCAACACAACGACATCCATTGTATGCCCGGCTTGTATCCTCTCCCCCAAAATAAGTTGCGGTGGAATAGTTCCTGCTTTGGCCTTCAGAGGCCTTAAACAGGAACTATTCCACCGCAACTGATGAGGAGACGTGATTAGGCAACGGGTTTGGCGCGGCGAATGGCCGGGAACATCACCGTGATAGCGAGGATGACGCCCACGACGGCAATCGCCCCGCCCGCGAAGCCAATCCAGGAGATACCGGGGCCCGAAACCACGGCGCCGCCGATCGCGGTGCCCGTGCCAATACCGAGGTTAAACAGGCCCGAGAAAATCGACATGGCGACGGCCGACGAATCCACCGGCGTGTACTTGATGAGCTCGGCCTGAAACGCCACGTTAAAGGCCGTGGAGCAGCAGCCCCATAGCGCGCAGACGGCAAGCACCGCCGCGAGCGATGACGCGACAGACCCCATAAGCAGCAAGGCGACCGGCACTCCGGAGAGCGTGATCGCAAGGAACGGAAAACGGTGCCCGTCGAACAGGCGGCCGAACAGCCAACTGCCCACCAGGCCGGAGCAGCCGAACGCCGTCAACGTCATGGTGATGGCGCTTGCGTCGACATGCGCGACCTGAGCCAGGAAAGGCTCGATATAGCTATAGCCCGCGTAATAGCCGGTCGCCATGAACACCGTGACCACATAGAGCGCGATGAGGAACGGGTTCTTGAGCAGCTCGGGCAGCTGTTTGACGGTAAAGCGCTCACCCGCCGGCATGGCCGGGAACACCGCTGCCTGGTAAACGGCCGCGATGGCTGAGAGGCCCCCGACCACGGCAAACGTCATGCGCCAACCCACGGCCAAGCCAATGGCGCGGCCGAGCGGCAGGCCAAAGATCTGCGCGATGGACGAGCCCGTAGCGATCATGCTGATGGCGAGCGCCCCATGGCGTGTGTCAACCAGGCGCGACGCCATGATCGAGGCGACTGACCAGAACACGCATGTGCGCAAGCGACCACCAGGCGCGCGCAGACCAGGATGGGATAGGTCGGCGCCACAGCGGACAGGAACTGACCGAGCGAGAACACGGCAAGCACGCCCAGCAGCATCCGCTTAAACTCGAAACGCGAAGCGAACACCATGAGCGGCAACGACAGCAGCATGACGCCCCAGGCATAGACCGAGATCATGATGCCCGCCTGGGCCTCGGTGAGCGAGAACGACGCGGCGATATCAGTCAAAAGGCCGATGGGCATAAACTCCGACGTGTTGAACACGAACGCACAGCAGGTGAGCCCGACGAGCGGGAGCCACTGCCTGAGCGTGATGCCGTCTTGCCTTGCCCGACTCATATATAACGTCTCCAATCATTTTGAGCGGAGGCGATTATATAGCAACGGCCCCGCATCCGTCAGCAACAGATGCGGGGCCGAAAACAATTCGATACACAGAGGTTGCACCGTCAATAAATAACTAAGCCAACCCCAGCAATATGCCCGCCGAATGCACGACAAACGCTACGATCCAGGCGACCGTCACCTGAAACGCGAATACGGCAACGGCGTAGCGCGCGCCCAGCTCGCTCTTGACGGCGCCGATCGCAGCCACGCACGGCGGGTACAGCAACGTAAAGACCAGGAACACATAGGCAGTAAACGGCGAAAACATGGTCGACAGTGCCGCGGGCGAGGTCGCGCCCAAAAGTACCGTGAGGGTCGAGATGACACTCTCCTTGGCGATAAGTCCGGTGACGAGCGCCGTGGATGCACGCCAGTCGCCAAACCCAAGCGGCGTCAGCGCCGGCGCGATGATGCTGCCGAGACCCGCAAGCAGACTCTGCGACTGATCGGCGACCACATTAAAGCGGATATCGAACGTCTGAAGGAACCAGATGACCACGGTAGCGGCAAAGATAATGGTAAAGGCCTTGGTAATAAAATCCTTGGCTTTATCCCATGCCAGCATCACTGTCGTCTTGACGCTCGGCAGACGGTAATTGGGAAGCTCCATGATAAACGGCACCGGGTCGCCCTTAAATGCCGTGCGGTTGAGCACCAAAGCCGCGATGCAACCGACCGCAATGCCAATCAAATAGAGCGAGACCATGGCGGGGACCGTCGCCTGCGGGAAAAACGCCCCGCACAGCAGGCCGTAGACCGGCAACTTGGCCGAGCAGCTCATGAACGGCGTGAGCATGACCGTCATCTTGCGGTCGTGCTCGGATGGGAGCGTACGGGTCGACATGATAGCCGGCACGGTGCAGCCAAAACCGACGAGCATGGGCACAAAGCTGCGGCCCGACAGGCCAAAGCGACGAAGTACCTTATCCATGACAAAGGCAACGCGCGCCATGTAGCCGGAGTCTTCCAAAATGGAGAGGAACAAGAAGAGCACGACGATAATCGGCAGGAAGGTCAGCACGCTGCCCACACCCGTAAGCACGCCGTCGACAGCCAGCGAGCGCACCACGTCGTTGGTGCCGAACGCCTTGAGGCCCGCATCGGCCGAGGCGATGATGGCAGCGATACCGTCCTCCATGAGTCCCTGCAACGCCGCGCCGATCACGCCAAACGTCAGCCAAAAGACGAGGCCCATGATCACCAAAAACGCCGGAATGGCTGTGTAACGACCCGTCAGGATGCGGTCAATCTTGACGGAGCGCACGTGCTCGCGGCTCTCGTGCGGCTTGACGACGCAGCGCCCACACACGTCGCCGATGAAGCTAAAGCGCATATCGGCCAGCGCGGACAGACGGTCGGTGCCGGCCTCGCCCTCCATCTGGGTAATGATGTGCTCGATGGCATCAAGCTCGTTACGGTCCAGGTGAAGCGCCTCGGTTACCAGCTCGTCGCCCTCAACCAGCTTGGTCGCCGCGAAACGCACGGGAATGTGCGCCGTCGCGGCATGGTCCTCGATAAGGTTGGCGATGCCGTGGATGCAGCGATGCAGCGCGCCGCCGTCCGGACCATCGGGTGCGCAAAAGTCCAAGCGGCCGGGACGTTCGCGGAACCGCGCGACGTGCAAGGCATGATCCACCAGCTCGCCGATACCCTCGTTGCGGGCAGCGCTAATGGGGACAACCGGCACGCCCAGCAGGCTCTCGAGCAGATTGACGTCCACGGCGCCGCCGTTGGTCGTCACCTCGTCCATCATGTTGAGCGCGATGACCATGGGGCGGTCGAGCTCCATGAGCTGCAGTGTCAGGTACAGGTTACGCTCGATGTTGGTGGCGTCAATGATGTCGATGATGGCGTCCGGGCGCTCGTCGAGGATGAACTGACGGCTCACGACCTCTTCGCCTGTGTACGGCGACAGGGAGTAAATGCCAGGAAGGTCGGTAACGCTCGCCTCGGGATGGTTGCGGATGGTGCCATCTTTGCGGTCGACCGTCACGCCGGGAAAGTTACCGACGTGCTGGTTGGAGCCCGTCAGCTGGTTGAATAGCGTGGTCTTGCCGCAGTTTTGGTTGCCGGCGAGGGCAAAGTGCAGCGGCGCGCCCTCCGGCACGGCCGTCTTTGCCGCACGGGGCGAATACGTCCCCTCGCCCAGGGCCGGATGCTCCGTCGTGCCGATTGCGGCGTTAGCGCGCGGACCCGTATCGGTGTCGTGAATACCCACGAGCTCGATGCGAGCGGCATCGTCCTTACGCAGTGTCAACTCGTAGCCACGCAGGCGGATCTCGAGCGGGTCACCCATGGGGGCGTACTTCATCATGGTGACTTCGGTGCCCGGCGTTAGACCCATGTCCAAAATATGCTGTCGGAGTGCCTGATCGTCCGATGCCACCGATGCGACAACGGCGTCCTTTCCAATCTCGAGTGTATCGAGCTTCACGTCCGTGTTCCTCCCCCGGCGCCCACAGGGCGTTGCATTTATGTTTACCATGGCTAACCGTTTGCCATGGCTAACCAATTTAACCATGCATGATAGCGCGAACACGCAACGATGTTCAATCGACAGATTGGTGCAAGGGGGACGGATTACTTTGCACCAAGCCCTTGAGAGCTAGGACGATGCCGATGTCTTGGAACCGACAGCGAAAGCCCGCCAGAGCGAGCAAGGTGCCTTGAAACGAGGCGGCATTGACCTTCTGGTCATGCCGCCGAAGTTGAAAGGCAGATTGCCGCCCTGGCGGGCTTGCAGCGTCAAGTGGTTACGGCGTTTGGTAAAACGCCGTAACTAAAACCCGTGGCGCTCCAGGAAGCGGAAGGCTAGGCGGATCCAGGGACGGACTGCCACCTGCTTGTCCTCGTTGTCGACCGCGGTGTTGGCGTTGCCGAGCGAAAGACCGTGACCGCCCTGGTCAAAGACGTGCATCTCGCAAGCGACGCCCTCCTCGGCCATGCGCTGCGCAAACGGATAGACCTGCGCGATCGGCGCCGTCTTGTCGTCGGACACGCCCCACACAAAAGTCGGCGGCATCTGGCGCGAAACATGCGTGGTGGGGCAGATGTCGGCCAGATGCTCGTCAGTTGCCTCGCCGCCCGTCACCATCGACAGGTAGTCGTTGAGCAAATCGCGCCCCGTCTTGCCGCCCGTCTTGGGCACGCGCAAGTCAATGCGCGGATCGCGCGTCTGCATGTCGCGCACATAGGCAAAGTCGAGCAATGGATAGCCCAGCACCACGGCATCGGGACGAATGTCGTCCGGACGCGCCCCGGCAAGTGCCGCGAAGGGGCCGGTCTTCCACTGTGTTGCCAGCGAGGCGCAAATCATGCCGCCCGCCGAGAATCCCACGACGCACACGCGCTTAGGATCGACATGCCACTCGTCGGCGTTGGCGCGCACCGTGGCGACCATCTTGGCAAGATCTGCCTGGGGGTGCGGAAAGCTCACGTCACCCGTAGAACTCGTGACATAGTTGAGCACAAAGGCCTGGTAACCGTGATCCAAAAACGCAAACGCCACGGGATCCTGCTCATGCGGAGCGATATGCGTAAACGCACCTCCGCCGCAGATAATCACCGCGGGGCGGCGGCCATTGGGCTTGTCGGGCAGCGGCTCGGCACCCAGATACGTAAACGTCGCCGGATAATCCTCGGTCGGCTCCTCGCCCCACAGCGCATGGTTCTCAATAATCATAGGTGCTCCCTCCGTGCGATTCGTGCGCACTCGTTTTTCGCACCTTAGCGTACCCCACTTGAGCCCGCGGCGCAGAAACACCCCCGCAATAAGTTGGCCTTCAACTGATATATCACAAAATCGCTGTTCAGAGGTATCGTTGGACAGCGTAAAATAGGAGCGCTGACCGTGCTGGGAAACACGTACGAAACGTTTCCGGCAAACCACACGCGTGCAACATGCGCGCCTGATACGTTGGAGGCATCTATGGGTCTGCTCGATTCGCTCAAGTCCACGTTCACTTCGTCGGGCGAGGCGTCCGTTCCGCCCGCAGCAAGCTTCGCCACCCGCGAAGGCGTCATCTACGCTCCTGTCAACGGCGTGCTCGTCAATCTGAGTGAGGTTCCCGACGAGACCATCGCCTCGGGCATGCTCGGCCAGGGCTACGGCATCGAGCCCATTACCGGCACCATTTACGCCCCCGCTAACGGCCGTATCGGCGCCACCACCGTCACCAACCACTCCATCGGCATGATCACCGAGGACGGTCTTCGCGTGTTCATCCATGTTGGCCTGGGCACCGTGGAAATGAACGGCAAGGGTTTTGCCCGCTTTGTCGAGATGGGCGACACGGTCAAGGCCGGCCAGCCGCTCATCAGCTTCGACCGCGACGCTATCAAGGCCGCCGGTCACGAGGACATCGTGACCGTCATCATCTCTGAGCTCGACCGCCTCAAGAGCATCGACCACGTCGGCGAGTCCGGAACGCTTATCGGCGGCAATCCGCTCGTCAAGCTTGGCGATCCGCTGCTGGTTGCCAAGACCAAGTAGCCAGGCCCCGCGCCACACAGCCAAAAGGCACCTCGTCAAGCGCCCGCGACCATTTGGCCGCGGGCGCTTTTCGTTTGAAAAACCATCCCGCCAATGCCTTATCTGTATAGCCCAAATGAGCCGAGCTGCTAGAATATCGAACTGTATGGATAACTATCATTCAACCGTTATGGGAGGATACGTGAACCGCACCAAAATCGCGCAGCTCTATGCCGACGCCGAGTCGCTCGGCGGCCAGACCGTCACCGTCGCCGGCTGGGTCAAGTCCGTCCGCGACATGAAGAACTTTGGCTTTGTTACGCTCAACGACGGCAGCTGCTTCCGCGACCTGCAAGTCGTCATGAACCGCGAGGCACTCGACAACTACGACGAGATCGCCCATCAAAACGTCTCGGCCGCACTCATTTGCACCGGCACCGTCAAGCTGACCCCCGATGCGCCCCAGCCTTTCGAGCTTTCTGCCACTTCCATCGAGGTCGAGGGCGCGAGCGCCCCGGATTACCCGCTGCAGAAGAAGCGCGCAACCGTCGAGTTCCTGCGCACCCAGCAGCACCTGCGCCCGCGCACCAACCTGTTCCGCGCCGTGTTCCGCATCCGCTCTGTCGCGGCTGCCGCCATCCACCGCTTCTTCCAGGAGCAAGGCTTTGTCTACGTCAACACCCCCATCATCACCACGAGTGACTGCGAGGGTGCCGGCGAGATGTTCCGCGTGACCACGCTTGACCCCAAAAACCCGCCCCTCACCGAGTCCGGCGAGGTCGACTGGAGCCAGGACTTCTTTGGCAAGCACGCGAGCCTTACCGTGTCCGGCCAGCTCAATGCCGAGAACTTTGCCATGGCCTTTGGAGACGTGTACACCTTTGGCCCCACCTTCCGCGCCGAAAACTCCAACACCACGCGCCACGCCGCCGAGTTTTGGATGATCGAGCCCGAGATGGCCTTTGCCGACCTGAACGACTACATGGATAACGCCGAGGCCATGCTCAAGTACGTCCTTAAGGACGTTATGACCACCTGCCCCGACGAGCTCAATATGCTCAACAAGTTTGTGGACAAGGGCCTGATCGAGCGCCTGGACCATGTGGCAAACTCCGACTTTGCCCGCGTTACCTACACCGAGGCTGTCGAAATCCTGGAGCAGGCAGTCGCTGCTGGCCACCAGTTTGATTACCCCGTCAGCTGGGGCATCGACCTGCAGACCGAGCACGAGCGTTTCCTGACCGAGGAGCACTTTAAGCGACCGACCTTCGTAACCGACTACCCGGCCGAGATCAAGGCGTTCTACATGCGCATGAACGAGGACGGCAAGACCGTCGCCGCCGCCGACTGCCTGGTTCCCGGTATCGGCGAGATTATCGGCGGCTCCCAGCGCGAGGAGCGCCTGGATCTGCTCGAGGCCCGCATCAAGGACCTGGGCATGAATCCCGAGCAGTACAAGTACTACCTTGACCTGCGCCGCTACGGTTCCTGCAAGCACGCCGGCTACGGCTTGGGCTTCGAACGCTTGGTCATGTATCTGACCGGCGTGGGCAACATCCGCGACGTCCTGCCGCACCCGCGCACCGTGGGCAACGCCGACTTCTAATCGCCACAGCGCCACCAAACGCGTTCCAACGCATCACGCCAGCGCCTCTCGGCAAGCCGAGGGGCGCTTTTTTCAACAGTATCCGTCAAGCTTTTGGCAAGATTTCGGTCAGTTGAGCAGGGCTGTTGAAAACTCGACCCGCCGCTTGCCGACGACTACCGACCGCCCGGAGCGTCCTGCACCCCTGGGAAAGCCCCGCGCCCTAGGCTCCATACCGTCGCCACCCAAAACGGAAAGGACGTGGATGCCATGACCGAAACCGCTGTTGAAACTTACGAGACCACGACGAGGGGCGCCGCCTCGATGGCAGCCTATCGCGCCGTTCGCATCCTGCAACTATTAAGCGAAAACACCGGCGAGGACAAGGCCATGCTTTCCGATGAGTTGATCCGGCGTCTCGCCCATCCCGACGACCCCGCCCGCATGCCCATCTCGGCGGCGCGGCGCAGCATCTACACCGCCATCTCCGCACTTCGCCATGCCGGATACGAAATTGAATACAAGCGCGGCGTGGGGTATCGGCTCTTGACCCGTCCGCTCACCGACGAAGAGATCATCCGGCTCCACGGCATGGTCATGCGCAACCGCTCTACGCCCATCGCCATTCGAAAAAGCATGGCGCAGCACTTGGTCGCCATGGCGAGTGCCGACGTTCGCGGCTACCTCGATGCACCCGAGCCTGCTCCAAGCGCAGGCGACAAATCCACCAAGGCCACACGCACGCCCGTCAAGCGCATCGATGCCTGCGAGCTCATCGAGCAGGCCATCGACCACGGAACCACGGTGAGTTTTGATATTTCGAGTGTCACGGCACGCGGAGAGGTCGAAGTGGCGCGGATGACACTCCGGCCCTTTGCCATCAAGCAACGAAACGGCATCTCGTATTTGCTGGGAACGGTCTATGACGCGCGAGGCGCCGACGACACGCTGCGTACCGTTGAGATCGGCCGCATGAGACCCTCCGCCGCCCATTCGACTACCCGTACCGCCCATCCGATTCTGTATTAAAAAACCCGCCAGGCTGTTGTAAAAATGGACATCAGCGCTACTATAGTTCCACTTGCACTTTGTCCCAGTGCAGTGTTTCCAGCCATTTTTATACTGGGGGTAATGATATGAAGGACATCACCATCAGCCGCAGGAGCCTTCTGGTCTCCGCCGGTCTGCTCGCGCTCGCCCCGCTCGCCGGATGCGGCGGCAACTCTGGTTCCGGCTCTGCTGCCGCCGGTTCCGACTACACCATCGGCGTTCTGCAACTCACCGAGCACTCCGCACTCGATGCCGCCAACGACGGCTTTGTCAAGGCCATCAAGGAGAGCGGCCTTAAGGTCAAGATCGACCAGAAGAACGCCCAGAACGACCAGTCCACGTGTAAGTCCATTGCCGACAAGTTTGTGGGCGACAACGTCAACCTGATTTATGCCATCGCCACGCCCGCCGCGCAGGCTGCCGCCGGCGCCACGGCCGATATCCCCATCGTGGGCTGTGCCATCACCGACTACGCCGCCTCCGGCCTGGTCCAGGACAACGACAAGCCCGGCACCAACGTCACGGGCGCTTCCGACCTCACCCCAGTCGCTGAGCAGCTCGAGATGATGCAGAAGGTCCTGCCCGACGTTAAAAAGGTCGGCCTGCTCTACTGCACCGCCGAGTCCAACTCCGACGTCCAGATCAAAGCCGCCAAGAAGGAGCTCAACAAGCTGGGCCTCGAGTACACCGATTTCACCGTCTCGAGCTCCAACGAGATTCAGTCCGTCGTCGAGTCTGCCGTGGGCAAGGTCGACGCGCTGTACTCCCCCACTGACAACACCATCGCCGCGGGCGCTTCGCAGGTCGGCCAGATCTGCAAGGAGAATAAGCTCCCCTTCGTGACCGGCGAGGAGGGTATGTGCATGGCCGGCGGCCTGTTCACCCTCTCCATCAACTATAAGGACCTGGGCTACGCCGCGGGCGAGATGGCCGTTAAGATCCTGAAGGGCGAGGCCAAGCCCGAGGATATGCCGATCAAGCACCTCTCGAGCAAGGACCTGGTCGTCGTCAAGAACGACGAGATGGCCGAGGCTCTGGGTATCGACCTTTCCGCTCTGGACGAATAACGCGTCTAGGGCCCGCACGCGCGTCACAGCCGCGTTATTCAATATCTGAGTCCTTGGGGCGAACGCTAAAGGCCGGCGTTCGCCCTGCTTGTTTCAGGTAAAACAAAACGTCTGTCCGCCGCTCTTTTATGCATTGGTACCGCTATTATGGAAAATCACGTGTCCACCCTATCCTAGGAGGTATGAAGCATGCTCATTGCATTGCAGGGCGCCGTTTCGCAGGGCGTCCTCTGGGGCATCATGGTGCTTGGCGTGTTTATCACGTTCCGCCTGCTCGACATCCCCGATATGACCTGCGACGGCAGCTTTGCCCTCGGCGGCTGTGTCTGCGCCGTGCTCATCGTCAACAATAACGTCGACCCCTTGCTCGCCGTGCTGGCCGGCATGTGCGCCGGCGCCATCGCGGGCGCCGTCACGGGCATCTTGACCACCGTCTTTGAGATTCCCGCAATCCTCGCCGGAATCCTCACCCAGATCAGCCTGTGGTCCATCAACCTGCGCATCATGGGCAAGTCCAATACGCCCATCCTTGCCAAGGGCACCATCTTCTCATCCGTCAGCCACATGACGGGCCTGCCGCAGTCCACTGTTGCCATTATCCTGGGCATTGTGCTGGCCGTGGCCATCGTCGCCATCCTGTACTGGTTCTTTGGCACCGAGATCGGCTCGGCGCTGCGTGCCACCGGCAACAACGAGTACATGATCCGCGCCCTGGGCGTCAACACCAACTCCACCAAGATGATCGCCCTCGTGCTCTCCAACGCCCTTATCGGCCTTTCGGGTGCGCTCATCTGCCAGAGCCAGAAGTACGCTGACATTGGCATGGGCACCGGCGCCATCGTTATCGGTCTTGCCGCCATTGTTATCGGCGAGGTGCTCGGTCGCCTGCTGCCCGGCGGTCTGACGCAGTTTAGCGTCCGTCTTGCCTCTGCCGTCTTTGGCTCCGTGGTCTACTTCCTCATCCGCGCCATCGTGCTGCAGCTGGGCATGGACGCCAACGACATGAAGCTGCTCTCCGCCGTGATCGTTGCCGTGGCCCTGTGCGTGCCCGTGGTTTGGGAGCGCTACAAGCTCCGCAGCTCCTACACGAAGGGAGATGAGGCAGATGCTTAAGCTCTCGCACGTCAAGAAGACCTTTAACAAGGGCACCGTCACTGAGAAGCGCGCACTCACCGGCGTCGACCTTACCCTGAACGATGGCGACTTTGTAACCGTGATTGGCGGCAACGGCGCCGGCAAGTCCACGCTGCTCAACATGATCGCCGGCGTGTATCCGCTCGATTCGGGCGTTATCGAGCTCGATGGCACCGATATCTCGCGTCTGAGCGAGTCACAGCGCGCCAAGTACCTGGGCCGTGTGTTCCAGGATCCCATGCGCGGCACCGCAGCCGACATGCAGATTGCCGAGAATCTAGCCCTCGCCAAGCGCCGCGGCCAGCGTCGCGGTCTTTCGTGGGGCGTCACCAAGGCCGAGAAGGACGAGTACGTTGAGCTGCTCAAACGCCTGGACCTTGGCCTGGACACACGCCTCAACGCCAAGGTCGGTCTGCTCTCGGGCGGCCAGCGCCAGGCACTCACCCTGCTGATGGCCACGCTCACCAAGCCGCGCCTGCTGCTGCTCGACGAACACACGGCGGCCCTCGACCCCAAGACGGCCTCCAAGGTGCTCAATCTGACCGAGGAGATTGTCGACGAGAACCACCTGACCACGCTCATGGTCACGCACAACATGAACGACGCCATCCGTCTGGGCAATCGCCTGATCATGATGCACGAGGGCCACGTGATCTACGACGTGGCGGGCGACGAGAAAAAGTCGCTCACCGTGGCCGACCTGCTTCAGAAGTTTGAGGAGGTCTCGGGCGGCGAGCTCGCCAACGACCGCATGCTACTGAGCTAAACCTACCAAAAAGGGACAGGTTTATTTTGGCAGGTTTTATCTGCGCAAACGTCAAAACCGCCGCAAAGGGACAGACGCCCTTGCGGCGGTTTTCGCATATTATGTCGATAATCCGATATTCAACCAGACTTTCTGGCTAAGGACTAAGGAAACTGCCATGAAAAGACTCCCCCGCCTTGCGTTAGCCGCCGCGTTGTTTGCCGGCTCGCTCGCAGGCATCCCAAGCCTCGCTTTCGCGGGGAACCTGCCCG
>UREZ01000045.1 GCA_900547025.1 uncultured Collinsella sp.
TGCTTGCCGTGCCGGGGTCGATTTTGTCTCCCGAGTCGCGCGGTACCAACTATCTCATCGCCAACGGGGCCTGCTGCATTGTCGACGAGGAGTCCATCGAGATGGCTATCTCTCGCATATACGGCACCCTGCGCTACTCGCGCCCCGATGCTCCCGGCATTGCCGACCTGAATCCAACACAGCAGACCGTGATGCATGCGCTCATCGCCTCTCCGCTCAAGGTCGACGACATCGCGGCGCTCGTCTCACTCGATGCTGTCGGCGTACTCAAACTCTTGGGTTCGCTTGAACTCGAGGGCCTTATCGAGCGCATGATGGATGGAAGGTATGCGCCCTCCAAGTTTGCCCTTCACGCCCAGACGCCCTTCGGTCACAATGGAAAACGTGTCAATTAGAAAGGTGTTTGCAGATGCAGTTCGATCAGGTGACGGTTATCGGTGGCGGTCTGGCGGGTTCGGAATGCGCGATCCAGCTGGCAGACCGCGGGTTTGCCGTAAAGCTGTGCGAGATGCGCCCCCAGGTGAGCTCCCCGGCTCACCATACCGATCACCTGGCAGAGCTCGTCTGCTCCAATTCGTTTAAGTCGACCCGTCCAGATTCCGCTGCTGGCCTACTAAAAGCCGAGCTCGAGCGCTTGGGTTCGGTGCTGCTCGATTGCGCCCATCGCGCGGCTGTTCCCGCCGGTGGCGCCTTGGCGGTCGATCGCGTCAAGTTTTCCGAGTTTGTCGAGGCCGAGGTTGCCGCTCGTCCCAATATCGAGATCGTTCACGGCGAGGTCACGCAGATTCCCGAGGGTCACGTGGTCATTGCCGCCGGCCCGCTGTGTTCACCGGCGCTGAGCGAAGAGGTCATGAAGCTCGTCGGTGGCGACGCCCTTGCGTTCTTCGATGCCGCGGCGCCGATCGTCGATGCCTCCACGCTCGATATGGACGTGCTGTTCTCGCAGTCGCGCTACGAGGAGCAGGGGAGTGGCGACTATCTCAACGCTCCGCTCAACAAGGAGGAGTACGAGGCCTTTATCGAGGCGCTTACCACGGCCGACCGCGTGGTGCTCAAGGATTTTGAGGGCGGCGATCTGTTCCAGGCCTGCCAGCCTGCCGAGGAGGTTGCACGCACCGGCAAGGACGCCATTCGCTTTGGCGCCATGAAGCCCGTCGGCCTCATCGATCCGCGTACCGGACGTCGCCCCTGGGCGGCGATTCAGCTGCGTGCCGAGAACAAGGAGAAGACCGCCTATAACCTGGTGGGCTTCCAGACCAATCTGACCTTTGGCGAGCAGAAGCGCGTCTTTCATATGGTGCCGGGCCTGGAGAACGCTGAGTTCTTCCGCTACGGTGTCATGCACCGCAATACCTTTGTCGACGCCCCGCACGTGCTCGATGGCACCTTTGCCGTGCCCGGCACCGGCGTGCGCCTGGCCGGTCAGATCACCGGCACCGAGGGGTACATGGAAGCCGTGGCGACCGGTCTGCTCGCGGCGCTCAACACCTATGCCGAGGCTATCGGTGCCGCGGGCGTCGAGTTGCCGCGTGTGGGCGCCCTGGGCGCGCTCGTGGGCTATGCGACCGATCCTGCCACCGTGGGCTATCAGCCCATGCATGTCAACTTTGGCCTGGTGCCGCCACTCGAGGATGGTAAGCGCCGCAGCAAGCGCGACCGCTACCAGGCCTATGCGGATCGCGCCCTCGAGGCCCTTGATGCCTATCTGGCCACTCGCCCCGATCTGTTTGGAGGCGACCGGTCATAGCTTTTGACCTGTACGACACCGTCGACTCGTTTATCGCCTATATCGCACGTGTCGAGGGACTTTCTCCCAATACGGTGACGGCCTATGGCTCGAGGCTGGAGCGCTTTGCTGCCTGGTGCGAGCGCGAGGATATCGATGCCTTCGCTGCCGACGTGCGCACCATTCGTCGCTATCTTGCCGAGCTTTCGCGTGAGCAGGTGGCTCCCCGAACGCTTGCGGCACACCTGTCTGCCGTTCGCTCGCTCTATCGGTGGATGGCTGCCGAGGGGGTCGTGGAGGGCGATGTGGTCTCGGCAATTTCCTCGCCCAAGCTCCCGCGCGATCTACCCGGTGTGCTGACGACCCAACAAGTGGAGGCGCTGCTCAAGACGCCTGATACCTCAACACCCGCGGGGCTGCGCGATGCGGCGATGCTCGAGCTGCTCTATGCCTCGGGCGCCCGTATCTCTGAGCTCGCAGCACTCAATGTGGAGTCCATTGCGTGGTCCGAACGCACGCTGCGCCTGTGGGGCAAGGGGAGCAAAGAACGTATCGTCCCTCTGTATCGTCGTGCGCTCGAGGCGACGCGTCTCTATATTGAGGAGGGGAGGCCGGAGTTGCTCGCTCAGGCAAAGCGCCGTGACTCCGCTACCGGGCCGCATCCGCTGCTTATATCGGCGCGCGGTAATCGCATGAGTGCCGCTATGCTCAGGCGGCGGTTCCATACTCTGGCGACACTCGCCGGCATTCCGGCCGACATCGCCCCGCATGCGATGCGCCATACCTTTGCGACCGACTTGCTCGAGGGCGGTGCGGACCTGCGCTCGGTTCAAGAGCTGCTGGGTCATGCGAGCCTGTCCACGACGCAGATCTACACGCATCTCACGCCCGATCGGCTTAAGCGGGCCGTGGCTCAAGCCCATCCCCGCGGCGAATAGTGGCTGGTCCGTCCCGCGCCGCACTCAGGTGTGTGGTTTTGATTGCGGGTTGGCAGGAAGAAGCATTCCTGCTATCATTCATCGGGTTGCTTCACGGCAACAGGTTTTTATCACGCACGCGCGGCTACTTCATACCGTGGTGCCCGGGCTTTGGTAGCACATGTCCGGGTTGGTTTTGGAGGATGACCCCGCGCGGAGGCAAACCACAGGAGGTTTAACATGGCTACCAAGATTAATATCCGCACCCTGCTCGAGGCCGGCTGCCACTTCGGTCACCAGACCCGTCGCTGGAACCCCAAGATGAAGCCGTTCATCTTCGGTGAGCGCAACGGCATCTACATCCTCGACCTCAAGCAGACCATCCTCGACGCCGACCAGGCCTATACTTTCGTCAAGAACGTCGCCAAGGGCGGCAACGTGCTGTTCGTCGGCACCAAGAAGCAGGCTCAGGAGGCCGTCAAGAACGCTGCTGAGCGCGCCAACATGCCTTACATCAACCAGCGTTGGCTCGGCGGTATGCTGACCAACTTCGTTACCATCCGCTCCCGCATCAACCGCATGGAGGAGCTCGAGGCCATGGTCGAGGACGGCCGCATGGCAGTGCTCCCCAAGAAGGAGCAGGCTGTTCTCGGTAAGGAGCTCACCAAGCTCCAGACCAACCTCGGTGGCGCCCGCGACATGAAGGGTCTGCCCCAGGCTCTCTTCGTCATCGACACCAAGCGCGAGGAGAACGCCATCAAGGAGGCCCAGCGCCTGAACATCCCCGTCGTCGCCCTGATCGACACCAACTCCGATCCCGACGAGGTCGAGTACGGCATCCCCTGCAACGATGACGCTATCTCCGCTGTCACCCTTATGTGCGAGCTCATGGCTGACGCCTGCCTCGCTGGCTCCGGCAAGGAGCAGGTCTCCGAGGCCGAGATGGCCGCTGAGCCCAAGGCCGAGTAAATCAGTCTTAGTTAATTCTTTTTCATCTCTTTGAAAGGAACCACAATGGCCCAGATTACCGCCGCTATGGTCAAGCAGCTCCGCGAGATGACCGACTCCCCGATGATGGAGTGCAAGAAGGCTCTCGTCGAGGCTGACGGCGACATGGACGCCGCTGTCGACGTTCTGCGCAAGAACGGCCTTGCCAAGGCTGCCAAGAAGGCTGGCCGTGAGACCAACGAGGGCGCTGTCGCCGCGTTCGTCTCCGAGGATGGCAAGACCGGCGCTCTGCTCGAGCTCTCCTGCGAGACCGACTTCGTTGGCTCTAACGCCAAGTTCACCGGCTTTGCTTCCAAGGTCGCTGAGGTTGTCGCTACCACCGAGCCTGCTGACGTCGACGCTCTGCTCGAGAAGCCGATGGGCGAGGAGACCGTTTCCTCCGAGCTCACCGAGATGATTCACATCATGGGCGAGAACATGAAGATCTCCCGCTTCGCTGCCCGCAAGGCTGAGAACGGCGCGCTCGCTTCTTACATCCACATGGGTGGTAAGATCGGCGTCCTCGTCGAGTTCGCCTTCGAGAAGGCTGAGACCGCTCAGGCTGAATCCTTCAAGACCTTCGCTCACGACGTTGCCCTTCAGGTTGCCGCCGTCGCCCCGATCTGCGCTACCCGCGATCAGGTTCCGGCCGAGACCGTCGAGCACGAGAAGCAGATCTACATGGCTCAGGCTGCCGAGTCCGGTAAGCCCGAGGCTATCCAGGAGAAGATGGCTGTCGGCCGTCTGGAGAAGTTCTACAAGCAGTCCGTGCTCACCGAGCAGGAGTTCATCAAGGACAGCTCCCTCACCATCAAGAAGTACGCTGAGCAGGTCTCCAAGGAGCTCGGCGACACCATTACCGTCGTTGCCTTTGACCGTCTGGTCCGTGGCGAGTAAATAAGCTCTTGTAGTTGGTAATGAGCAGGCTGTGGGTTTTACTCACAGCCTGCTTTTTCATGGCTCTTATCAGAGCCTTTGATATCATATTGAGAGTCTAATTAAAGGAGGATCGCTTTGTCCGACATCCGATATAAACGCGTGCTTCTTAAGCTTTCCGGCGAAGCACTGATGGGCGATGGCCACTATGGCATCGACCCCAAGGTTACCGACCATCTTGCCAAGCAGGTCAAGGAGCTGCTCGCCGTTGGCCATGAGGTCGGCGTCGTTGTCGGCGGCGGCAATATTTTCCGCGGCATGGCCGGTGCTGCCGGTGGCATGGAGCGTGCTCAGGCCGATTACATGGGTATGCTGGCAACCGTTATGAACGCGCTTGCCCTTCAGGATGCTTTCGAGCATAACGATGTTCCTTGCCGCGTTATGAGCGCTATCCAGATGAACGAGATTTGCGAGCCCTATATTCGTCGTCGCGCCATCAACCACCTGTCCAAGGGCAATGTCGTTATCTTCGCCGCCGGTTCGGGCAATCCGTACTTTACGACTGACACCGCCGCGGCCCTTCGTGCCTGCGAGATCGGTGCGGAGATTCTGATTAAGGCCACCAAGGTCGACGGTATCTACGACAAGGATCCCGTCAAGTGCGCCGATGCCGTCCGCTTTGACAAGATTACCTATCACGAGGTTCTCGTCCGCGGTCTGCAGGTTATGGATTCCACGGCTACGGCACTGTGCCAGGATAACCGTATGCCGATTTTGGTCCTCAACATCGATGGCGAGGACACCGTCAAGCGCGCGCTTTCGGGTGAGCCCGTCGGCACGCTCGTCTATCAGGAGGATTAAGCATGGCAGAGAACATCACCGCCCATATGGACAAGTCGCTCGAGTCCCTCAAGCATAACTTCTCCAAGGTTCGTACCGGCCGCGCCAATGCCAACATTCTGTCCGACATCACCGTCGATTATTACGGTGTTCCCACGCCGGTCACGCAGGTTGCCGCCGTCAAGACCCCCGAGGCCCACATGCTGCTCATCGAGCCGTGGGACAAGGCGCTCATCAATGCTATCGTCAAGGCCATCGGCGCTTCCGATCTGGGTATTACCCCCAACTCCGATGGCACCGTCGTTCGTCTTCCGTTCCCGGCTCCCACTGAGGAGCGCCGTCGCGAGCTCGTCAAGGAGTGCCGCGAGTACGCCGAGCAGGCCAAGGTGTCTATCCGTAACATCCGTCGCGACTTTAACAACAAGCTCGAGCGCGATGAGGAGCTCACCGAGGACGATGTCCGTCGCGAGCAGGCCAAGGTCCAGAAGCACACCGATGAGTATGTCTCCAAGGTCGAGGAGCTTCTGAAGGAAAAAGAAGCCGAGGTCATGGAGATCTAAGGTGCAATACGACGAGCATAAACTGGTCGAGTACTTTGCCGACGCCCCTGCGGGCGTCGGTTTTTCCGACCTTGACCTCAATAAAATTCCGCACCATATCTCGTGCATCATGGACGGCAACGGTCGTTGGGCCACGTCGCGCGGTCTTGCACGCACCGAGGGTCATAAGGCAGGTATCCTCTCGCTGCGCGAGATCATTACCGCCTGCGTGCGCCTGGGCGTCGACGTGCTTTCTGCCTATGCGTTTTCTACCGAAAACTGGAACCGTCCGCAGCATGAGGTCAACGTCTTGATGCATCTGTTTGCCAAGACGTTTATCGACGAGCTGCCGCTTCTGAAGCGCGAAAATGTGCGTGTTGTCTTTTTGGGCGACATTTCCGCGCTGCCCAAGAAGACCCGCGACGTTTTTGAACGCGGTCTTTCCGAGTGCGCCGATCACACCGGTATGACGCTGGCGCTTGCCGTCAACTACGGCGCGCGTGCCGAGATTACCCGCGCTGTCCGTCAGATTGCACTCGACGCTGCCGCCGGTAAGATCGATCCTGCCGCAATTGATGACGACATGGTGGCTTCCCACCTCTATACCGCCGGCCTTCCCGATCCTGAGCTTGTGATTCGCACCTCAGGTGAGCTGCGCCTTTCGAACTATCTGTTGTGGCAGGTGGCTTATTCCGAATTCTACGTCACCGATACCTATTGGCCCGACTTTGATCGTTGGGGCCTTGTCGACGCCATTTTGGCCTATCAGGGCCGTGACCGTAGGTTTGGTGGACTGAGCAAGACCGAGGAGGCTTAATCGTGTCCGATCGTCCCAAGGCATCTGCTCCCAAGACGCCTGTGCGCAAAGCTGCCACTGCGGGAGCGCCTGCAGCGAAGAGCGGCACCGGTTCGTGGCTGGCGGGCTTTATTACCCGTGCCGCCGCCGGTATCGTCTACGCCGTTGTCTTTATCCTGTGCCTGGTTTTGGGTATCGTGCCCACGGCCATCTTTGTTTCCGTCATGAGCGGTCTGTGCTGCTATGAGTTTTTCCGTATGACAAGGCTCGATGGCAAGATGGCTAACGAGCGCATGGGTATCGCTGCCGCCGTACTCTTTCCGCTGTCGGCGTTGGGCGATTCGATGTTGCTGAATGCCCTGCTTTTTGCCTTGATGCTCGCTGTGGGTATTTGGTATGTCTGGTCGCCGCGTACCCGCATCTCTGATGTGGCCGTGACGCTCATGGGTCCCATCTACACTGGCTTTATGCTGTCGGCTATCGTGCTGCTGCGCGATGCCGTGCCCGGTTTTGCCGGCGCCCTGCTTTCAGTGGGCGTTTGCGCGTCCCTTTGGGTCTCCGATTCGTTTGCCTACATCGTGGGCAGCCGTATCGGCAAGCACAAGATGGTTCCCAAGATCTCTCCCAAAAAGAGCTGGGAGGGGTTTGCCGGCGGCATCTTGGGCTCGGTTTTGATTTGGCTCATCCTGTGGGCGACGCACTTCTACAAGCTCAGCCTGCCCTATGCGCTGCTGTGCGGCGTGGTCGTGTCCATTCTGGGCGTTATCGGCGACCTTATCGAGTCGCGCATCAAGCGCGGTGTGGGCGTCAAAGATTCCGGCAACCTTATCCCGGGCCACGGCGGAATGCTCGATCGTAGCGATTCGCTTATCTTCGGCTGCATCACCGCGCAGCTGTTGCTGATGATCGGAGGCGTGCTGTAATGTCCTTCCAGACGACGTATGGCCCCGATGGACGCCTTCGCGTTGCCATCCTGGGTTGTACGGGCTCTATCGGCACCCAGGCGCTCGATGTGTGCCGCCAGCATGCCGATCGCCTGCAGGTGACGGCGCTGTCCGTTAACTCCAGTACCTCCGAGCTCGTTGCCGCTGCCCGCGAGTTCTCGGTTCCGGCGGTTGCCGTGGCCGATGTCGATCATGGCGATGACGCCGTGCTGCAGGAGTTGCCCGAGGGAACGAAGCTCGGCGTTGGCGCGCAGGCAGTTTGCGAGCTCGCGCATCGCGACGATGTCGACTGCGTGCTTGTCGCTATTGTGGGCGCCGCCGGTCTCGAGGCGAGCCATGCGGCCTTGACCTCGAATAAGCGCCTTGCCCTTGCCAACAAGGAGTCCCTCGTCGTCGGTGGCGACTTGCTTATGCCGTTGGCACAACCGGGCCAGCTTATTCCGGTCGACTCTGAGCATTCCGCCATCTACCAGTGCTATCTGGGGGAGAACCCGCGCGAGGCCCACTGCATTTGGCTCACCTGCTCGGGCGGTCCGTTCTTTGGCCGCACGCGCGACGAGCTCGATCGCGTGACGCGTGCCGATGCCCTCGCGCATCCCACGTGGGCCATGGGTGCCAAGATTACCATTGACTCCGCCACCCTCATGAACAAGGGCCTGGAGCGCATTGAGGCCATGCATCTGTTTAACTGCGACCTCGATTTCATTAACGTGGTCGTGCAGCGTCAGTCCAAGATTCATTCGATGGTCGAGTTTGTCGACGGCTCCGTGATGGCGCATCTCGGTGCTTCCGACATGCGTATTCCCATCCAGTTTGCCTTCTCGTATCCCGAGCGCTGGGATACGCCGGCACCGCGTATTGACTTCCGCGAGCTGGGTCAGCTCACCTTTGACGCTGCCGATATGGATACCTTCCGCTGCCTTGCGCTTGCCGAGCGCGCCGGCAAGATGGGCGGTACCATGCCGTGCGTTCTCAATGCCGCCAACGAGGTCGCCGTCGATGCCTTCCTGCACGATGCCTGTAGCTTTACCGATATCGACCGCATTGTGGAGTCCTGCATGGATGCCCATGAGGTTCAGGCTGTCTCCTCGTTTGAGCAGCTCGCCGATATCGATGCATGGGCGCGCGCTCAGGCGTCTGATTTTTTGGCCGCAATTCGCCCCTAACCGTTAGGAATTATTGTTTCGCCTATGGATACTGTTCTGAGTGTTCTCTCATCGGTCTTTTGGGGTCTTCTGATGCTTTCCGTCCTCGTGTTTTTGCACGAGGGCGGCCACTTTTTGGCGGCGCGTGCCTGCGGTGTCCGTGTGACCGAGTTCTTTTTGGGTCTGCCGTGCCGCTTTGATATCCATCACACGTCGCGTCGCATCGGCACCAAGTTTGGTGTGACCCCGCTGTTGCTTGGTGGCTATGCCGCCATCTGCGGTATGGACCCGACCGATGTCTCGTGTGCCGATCGCGTTCTGGCGGCTATCTATCGCCATGGCCGCGTAACCGTGGCCGATCTTGCTGTCGAGCTCGGGCTGTCCGAGGAGGAAGTGCTCGAGGCATGTGCGCTGCTGCTGGGCTGGGGTTCCATCGCGCCCTGGTACGAAGAAGGGGAGAAGCCTTCGCCCAGCTACTATCCCACCAAGTACCAGACTCTGCCGCGTGACGCGACGGGCTATACCACCTTTGACGGCCGCCGGTTCGATCGCGAACATGCGACTGCCGAGGGCGATGTGTGGGAATTGCCGTGGGGCGAGGCCGAGTTCCTTGCGCGCGAGCGCTCGCATATCTATTTGGGTCAGGGCTTTCTCAAGCGTGCCTTCATGCTGCTCGCGGGCATTATCGTCAATATCCTGACTGGCTTCTTGCTTCTTATGAGCATCTATTCCATCGCGGGCGTCACCGTTCCGGTGGATACCAACGTGATCGGTCGGGTCGACGAGGGCTCAATTGCCGCCAAAGCGGGCATCGAAGCCGGTGACGCGATTCTTTCGGTCGACGGTACATCTTGCTCTACCTGGATAGACGTGTACGACGCCATCGGTAACGCTGCGGGCAAGGACGATATCGCCATTGAATATGGGCGCGACGGAAAGCAGCATTCAATTTCGGTTGCGCTCAAAGAGGACGAGCGGTTGGGCGTTTATGCCTCTACGCAGGTGCTTCGTTTGGACCCCATCACGTCGGCGCGCCTGTCCTTCTCCTATGTCGTGCAGACGGCGGAGGGCGTGATGCGTCTGTTGCAGCCGCAGCATACGATGGAGATTCTCGATCAGTCCACCTCTGTTGTGGGCATTAGCGTTATGTCTTCGCAAGCGGCCGCTGCCGGTCCCGTCACGTTCTTGTCGTTTGCCGCGCTCATTTCGTTCTCTCTGGGCTTTATGAACCTGTTGCCTATCCCGCCACTCGACGGCGGCAAGCTGGTCATCGAGATCATTCAAAAGATCGCCGGTCGCGAGCTGCCGCTCAAGGTCCAGACGATTGTGAGCTATGTGGGCATCGCGCTCTTTGCGCTGCTGTTTGTCTATATGCTTCGTTCCGACATCCTTCGATTTATTCTGTAGGGGAGTGTTTGGATTGTCTTTATCCCATCCTTTGCCTCGCGATTTGACGCGCCCCGTGCATGTGGGCGGTGTGCAGATCGGTGGCGGTGCGCCGGTGGTGGTCCAATCCATGACCTGCACCGATACCGCTGATGCCCAGGCAACACTTGCGCAAGTGTGCGCGTTGGCGCAGGCTGGCTGCGATATCGTGCGTGTGAGCGTGCCCACTGAGGCCGCGCTTGAGGGTTTCCGCACCATCTGTGCCGAGTCTCCGGTGCCAATCGTTGCCGATATCCACTTTAACCACAAGCTGGCCATTGGCGCTGTGGAGGCCGGTGCCGCCAAGCTCCGCATCAATCCCGGCAACATTGGCGATTGGGCCAAGGTCGATGCCGTGATCGATGCCGCGGGCGCCGCTGGGTGCGCGATTCGCATTGGCGTGAACGCTGGCTCGCTTGAGCAGGATATCGCCGAGCGCGAAGACCTCACGCAGCCCGAAAAGCTCGTGATGTCGAGCGAGCGCTTCGTCAAGCACTTTGAGGACCGCGGCTTTACGAACATTGTGCTTTCGGCCAAGGCCCATAGCGTGCAAACGACACTCGATACCTATCGTGCTCTGTCGCGTGAGATTCCCCACGTTCCGCTTCATCTGGGTGTCACTGAGGCCGGCACTAAACTTCAGGGCACTATCAAGAGCTCCGTGGGTCTGGGCATCCTGCTTTCCGAGGGCATCGGCGATACCATGCGTGTATCGCTTACAGCCGATCCGGTCGAGGAGCCGCCGGTTGCCTGGGGAATTTTGCAGTCGCTGGGCCTGCGCCGTCGTGGTCCCGAGATTGTCTCGTGCCCCACGTGCGCCCGCTGCCAGGTCAACCTGATTCCCATCGCCGAGGAAGTCACCGAGCGGCTTAAGAGCTACACCGCTCCGCTTTCGATTGCCGTCATGGGCTGTGCCGTCAATGGCCCTGGCGAGGCATCTGACGCCGACCTGGGCGTTGCCTGCGGACGTGGTCAGGCCCTGCTCTTTTCGCATGGCCAGATCATTGGTAAAGTAGCTGAGGATCAAATTGTCGACGCGCTCATGGCCGAGGTCGACAAGCTTATTGAGGAGAAATAAATGACTCGAGCAATGTACATGTCTAAGCTCTACGCGCCGACGCTCAAAGAGGATCCGGCCGACGCCGAGCTTGCAAGCCATCGCCTGCTGCTTCGCGCCGGCATGATCCGCAAGGAGGCAGCCGGTCTGTATTCCTATCTGCCGCTCGCGTGGCGCTCGATCCGTAAGATCGAGAACATCGTGCGCGACGAGATGGACGCCGCCGGCGCCCAGGAGCTCATGATGCCCATTATGGTCGATGCCGAGCTGTGGCGTGAGTCCGGCCGTATCGATGCCTATGGCAAGGAGCTCGTGCGCTTTGACGATCGTCATGGCCGCGAGTTCGTCCTGGGTCCCACGCACGAGGAGACCGTCACGGCCCTGGTGCGCAACGAGCTGCGCTCCTACAAGCAGCTGCCCGTTAACCTGTACCATATCCAGGACAAGTTCCGCGACGAGTTCCGTCCCCGCTTTGGCCTGATGCGCGGCCGCGAGTTCATCATGAAGGACGCCTACAGCTTCTCTGCCACGCAGGAGAGCCTGCAGGAGGAGTATGACAAGATGAAGCAGGCCTACGCCAACATCTGCGAGCGCTGCTACATCAAGGCTCTGCCCGTTGTCGCCGACTCCGGCGAGATCGGTGGCGACACTTCCGTTGAGTACATGGCTCTGGCCGAGGCTGGCGAGGCATCGCTCGTCTACTGCGATGATTGCGGCTTTGCTGCCGATGACGAGGCTGCGAGCACCAAGGTCGTCGTGACCGAGGGTCCTGGCGACGGTACACTCACCAAGGTCGAGACTCCGGGCATGGGCACCATCGAGGCCGTTGCCAAGTTCTTCGGCTTCCCCGAGAACGGCACGCGCAAGTCGCTGGCGCTCATCGACGCCGAGGGTAAGCCCGTTGTGGCAATTGTTCCGGGCGATCATGAGCTCAACGACTGCAAGGCCGAGCACGTCTTTGGCAAGGGCTATCGCATGATGACCGATGAGGAGCTCCAGGCTAATGGCCTGCACAAGGGCTTTATCGGACCGGTCAACCTGCCCGAGGGCATTCGTCTGGTCTGCGACGAGAGCCTGCGCGAGTCCAAGCAGTGGGCCTGCGGCGCCAACGAGGTCGACTATCACTTTACCGGTGCCTGCCCCGAGCGCGACTTTACCGTCGATGAGTGGGCCGACCTGGTCACCGTCGTTGCCGGCGATCCTTGCCCGCACTGCGGCAAGCCGCTCTCTGCTGCTCGCGGCATCGAGGTTTCCCAGGTCTTCCAGCTGGGCACCAAGTACTCCGAGGCCATGGGTGCCACCTTTATGGATGAGGACGGCAAGGAGAAGCCGCTTATCATGGGTTGCTACGGCGTGGGCGTTTCTCGCTCGCTCGCTGCCGTCGTGGAGCAGCACAACGACGAGCACGGCATCGTCTGGCCGGTCTCCGTTGCCCCGTACGAGGTTGCGGTGATTCCGCTCGACCCCAAGAAGGAGGAGTGCGCTTCCGTCTGCGAGCAGATCGTTGATAGCCTGTGCGCCGAGGGTATCGAGGTCGTCGTCGACGATCGCGATGAGCGTCCCGGCTTTAAGTTTGCCGACAACGACCTTATGGGCTTCCCGTATCAGGTGGTGCTCGGCAAGCGTGGCCTTAAGAACGGTACCGTCGAGCTCAAGGACCGTGCCACGGGCGAGCGCGAGGACGTGGCGATCGACGAGGTCGTCACCAAGGTTGCCGAGCTTGTGAAGGCGGCACGCCGTTAATCGGCGATTTCGCTTGTAGTTCGATATACGGGACGGCCCCTGCGTTTCTCCAGATCGGGGAGATGCAGGGGCCGTCCTTTTATCTTGTCGGCACGCTCAAGTGCTAAAAGGAAACCCCGCAGCCCATGCGAGCTGCGGGGTTTCCTTAGTGCCTCCGATGCGAAATAAATCGCTCAGATATTACTGATAATCGACGACGTCGATCCAGTTCTTCAGGAACTCATCGTTCACGTTGCGCTTACGAGCGAGCTCGGAAGCGGCGACGATGCTCGTCCACTGACGCACGACCTGCATGGGCATGTCGGCGCGGTCGCAGTAGAGCTCCAGGTAGGCCTCAGCCTGATCCTTGCTGTTGAGGGCAAAGAGCAGGTAGGTGGTGGCAACGTCGGCAGCAGGGGAGCCTTGGGTGGCGTGTGCCCAGTCGCACACATAGAGCTGGCCGTCGTCGCCGACGATGACGTTGGAGGGGTTGAAGTCGCCGTGGCAGACCTTGAACTCCTTGGTCATGCCGTCCAGACGCTCCTGAAGGTTGTAGCGCGTGGTGGCATTGAGCTGATCAAGGCTGTCGATCATGCGGGCGTACTTGTCGCGCTGACGGTTGAGCAGCGGGGAGGTGTAGCCGTGGATCTCGATCTGGAGGTCGACGAACATCTCGAGGTACTCACCAAAGCGCTGGGGCTCGGCAGTCATCTTCTCGGCAAGGGTGGTGCCCGGAACCTTCTCGGTCACGAGCGTCCAGCCGTTGGCGTTCTCGAGCTGGGAAACCTCGAGCGCCTTGGGGCTGCGGATGCCGCACTCATTGATGCGGGCAAGATTCAAAGCCTCGTTGAACACGTCGGAGACAGGCTTGGTCTCGTTAAAGACCTTGACAATCTTGTCGCCCAGGTCGTAAACGACCTTGTTGCCACGGCGGACGAGCTCGGTCTTGGAATCGGGTAGCAGCATGGTTGCATCCTTTCAACGATGCGATAGAAGCGACGGCGGGGG
>UREZ01000046.1 GCA_900547025.1 uncultured Collinsella sp.
CCCGGATCGCCGCGGGGACGTCCGCGCCGGGCGCCGGGGGCTTCGGGCGGGGCGTGCACGTCAGGTAGTGCCACGCCGACTCCACCAGTGCCGTCCTGGCGAGCCGGTTGCCCGTCTTGGTTATCCCGCCGCGCCGCTCGGTCTCGCCGCTCGAGCGCTCCGACGGGACCAGCCCGCACCAGCTCGCGAAGGCCGGGGCCGTCCGGAACCTCGTGAAGGAGCCCGCCTCGGCTGCGAGCCTGAAGGCCGTCAGGGCGTCGATTCCCTTGATGCAGGAGAGCGCCTCGACGGCCGGGCGCCACCGGTCGGTCCGGGCGAGGGCGAGCACCTTCTTCTCGAGCTGCCGGCGGTCCGACTCCGCGCACCTCGCGGCCGTGACGTAGTACTCGAGCACGTCGCGCTGGGGCCCCTCGAGCCTGATCCCGGATATCCACCTCCAGTGGGCGCGCGTCCAGGATCCCTTCCTCGTCCCGTCGGCGTTGCGCTCGTCCCAGACGTGGCCCAGCCTGATCAGGAACATGTTGAGTCGCTGCCTGGCGCGGCGGTACTCCGCCGTGGCGTCGTCGAGGGCGCGGTCGAGGTCCCGGGCGGCCTCGACGGCCGCATCGGGCAGCGGGACCTCCACGATGTTGTGGGTGGCGAGCATGCGGGCGATGAACTCGGCGTCGCGCCGGTCGTTCTTGCGGCGCGCGTCCGCCGCCGGCCTCTGCATCTTGGAGACGGCGGCCACGGCGCAGTCGAGGCCGAGCGCGCGCAGCTCGCGCGCCATGTGGAAGCCGGTGGGGCCGCTCTCGTAGCAGGCCCTGGGCTCCTCGAACCCGAGGGCCCACTCCGCGATCTCGGCGGCGTCCGTCCCGAAGTCACGGTGCACCACCTCGCCGGTGAAGGGGTTGAACGCCGCGGCGGCGACCGATCGCGCGTGGACGTCCAGGCCGATGGAGGTAACATGGGGCATGGGAAGCCTCCTCCCCGCAGGTGCGGTAAGGGCTACCGCACGGGCCGATACTCAAAGCCCATTGTGGCATCCCGAGCCCGCGGAAAGAAGCTGCGCCGCGGGGGAGGCGACCCAAATGGCTTTCTCATATCGTCTTTTTATGCTTCGAATGCTGCTTGAGTGCCTCGGAAAGTTCGATAAGCGCCGTGAAGAGCGAGACCAAAGCAACCAAGAGCTCTACGAGCTCTGATGGGCCCGGGATGACCTCTGATTCAAGTCACCGGGCCTAAATCTTTTTCAGGCATTTGAATAGAGCGGGCGATTCTCTTGGGGCCGTCTGCATGGCGTATGCCTGGCGCGCGTGGCATTGCGTCCCGCTTTTGTGTCCGCACGGGCGCCTATCCTTACGGCAATGTAGCCGCCTATGTAACGAGCGGCAGTTGACGGAGAAAGGCCCAACCGTGTCAGCTGAAAAGACGCCGTGTATCTCGGCTATCGATACGACGAACTTTGCGCGCCAGATTGTGCTGGACTTTGAGTTTGCGCCGGTGCCAAAGCAGCGTCAGCGCCGTGGACTGTGCAATGAGATTATCGAGGCCGGCGCCGTCAAGCTCGATTACCACGGCAACGTTATGGGCGAGTTCTCGCAGTTTGTACAGACGGAATTTACCGAAGGCGTTGCGTTCCCCGTCCGCGAGCTCACAGGGATATCGGCCGTGGGCACCGCGATGGCCGATCCGCTCTACATGGTGATCAAAAGGCTCAGCGATTGGATCGGGCGCTACTCCGCCCAGGTGGTCTGTTGGAGCGGGGCGGATCGTCGACAGCTTTTGATCGAGTGTCAAGCAAAGCACATCGATCTTTCCGCATTTCCTACGGACTGGGCCGACCTGCAGGCGTTTTACACCTCGATCATGGACATGAGCAGCCACGGGTGCGTCTCTTTGAGTGACGCAGCGACGTGGTTTGGCATCGAGTTCGACGAGTCGACGGGTCACGCCCACAGCGCCCTAGCCGATGCGCGCGTGACCGCCAAGCTGCTCAAGCAGATGATGGACGGGGACTACCGCGTGAGCCCGCGCGCCCAGGAGGTCCGTCAACGGTGGGGGATGGGCGAGCGAGCTCAGACGCGCCTTTCCAGCAAGTGCTCCGAGCTGGGCGACCTGCTGCTAAAGCTGAAGGCGGAGGGGGTAGGCCTTTTGAGAACGCCATTCGGTTTGGCATGGCGGGGCTGTAAGCGCGAGCCCGCCCTGCTGTTTGAATCGAAGCGTCAACCAGTATGACGAGCTGTCTGGTCTGTCTGCCTACGCCCCCGCAATCCCGCGTGCCACGCTCAGCAGCTCGTACTCCCTCTGACTCCACTGGCGTAGCTCGGCTGCGTCGACGGCATCGCGACACAGATCCAGGAACACCTCGGCGCTCTCGCAGAAATACTTGCGGGCAAAGTCGACCGAGCCGTCCGCGATGCACGCGCCGTCGGCAAAGAGCTTCCAGCTAGATGGCTCACGCGAGTCGTCTCCGAACAGCTTAATCTGCAGCACATGCGGATTGCCAGCAGCACAGAGCTTTTCCTCGAGCTTCTGTACCGTAAAGCGCATCTGGTGGGAGAGGCTGCTCTTGATCATGGCCGAGGCGTAGCCATTTGGCTTATCCAGAAGATGCATGTGATTTGGTTTGACGATCAGGTTGTGGAAGTTACGCTCGCTGCGCACAGAGAAATTGTCCATACGGACTCCTTTCATCGATGTTGGCAGGGCCACCGTGCCTCTTGGCCGGTTGGCGTCGGAATCGTGGAGCCAACTCTCTACCCCGACTCTGGATAAAACACGCCCGCTCCTTGCGGGCACGATGGAGTCTATCAACGTGTACGGACAGAAATCAGGCACCGCTTGCGAAATGACGCGCGGGCGGCGCTTGATTTCGCCGGCTGTCGCTAGGCTTAAATCAGAAAAAGTGTCGAAATCAGCCGTGTAAAAGTACGGAAAAGTGTCGAAATAGGCATCTTAAAACTTCGGAAAAGTGTAGCTGGATGACAAAACAGCACTTAGAAGCCGGTGCTGGATGCGGGATCCTGCGGCCGCCTTCAGCTCTCGCTACTCATCGTCCCCGTCGTTGGGGTCGCCCTTGAGGGTGTTGATGTCCAGATACTCGTTATCGTCCTCTTTTTGCTGGGTCTCCGACTCCGCTTGGGTGGGGCCGGAGAACAGCCGGAATCCCTCAAACGCAATGACGCCGAGCAGGGCAATGACAATGGCGATAAAGGCAACCTTGACTGCCTGCGGAAATTCCGAGAAACGCAGCGCCTTTTCCTCGGCGTAATAATCGGCGAAGCGCTCTTCGCCCGTGCTTTTGGTATACGCCGGCGCGGACGCGGCCTCCGGGTCATATTCCGGTGCAGGCGTGGCAGCGTACGGGTCGTTGAGATAATCGCTCGATGCGTTGCCATAATCCTCGGTCTCGATGCGATCGGTGCCTGCATAGCCATCGGAATAATCGGAATATGCCGCACCGCCCTCATAGTCCGCGGCGCTCGTGTTGGCGGCAAAAAGCGGGTTAACTGGAACGTCGAGCGCCGGCATGCCGGTAGAGGTCTCATCTAGATCGGCTGCAGCCCAGGAATCGTAGGCAACCTGATGGGCAACGGGCTCATCGAGCCTTGTGACCGGAGACTTGCGTGCCGCAGGAACGGGCAACTGCTGGGCGCTGTACATAACGGTGCTGTCGGCCGATTTGCTCCGCGTCGCCGCAGCGAGAAATGCCGCCGTCTCGGACGGGTCGCTTGCGGGGCGGGGAGTGGGCGTGGGCGCCGAAGTGGGTGCGGGCGTAGACGCGGGCGTCGAAACAGGCGGCTGCGTAGGAGTCGGCGCAGATGCGGGCTTAGGCGCAAGTGCGGGATTGGGGCTTGACGGGCGAGCCCCACCGCCCATGAGTTCGTCGGCGGTCCACGGGCGATCATCCATCACGTCGTCAAGGCTCAGCGAAAACAGGTCGTCTTCACCCTTATCGAACATGCGGTGCACATGTCCACCAATTGCCGGAATCAATCCGCGACCGGTGCATGATGCCTTGCTCAACGCCATTCTGTTCCACCCTTTCGAAATGCTAATGACATCGATTATATGGAACTTCCCAAGCGGCTCGGTCTTGGATTCGTGCTTTCCAGAACTCGCGCCCAAAAGGGGAGGGGCAATCCAGGCGAGTGCCTACTTGTCGCCTGTCGCCGCCTTGGCCTCATTGAGGTAGCTATAGAAGCTGTACTTGGAGATGCCAAAGAACTCGCAGGCGCGCTCGCTCGACTTGGAAATGAGGAAGGCGCCGCGACGGTCGAGGTAGCCAATGGCACGAATGCGCTCGTCTTTGGTCATGAGTGCCGCGGGCTTGCCCACAAACTGTTCGCACTCGTGCAGCAGGTCCTCGAGCAGGTCGCCGATGTTTTTGGTAATGGGCTCGGGCTCGGTGTAGCCCGTGCCGCCGGTGCCGGTAAAGGCGTCGAGCGAACGCTCAAAAGCCTTCATAAGCGTAATGTCAAAGTTGATGCCCAAAATGCCGACAGGCTCGCCCTCGTCGTTGCGGATAAAGATCGTCGACGATTTGAGCAGCTTGCCATCGGCGGTTTTGGTGAGGTATGGCTCGCGGTCGTGCACGTCGGTGGTGCCCTCGTGCATGGACTCAAACACAATATGGCTGGGGCCATCACCCAGTTTTCGCCCGCTGACGTGGCCGTTTTCGATCACTACGATGGAGTGGTCCACGTCCTCGGTCTCCAGATCGTGGACGACGACTTCGCAGTTGGGGCCAAATTGGAGCGCCAGGCCGTGTGCAAGGCGCTTATAAAACTCAATCTGTGCGGGGGTCATGGGTGCCTTCCTAAAAATTAGTTTGGGCACACTTTGCCATAAACCACACTTGTTCGCAAATAACGAAAGCGTCGCTGCGTTATGTGACCGTTCGGCGGCGAAAAGGTACCGATTACGGCAACAAACAATTTGTTAGGTTTACCAATCAAAAAGTGTGATAGAACAGTGCTAACAAACTTTTTGTTTGGCATCCACATAAAAGTTCAGTCGCATGAATGGGAATGGGCTGAAACGCGTATGCGGGGGCCGGCAAGAGAGGACTTAAGGAGTTCACCGTATGGCCGATAAGATCCAGTGGGCGGGCAACACGATGCCCAAGAGCGATGACAAGCACTTGGGAATCATGAGCCTCGACCACGTGAAGAAGGCCCGCGCCTTCCACCAGTCGTTCCCTCAGTACACCGTCACTCCGCTTGCCCGCCTGGATGGTCAGGCTGCGCGCCTGGGCCTTTCCAACCTGTGCGTTAAGGACGAGAGCTATCGCTTTGGCCTCAACGCCTTTAAGGTCCTGGGCGGTTCGTTTGCCATGGCCAACTACATTGCCGACGAGACCGGCAAGGACGTTGCCGAGTGCACCTTCGATTACCTGACCTCCGATCAGCTTGCCAAGGACTTTGGCCAGGCCACCTTCTTTACTGCCACCGACGGCAACCATGGCCGCGGCGTGGCATGGGCTGCCAACAAGCTGGGCCAGAAGGCCGTCGTGCACATGCCCAAGGGTTCCACCAAGCCCCGCTTTGATAACATCGCCGCCGAGGGCGCCACGGTGACCATCGAAGAGGTCAACTACGACGAGTGCGTGCGCATGGCCGCCGCCGAGGCCGACGCCTGCGAGCGCGGCGTCATCGTTCAGGATACCGCCTGGGAGGGCTACGAGAAGATCCCGTCCTGGATCATGGAGGGCTACGGCACCATGGCTTCCGAGGCTGCCGAGCAGCTGCGCGAGATGGCCATCAACCGCCCGACGCACGTCTTTGTCCAGGCTGGCGTGGGCTCGCTCGCCGGCGCCGTGGTGGGCTACTTCACCAACCTGTATCCCGATAACCCGCCCACCTTCGTCGTGGTCGAGTGCGCGCCTGCCGCCTGCCTGTACAAGGGCGCTGCCGCCGGCGACGGCGATCCGCGCATCGTGGACGGCGACATGCCCTCCATCATGGCCGGCCTGTGCTGCGGCGAGCCCAACATCCTGGGCTGGGATATCCTGCGCAACCACACCACCGCCTTCGTGTCCTGCCCCGACTGGGTCACCGCTCGCGGCATGCGCACTCTGGGCGCTCCCGAGAAGGGCGACCCGCGCGTCATCTCCGGCGAGTCCGGCGCTGTGACCACCGGTCTGGTTGAGACTCTCATGTTCGATCCCGAGTACGCCGAGCTCAAGGAACTCATCGGCCTGGACAAGACGAGCTCCGTGCTCTGCTTCTCCACCGAGGGCGACACGGATCCGGATCAGTACCGTCGCATCGTCTGGGAAGGCGAATATCCCACTTGCTAATACTGGGCGGAGTAAATAGGTATCGCTCCGCCACCCCACAGGTAGATTCCTTCGTTTGAAAGGTTATGAACAATGGCTAAAGAACTCGATTTCGACGCTATCAAGGCTGCTGCTGAGTCCCATCGTGCTGATATGACGCGTTTTCTTCGCGCTATGATCTCCCACCCCTCTGAGTCTTGCGAGGAGGGTGAGGTTGTCGCTTGCATCAAGGCCGAGATGGAGAGCCTTGGCTATGACGAGGTCAAGGTC
Organism: uncultured Collinsella sp.; assembly: GCA_900547025.1. Lineage (GTDB taxonomy): Bacteria > Actinomycetota > Coriobacteriia > Coriobacteriales > Coriobacteriaceae > Collinsella. Next base: position 6,533 of record UREZ01000046.1, read on the forward strand.
GACGGCCTGGGCAACGTTATGGGCTTTATGGGCGAGGGCGACAAGATCATCGCCATCGACTCCCACATCGACACCGTCGGCATCGGCAACATCGATAACTGGGACGCCGATCCCTATGAGGGCTACGAGACCGACGAGATCATCTACGGCCGCGGCGGCTCCGACCAGGAGGGTGGCATGGCTTCCGCTACCTACGCTGCCAAGATGATGAAGGACATGGGCCTCATCCCCGAGGGCTACAAAATCATGGTCGTCGGCACCGTCCAGGAAGAGGACTGCGACGGCATGTGCTGGCAGTACATCTACAACAAGGACGGCATTAAGCCCGAGTTCGTCATTTCCACCGAGCCCACCGACGGCGGCATCTATCGCGGTCACCGCGGCCGCATGGAGATCCGTGTCGACGTTCACGGCACCTCCTGCCACGGCTCCGCTCCCGACCGCGGCGACAACGCCATCTACAAGATGGCCGACATCATCGCCGACGTCCGCGCCCTCAACAACAACGGCTGCGACGAGTCGACCGACATCAAGGGTCTCGTCAAGATGCTCGACCCCAAGTACAACCCCGAGCACTTCGAGGATGCCCGCTTCCTGGGCCGCGGCACCTGCACCGTCAGCCAGATCTTCTACACCAGCCCCAGCCGTTGCGCTGTCGCTGACTCCTGCGCCATCTCCATCGACCGTCGTATGACCGCCGGTGAGACCTGGGAGTCCTGCCTGGACGAGATCCGCAACCTGCCGGCCGCCAAGAAGTACGGCGACGACGTGAAGGTCTCCATGTACATGTACGACCGTCCGTCCTGGACCGGCGAGGTCTACGAGACCGAGGCTTACTTCCCCACGTGGATCAACAAGGAGACCGCTCCGCACGTCAAGGCCCTCGTCGACGCCCACAAGGCCATGTTCGGTGACGAGCGCATCGGCTGCGAGCCCAGCATGGACAAGCGCACCGGTCGCCCGCTGTGCGACAAGTGGACCTTCTCCACGAACTGCGTTTCCATCCAGGGCCGCTACGGCATCCCCTGCGTGGGCTTTGGCCCGGGTGCCGAGTCTCAGGCTCACGCTCCCAACGAGGTCACCTACAAGGACGACCTGGTCACCGCTGCCGCCATGTATGTGGCTGCCCTGAACCTCTACGATCCGAGCCAGGCCGATGGCGACGCCACCGTGTTCCGCGCCGGTCTGACCAACAACAAGATCGACTAGTCCCATTCCTCGATTTTGTTGAGCCGGGGACAGTTTATGCCCCCGGCGCCTCCTGTTGACTTGGGGCCCGCGGTCGTTATCTCCCATGCTTCCTCAACGGTAGCGGGTCCTCGTCATAGCGCTCTGCATGTTCTAGCCACACGCGCATGCCGGAGCACATCTACTCATTGCGATCGTTTCACCTTTAGAAAGGACATTTACATGGACGCCAAGTTTACCGAGCTCGTCGAGCAGCTGAACGGCCTCGATTTTAAGGGTATGTACGGCAGCGACTTCCTGCACACCTGGGATAAGACCACCGATGAGCTCAAGGCTCTCTACATCGTCGCCGACGCCCTGCGCGAGCTGCGCGAGAACAACGTCTCGTCCAAGATCTTCGACTCGGGCCTGGCCGTCTCCCTGTTCCGCGATAACTCCACCCGTACGCGCTTCTCCTTCTCTAAGGCCGCCAACCTGCTCGGCCTTGAGCTGCAGGACCTGGACGAGAAGAAGTCCCAGATCGCTCACGGCGAGACCGTCCGCGAGACCGCTACCATGATCTCCTTCATGGCCGACGTCATCGGCATCCGCGACGACATGTACATCGGCAAGGGCGACGCCTACATGGCCGAGGTCTCCGAGTCTGTCCAGCAGGCTTACGAGGACGGCGTTCTGGATCACCGTCCCACGCTCATCTCCCTGCAGTCCGATTCCGACCACCCCACGCAGTCCTCTGCCGACATGCTCTACCTCATCAACGAGTTTGGCGGTCTTGAGAACCTCAAGGGCAAGAAGGTTGCCGTCACCTGGGCCTACTCGCCCTCTTACGGCAAGCCGCTGTCCTGCCCGCAGTCGCTGATCAGCCTGCTGCCCCGCTTTGGCATGGACGTCACCCTGGCTCACCCCGAGGGCTACGACCTCATGCCCGAGGTCGTCGAGCGCGCCAAGGGCTACGCCGCCGAGTCCGGCACCACCTTTAAGCAGGTCAACACCATGGCCGAGGCCTTCGAGGGCGCCGACATCGTGATCCCCAAGAGCTGGGCTCCGTTTGCCGCCATGGAGAAGCGTACCAACCTGTACGCCGAGGGCGACGACGCCGGCATCGCTGCGCTCGAGAAGGAGCTGCTCGCTCAGAACGCTACGCATCAGGATTGGTGCTCCACGACCGAGCTCATGGAGAAGACTGCCAACGGCCAGGATACCATCTTTATGCACCCGCTGCCCGCCGACATCTCCGGTGTCTCTTGCGAGCACGGCGAGGTTAACGCCGACGTCTTCGACATGCACCGCGTGGGCATGTACAAGGAGGCCAGCTACAAGCCGTATGCCATCGCAGCCATGATGTTCCTGCAGAAGGTTGCCGATCCCGCCGCTACCCTCAAGGCCCTCGACGAGCGCAACACCGCCCGTTGGCTCCAGGCCTAAAGCCGGGTTGAGGTAAGCCATGTAAAGGGGGCGCTCTGCCAACCGGCGGGGTGCCCCTTTTTGCATCGCGGGCGTGCGGGATAAGCGCTTTCGATGTGGATGCCCGCGGCGCGAGTTATGGGTACGATGGTTTCAGGGGAGGTATCGCCATGAAACTTGGTTGCGTCATTATGGCTTCGGGCGAGGGCAAGCGGTTTGGCTCTAACAAGATGCTTGCCGATATCTATGGCGAGCCGCTGATTGCCCGGACCATCGATTCGGTTCCCCGGGGCTTCGACGTTGTGGTTTCGACGCGTTGGCCCGAGGTCGCCCAGATTTGCGAGGACAAGCATTGCCCGTGCGTGCTGCACGATGGCGAGCTGCGCAGCGAAAGCGTCCGTGCGGGCCTTTCGTGGGGAGTCGAACGCAACTGGAAAGGTTGTCTCTTTTTACCGGGCGACCAGCCGCTCGTGAGTTCGGATTCTTTTGAGGCTATGGTTCGTGCATTTGACGAGCGTGGCCGCAAACATCCGGTGCGTCTTGCGTGTAACGGTGAGCCTTCGAGCCCGGTGCTCTTTCCGGCGGAACTGTTCGATGCACTTATGTGTCTTGAGGGCAAGGACGGCGGGGGCTCGATTCTCAAAGGTCGCACCGACGTGGTGCTGGTCGAGGCGCGTGCCTACGAGCTGTGGGACGTCGATACCGTCAAGGGACAGCGACGCATAACGGAGCATATCGCCGCCTGCTCGTATTTTGATCGCGTGGCCAACTGCATCAATCAATAAGGAGCAATTATGATCATCATCAAAAACGGCGCGCTTGTGACGCCCCAGGGGCTTCGCCGCGCCGATCTTGCCATGGAGGGCGATAAGATTGTGCGGATTGCCGCGGCAATCGAGCCGGGCGAGGGCGATACCGTCCAGGACGCCACCGACTGTTGGGTGTTCCCCGGCTTTATCGACGGCCACACGCACATGCAGTGCTGGACTGGCATGGATTGGACGGCCGATAGCTTTGAGACCGGTACGCGTGCGGCTGCCTGCGGCGGTACGACGACCATCGTGGACTACGCGACGGCCGATCGCGGCGTGACCATGCCCGATGCCTTGGCCGAGTGGCATCGCCGCGCCGACGGAACCTGCACGGCCAACTACGCGTTTCATATGGCACTCGCCGAGTGGAATGAATGCAACCGCGCCGATCTTTCGGCCATGCGCGAGGCGGGCGTGTCGTCGTTTAAGACCTACTTTGCCTATGACCACCTGCGCTTGGACGATGCCGAGACACTCGAGGTGCTGGAGGAGCTCAAGCGCGTGGGCGGTATCCTGTGCGTGCATTGCGAGAACGGCACGTTGGTCAACGCGCTGCAGAAGCGCGTGTTTGAGCGGGGCATCCACGGGCCCGAGGGGCATGCGCTCAGCCGTCCGGACGTGTGCGAGGGTGAGGCCGTGAGCCGCCTGCTGTATCTGGCGCACTTGGCCGGGGACGCTCCGGTCAACGTGGTGCACCTTTCGACCAAGCTGGGGCTCGAGGCCATCCGTGCTGCCAAAGCGCGCGGGCAGAAGAATATCTATGTCGAGACCTGCCCCCAGTATCTGATGCTCGACGACACCTGTTATCTGGAGCAGGGCGAGGACGGCTTTGCGGGTGCCAAGTATGTGATGAGTCCGCCGCTGCGCCATGCGGGTGACCGTGCAGCCCTGCGCGAGGCGCTTGTGGCCGGCGAGATCGATACGATTGCGACCGACCACTGCAGCTTTAACCTGCACGGGCAAAAGGACCGCGGGCGCGACGACTTCCGCGCGATTCCCAACGGCGGGCCCGGCGTGGAGCATCGCCCCGTCGCGATTGCCACGAGCTTTGAGGGCCAGCTGGGCCCCGAGGACCTCTGCCGCTTGATGAGCGAGAACCCGGCGCGCGTTTTTGGCATGTATCCGCGCAAGGGCTGTCTTGCCGAGGGTGCCGATGCCGACGTGTGCGTGTGGGATCCTTGCGCGCGTTGGACGATCAGCGCCGCGACGCAGCATCAGGCCGTGGACTACACGCCGCTCGAGGGCTTTGAGGCACATGGCCGCGCCAAGGCCGTGTTTGTGAACGGCGTGCTGGCGGCACGCGACGGCGAGCCCACCGGAGCCCAACCCGGCCGCTACGTGCCCCGCTAACAGGAAGACCGCCGGGGTAGCTAATTTGGGAGATGATTTTTCGGGACGGGGTAGCAAAAAGAGCCCCGTCCCAAATTTGCTACCCCTGGAGGCTGGTGGCGATGAGGGGGCGATTGAGGGCTGCCTCGAAGCGATCTGCCATTGTTGGGTCGGCAAGCGTGTCGGCTTGGTTGAGCATGACGCGTGCGGTGCTGAGTCCCAGCGCCTGCATCTCGGCATTGAGCACCTGGGCGACGCGCTCGGGCGTGGCGATGTCGGTAGGCTCGCAGCCGCAGCGCTCGCAGAAGAGCTCGGGGCGGTGGACAACCTCGGCGACGGGCTTGCCCAGCCCCGAGGCGCCGACGACCCAGACAACGTTTGCCGTGGCGGCGGGAATTACCGGCTCCCAGGCGGCATGCGCCTTGAGCGGGAGTCGCTTGCTGCCATCTGCCTCGGCCAACACATAGTCAAAGCGCTGCGCCAGCTCGTTGAGCGGCTCGGCGGGGGCGGAGAGCTTGCCTGTCTCCGGGTCCAAGATGCCTGCCTGGCAGATGCCTCCGCGTGCAAGGCCCGCGCAGGCCTCGCAGGTGCAACCGGGGACATGCGAGGCGCCCGGCTTCCAAGGCACGGCGTCCAGGCGACGATTCGACCCGTCCCATGGCACGCCGGCAACGGGAAGCATATGCGTGGTGGTGCAGAGGAGCACGCGGCCGCCAGCGCGCATGAGCTCAAGACCCAGCGTTTTGAGCAACGTCGACTTGCCGCCGCTGCCGATGATCGCGGTAATGTCCGGCTCGATCCTGAGCGCCGAGGCAAGATTGCCGCTAACCGTTTCCATCTGTTCACCGCCGTATAATACTGTGATAATAAATAATCATCAGAGTAGCGGTCGAGCCGCTTTTGCTCTGCTCAAACCGTAGCACAGGGAGGTGCCCCGGGAATGCTCGTTTATGTTCGCGGCGCCGGCGATATCGCCACGGGTGTCGCCGCTCGCTTGGTGCGCGCCGGCGTGTCGGTCGTTATGGCCGATATCGCGGTTCCCACGTGCATCCGCCGCACAATCAGTTTTTGCGAGGCTATTCGCCTGGGCGAGGTCCAGGTCGAGGGCATTCGCGCTCGCTTGGCGCAGACGCCGGCAGAGGCGCTCGAGATTACCCAAGCGGGGGATGTCGCCGTGGTGGTGGACCCCCAGGCCAAGATGCTCGGCGAGCTGAAACCCGCTGCCGTGGTCGACGCGATTCTGGCTAAGCGCAACCTGGGTACCACGCGCGGCATGGCGCCTGCCGTCATCGCCGTGGGGCCGGGCTTTACCGCGCCGGTTGACTGCGACGCCGTGGTCGAAACCATGCGCGGGCATTTCCTGGGCCGTGTCATTACCCAAGGTTCGCCCCAGCCCAACACGGGCGTGCCGGGCATTATCGCCGGCTATGGCAAGGAGCGCGTTATCCACAGCCCCGCCGCCGGCGTGTTTCGGTCCGACCGCGCAATCGGCGACATCGTGAGCGCCGGAGACGTGATTGGCTACGCGGGCGATACGCCTATGCGCACGCAGATTGATGGTTGTCTGCGCGGGCTTTTGGCGAACGGCGTGCAGGTGACTGAGGGCTTTAAATGCGCCGATGTCGATCCGCGCGGCGATGCCAGCTATATCAACTACATTTCGGACAAGGCGACGTCGGTCGGCGGCGGCGTGCTCGAGGCGCTCGCCATGCTCACCGGTGTATTCCAGGGATAGGAAATTGCAATGGAAAAGCTCGATGTGGTGAATGCTGCGCTTGGCGCTCTGAAGGCTGGTAAGACGTGCGAGTTGGTGGTAGTTGCCGGCACGGCAGGGTCGTCGCCGCGCGGCGTGGGCGCCTGGATGGCCGTCTTTGCCGATGGTAGCCAGGCGGGCACTATCGGCGGCGGCAAGATTGAGCTCTTTGCGCTGGATGAGGCGCGCGAGCTCCTGAGCGCGGGACAGTCGCGTCTGGTCCGCTACACCATGGGCGGCGAGAACTCCGATACCGGCATGATCTGCGGCGGGGCCATCTGCCTGTGCTACCTGCATCTGGATGCAACCCAGGCACCGTTGTTCCAGGAAATTGCCGACGTCTTGGCCTATCGGCGCATCGGCGACTTCGTCATCGACTTTGAGCCGTTTATCGCGAGCGCGCTCGAGGGCGATGTGGCCGAGTACCATGGCGAGGAATCGCGCCGCACCATTGCGGGCTGCCCCGGGCTTTCGCTGGTGGAGGAGGGGAGTAAGGTCACCTACACCAACGCCGCCTCCGAGATTCCCCCGGCGCACATCGAGACGCTCTGCCCCGAGGGCCTGACCTACATCTTTGGCTGCGGACACGTGGGCGCCGCGACGGCGCGGGTGCTCACGGCGGCGGGCTTTGCCGTCGTGGCTTGCGACGACCGCCCCGGCACGCTGACCCCCGAATGGGTGCCCGGTGTCTACGATCGTCGCCTGGTCGATTACAAGAACCTGAGCAAGCAGTGCCCCATCGGCCCGCGCGACCTGGTGGTCGTCGCCACGGCGGGTCACAAGTCCGATATCGACGTGGTGAT
>UREZ01000047.1 GCA_900547025.1 uncultured Collinsella sp.
AGAGCACTTAATGTGCTCTCCGTGCGAGCAGGACTGTCCGAGCAGGCGACCAAACCCCGCGCCCCGTCCCGGCGAGCGCTTGGGGACCGGTGGCCTACAGGTGGCTGATGATCAGTTCCATCTTGCCTTCGAGGTCGATGGAGCTGACGGTGCTCGGGGCCAGCAGGTGGCTTCCCTTGTGGACGGGGTCGCCGCAGACGGTGCCTTTGCCGTCGATGACCGACAGGCACATGAAGGGCCAGCGCTGCTCCAGGGTCTTGCTGCCGTCGACGCGCACGCGATCGACGGTGTAGCAGGGGTTGGACTCAAGCTCAGTCACGCCGTCGACCTCGGGTGCGGTCACGGTGCCGTCGGTCGGGGCCTGCGCGTTAAAGTTGATGCAGTCCAGGCTCTGCTCAATGTGCAGCGGGCGCAGCTTGCCATCGGTGCCCGGGCGGTCGTAGTCATACAGGCGATACGTCACGTCGCTCGACTGCTGCGTCTCCAGAATCAGCGTGCCGGTCTTGATGGCGTGCACGGTGCCGGAGTCGATCTGGAAAAAGTCGCCCTTGTGGATCGGCAGTACGTTGAGCATGTCGTCCCAGCGGCCGTCCTCAATCATCTGCGCGGCCTCGGCGCGGTCGTGCGCGCGCTGGCCGACGATGATTGTGGCGCCGGGCTCGCAGTCCAGCACATACCAGCACTCGGTTTTGCCCAGGCTGCCGTTTTCGTGCTTGGCGGCGTACTCGTCGTTGGGATGAATCTGGATCGAAAGGTCGTCCTTGGCGTCCAGAATCTTAATGAGCAGCGGGAACTCCTTGCCCTCGCAGTTGCCAAAGAGCTCGCGGTGCTCGGCCCACAGCCATGACAGCGTGTGACCGGCATACGGGCCCTCAGCGATCTGGCAGTCGCCGTTGGGGTGTGCCGAGATGGCCCAGCACTCACCGATGGGACCCTCGGGAATGTCGTAGCCAAACACGGTCTCCAGCTGGCGGCCGCCCCAGATCTTCTCGTGGAAGATCGGCGTCAGTTTAATCAAATCGGACATGTTCATACTCCCATTGTGCTGCGTGGGCGCCGCGTAAAACTGCTCAAAACGAGCGCCCGCATGACTACAAAAACCTATGCCAACGTTACATTGTGCAACTCAAAGCGGTCGCCAACGTTGCGCGAGGTCGAATACTCAAAGGCGGCACCGCTGTCCAAAAAGCCAATCTGGGTGAGCTCGAGCAGGGGAGAGCCAGGTTTGGTGTCCAGACGCTCGGCTTCTTCCTCGGTTGCTGCCACGGCGCGAATGGTACGGTGGAAGCTCGAAATTTTCAGCCCGCATTGCTCGCGGATGAAGCGGTAGAGCGATTCGTACAGGTCCTTCTTTTTAAGGCCCGGAATCAGCTCGAGGGGCATGTAAGTGTACTCGATAACGATGGGCTTCTCGTCGGCCTGACGCACGCGCACGATGTGATAGGCAAAGTCATCCTCGGCAATTCCCAGCTGGGCTGCGATGTCCGCTGGTGGATTAACGATCGAGAAATCGTAGACCACCGAGGTCACCTTCTCCCCGCGGTGCTCGTACGAAAAGCCCTGGGCACGGTCGTTTTTGCCCTGGAAAAACGCCTGGCCGGGAAGCCCCGCCGTGTCCTTAACGTAGGTACCCGATCCGCGTCGGCTGGTAATAAGACCTTCCTCGGTGATTTGTTCAATAGCTCGTTTGACGGTGATTTTGGAAACGCTATAGAGCTCGCAGAACTCAACGACGGTGGGAAGCTTGTCGCCCGGTTTAAGAGCGCCATCCTCGATACTTCGACGAATATCTGCAGCTATCGCCTCGTATTTGGGAATCATGGAACCTCCTTTCCGGCTTGATTGAGTACAGAAGAAAGTATAGTCAACACCTAAGCATCCCTATTGCGTTTTTGAAAAGTTCGAGAAAGGTTTAATTAAAAAACGCTTCTCTTTAGAAACTAGAGCGCTCTAAATGAATATGCATTCGAATAATGTGATATTGAGCGAATCGATCGGCTCGAGGATGGGGTCGAGCCGTTTTGCCGCCCGGCGAACCGAATCTCATGCTCTGCATTTCCCCAGATAAAACCTGCCAAAACAAACCTGTCCCTTTTTGGTAGGTTTTTGCCTTGGGAGCGGTACCATACAGACAATGTTTAAACGAGAAAGGTGGGCTCCCATGGAACCTAAGCAGTACTACATCGGCATCGACGTCGGCGGCACTTCGGTTAAGGAGGGCCTGTTCGACGAGGACGGCAACCTGCTGGCCAAGGCCAGCGTGCCCACGCCTCCTATCGTTGACGCTGCGGGCTTTGCCGCGGTGACCGAGGCTATCGACCAGGTGGTCGCCAAGGCCCAGATTCCGCGCGCCTTTGTGGCGGGCATTGGCCTGGCCGTTCCGTGCCCCATCCCGGCATCGGGCGATGCCAAGGTCAAAGCCAACATTGCCATTAACCTGCCCGAGCTGAGGATCGCCATTCAGCAGCACTGCCCCGACGCGGTCGTTAAGTACGAGAACGATGCCAACGCCGCCGCCATGGGCGAGGCCTGGCTCGGCTCTGCCAAGGGCGTGCAGAACGTGGTGATGGTCACCATCGGTACCGGCGTGGGTGGCGGCGTTATCGTTAACGGCGACGTGGTGTCGGGCGTTGTGGGCGCCGGCGGCGAGATCGGCCACATGTGCCTGAACCCGGCTGAGGAGCGCACCTGCGGCTGCGGCGGCCATGGCCACCTGGAGCAGTATTCCAGCGCCACCGGCGTGGTGAGCAACTACCTTGCCGAGTGCGAGAAAGCGGGCGTCGAGCCCATCGAGCTCACCGGTCCCTCCGATTCCAGGGACGTGTTCCAGGCCTGCCGCGAGGGCGACAAGCTTGCGCTGGCCGCGGCCGATACCATGGCCGACTATCTCGGTCGCGCACTGGCGCTTATTGCCAACGTGGTTGATCCCGAGATGTTCCTCATCGGCGGCGGCGCCTCTGCCTCGGCCGATGTCTACCTCGACAAGGTTCGCGAGCACTTTAAGCAGTACGCGCTTTCCGCCTCGCGCGAGACGCCCATTAAGGTCGCTTCGCTCGGAAACGACGCCGGCATCATCGGTGCCGCCTACGTAGCCCTGCGCGCCGCCGGTAAATAGCTGGTGCAAGGGGGACAGGTTACTTTGCACCAATATGGTGCAAAAGGGACAACCTTGGCCCCGTGCCTGCCCCAAAATATGCCGTAGACCTTCCGTCTGCGAAGGCTCGGCATCGGCGTGCTACCATAGCTACGTCTAAGTACACATATCAAGTGGAGGATACCCATGGCAAACGTTCTTGTCTTTGGTCACCAGAACCCCGATAACGACGCTATCATGAGCGCCGTCGTCCTGTCCCAGTTGCTCAACCAGGTTGAGTATGCCGGCAACACCTACGAGGCCTGCGCCCTTGGTCAGCTTCCGGCCGAGTCCGCCAAGCTGCTCGCCGACGCCGGCATTGCCGAGCCCCGCGTGATCGAGTCCGTCGAGGCCGGTCAGCTCGTCGTCCTCACCGACCACAACGAGTCTGCCCAGTCCGTCGCCGGCCTTAAGGACGCCACGGTCTTTGGCGTTGTCGATCATCACCGCATCGGCGACTTCGAGACCGCCGGCCCGCTGCACTACATCTGCCTGCCCTGGGGCTCCAGCTGCACCATCGTCACCAAGCTCGCCGGCGTGCTCGGCGTTGAGCTTTCCGACGTCCAGGCCAAGCTGCTGCTCTCGGCCATGATGACCGACACGCTCATGCTCAAGAGCCCCACCACCACCGATGTCGACCGCGCCGTCGCCGCCAAGCTCGGCGAGCAGGTGGGCGTCGACCCGGTCAAGTTTGGCATGGAAGTCTTCCTCACCCGTCCGTCCGGCTCCTTCACCGCAGCCGAGATGGTCGGCAACGACATCAAGATGTTCGAGCCCGCCGGCAAGAAGCTGCTCATCGGCCAGTACGAGACTGTCGACAAGACCCGCGCACTCGGCATGATCGACGAGATTCGCGAGGCCATGCGCGCCTACGCCGCCGAGAAGGGTGCCGACGGCATCGTTCTGTGCATCACCGACATCATGGAGGAAGGCTCGCAGGTCCTGCTCGAGGGCGAGACCGAGGCCGCTCAGAAGGGCCTGGGCATTGCCGACGAGCACGACGGCGTCTGGATGCCGGGCGTCCTCTCCCGTAAGAAGCAGGTCGCAGCCCCCATCATGGCCGCCTGCTAGGTTTAGTTGACCAAACGCCACGACCGGATCGCGGATGCCCCGCGCTCCGGTCGTTTTTTGTGCACGGCGCCGCGTCGTCTCTTGGACAGGTATGCCCGTGCCGTTGAACAAATAATGTTCAACCTGTGGTTCCGCTTTTCGGCCACGCCTGCGTGCTTGTCGTGCAGGGTAGGCTAGATGCAAGCGTAATACGTTAGAGCGCGGCGCCGCCACTTGGGCGGGCCGTGCTTTTTTAAGACGGGAGCTTTCCCGTGAAAGGAGCCGCCCATGGCAGCAACTGAGCAGCTGTTCAACGTTCGTGAGCGCAAGCGCTTTGAACGTCACGACATCTGGGAGCGCATCGCCGAGAACGGCACGATTTCCGCCGCCGTCATGGTCTTCGCCGCCATCGCCGCCGTCATTTGCGCCAATACCGATGCCTATGAGGCCATCCATCACTTTTTGGAGACCCCGCTGTATGTGGGTCTGGGCAACCTTACGGCCGGTCTCACCGTCGAGCTATTCGTCAACGACTTCCTCATGGCGATTTTCTTTTTGTTGGTGGGCATTGAGCTCAAGTACGAGATGACAGTTGGCGAGCTCAAAAACCCGCGCCAGGCTATGCTTCCCATGCTGGCGGCCGTGGGCGGCGTCGTCGTTCCCGCCTGCATCTATCTGATCTTTAACCATGCCGGCGCGCACAACGGCTGGGCCATTCCCATGGCAACCGATATTGCCTTTGCGCTGGGCGTGCTGTCGCTTTTGGGCAATCGCGTGCCCAACGGCGTGCGCGTGTTCTTCTCGACGCTCGCCATCGCCGACGACCTCATTTCCATCGCCGCCATCGCCATCTTCTACGGCCAGAGCCCCAATCCGTTTTGGTTGGGCGCCGCCGCGCTTGTGACCTGCGCGCTCGTGTGGCTCAACAAGACGCAGCATTACCGCCTTGCCCCGTATTCGGTACTGGGTCTGCTGTTGTGGTTCTGCATGTTCAAGAGCGGCGTGCATGCCACGCTTGCTGGCGTCATCTTGGCCTTTACCATCCCGGCCAAGTGCGGCGTCAAGCTCGATAGTCTGACCGACTGGCTGGGCGAGTGCCTGCCGTTGCTCGACGACCGCTACGACGACGAGGCGCACATCCTGGGCCAGCATGACTTTACCGTCTCGACCACCAAGGTCGAGCGCGTCATGCACCGCGTGACCCCGCCGCTCATCCGCATGGAGCGTCTGATTTCCACGCCGGTCAACTTTGTGATCCTGCCGATCTTTGCGTTCGTGAACGCGCAGGTTCGCCTAGTGGGCGTGGACATGAGCACGCTGCTCACCGACCCGGTGACGCTCGGCGTGTACTTTGGCATGCTGCTGGGCAAGCCGATCGGCATCTTTGGCATGACGTTCGCCTTGGTCAAGCTCAAGGCCTGCGAGCTACCGCGCAACGTCAACTGGCACATGATTGCCGGCGTGGGTATTCTGGGCGGCATCGGCTTTACCATGTCGATTCTCATCAGCGGTCTCGCCTTCCCGACGGCCCAGTTTGAGGTTCTGGCTGCCAAGGCCGCCATCCTTGCCGGTTCGGTTACCGCTGCCGTGCTCGGCATGATCTACATGAGCGTGGTCTGCAAGCACCCCGCGTCCAAGGACGAGTAAAAGCTCGAAAACAGACACCAGAACCGGTTTGGATGCGTTCGAAACTCGGATCAGGGTGCTACTGGCCCCCTGCCAGATGCCCCCGTGGTCAAAAAACGCCGTTTGTGAGTACTGTCACAAACGGCGTTTCATTTTAGGTGTGGAAAATAATGAACAAAGTTATAAGAGCTGTACGTTAATGAGTGACCATCGACTTCCAATTCGGCGCTAACTGACGGTGATTAAGGAGTTTCAAGTCCAGCTTTGCCGATTTCGACCAAGAATCGCTGCTACTAAAAAGGTAACAGTACTCATATTTGCCCTTTTTTGGCCACAAGCCCTAAAACAAGCCTCGCCAGGGTCGGGAAACGGGCCAAATCGTCGGCCTCGAGGTTTATTCCACGGTGCCGTAGACGGCGCCCCAGCCGTGGGCGGCCAAGGCGGAGTTGAGCTGGTCGCAAAGTGACTGGCGGTCGTAATAGCCGGGCGGTAGCAGGTTGACGATCTCCATGAGATCGGGCGCCAGGTCCAAGATTTCGGCCTGTACGATCAGATCCAGGCGGTCGATGGCGTGGCGGTCGTAAAACAATCCGTCGACCAGGCGCTGCAGGTCGCCGAATTCCTCGGCCTGGAACGATCCGTACTCCATAGTGCCTCCTTGGGCGCCCCACGCCGGCATGCGCGGCGATTCGTAATTCATTGCGATGGACTTAATCTATCACGGCTTCATAACGTTGCGACGGTGGCGGTCTATACTTAGACGAACTGCAACGTACCGCTTCGCGAAAGGTCGCATCCCATGCAGACGATCTACCAGAAGATGGAAACCACCGAACTCGATGCCGCCATCGAGGCGCTCAAAGCCGAGGTCTCCGAGGTCAAGGCCAAGGGCCTGGCGCTCGATATGGCCCGCGGCAAGCCATCGCCCGCCCAGGTGGACATCTCGCGCCCCATGCTCGATATCCTCAATGCCGATGCCGATCTGCACGACGGCAACGTCGACTGCTCCAACTACGGCTGCTTTGAGGGCATTCCCTCGGCACGCAAGCTAGCGGGGGAGTTCCTGGGTTGCCCCGCCGAGCAGACGCTCGTGCTGGGCTCGTCGAGCTTGCTGATCGAGCACGATATCGCCGGTATGTTCTGGCGTTGCGGCTCATGTGGTAGCGACCCTTGGGAGGCTTACGAGGCCGCGCACGACGGCAAGAAGGTCAAGTTCCTGTGCCCGGTTCCCGGCTACGACCGCCACTTTGGCATCACCGCCGATCTGGGTATCGAGAACGTCCCCGTCGCGATGACCGACAACGGCCCCGACATGGACGAGGTCGAGCGCCTCGTCGCCGCCGACGATTCCATCAAGGGCATCTGGTGCGTGCCCAAGTATTCCAACCCCACGGGCATCACCTTTAGCGAGGACACCGTGCGTCGCCTGGTCGAGATGCCCACGGCCGCGCCCGATTTCCGCATCTTCTGGGACAACGCCTACTGTGTGCACGACCTGTACGACGAGACCGACGAGCTCGCCAACATCTTCGATCTTGCTCGCGCGGCGGGCACCGAGGACCGCGTGGTGGCCTTTGCCTCGACGTCCAAGATCACCTTCCCGGGCGCCGGCATCGGCTTTATCGGTGCGAGCCCCGCGGTTATCGCGGAGTTCTCCAAGCGCCTGAAGGCCGGCCTCATCAGTGCCGACAAGCTCAACCAGCTGCGTCACGTGCGCTTCCTTCCCACCATCGAGGCGGTCAAGGAGCACATGAAAAAGCATGCCGAGTTCCTGCGCCCGCGCTTTGAGGCCGTCGAGCGCAAGCTCACCGAGGGTCTGGGCGAGACGGGCTGCGCCACCTGGACGCACCCCTGCGGCGGCTACTTTGTAAGCTTCGATGGTCCCGAGGGCTCGGCCCAGAAGGTCGCCGCGCTCTGCGCCGACCTGGGCGTCAAGCTCACGCCGGCCGGTGCCACCTGGCCTTATGGCAAGGACCCGCGCGACACCAACATCCGCATCGCGCCGAGCTATCCCACGGTCGAGGACCTGGAGGCCGCGCTCGATGTGCTGGTGCTGGCCGTTAAGCTTGTCGCTGCCGAGCTTGCGCGTGCCGAGCGCGCCTAACGCGCGGCTTCCCGTACTATCCGCACTTTCGATACACAAAGGAGCGTATACATGGATTTGGGTATTTCCACCAACCCCACGCCAGAGCTCTACACCATTAAGGTAACCGGCGAGATCGATATCTCTAACGCCGATAGCCTGCGCAATGCCATCGACCTGGCGCTCGAGCAGCCCACTGAGGCCGTTGAGCTCGATTTTGCCCAGGTGAGCTACATCGATTCGACGGGCATTGGCGTGCTCGTGGGCGCCGCGCACCACGCGGTCGACCACGGCAAGCGCTTTAGCTGCACCAATGTGCAGCCCCCGGTGATGCACGTGGTTCAGCTGTTGGGTGTCGACCAGGAGATTTCGATCACCGCTGCATAATCTTTGCCCCCAAAAGGGCATGCCGTTTGGCATATGTTTGTGATGCGCTCGGACGTTTTGGCGTCCGGGCGCTATACTTGACCGAATGAATAGACGAGTTCCGGCCGAATGGCGCGGTGCGGGCTCGACTCACATCGAGCCTTGGAGGTATGTGTGTTTGGTATTGGAGAGGGTGAGCTCGCGATCATCGTGGTCTTCGGCTTTTTGCTGTTTGGCCCGGATAAGCTCCCACAGATGGGCCGCACGATCGGCCGTGCCATCCGTCAGTTCCGCGAGACGCAGGAAAAGATGACGGCCGTTGTTCAGTCCGAGATTATCGATCCGGTGAGCGAGGCCGCTTCGGCACCGGTCAAGCCCAAGAAGACTGCCGTCGATGACGATTCCGATGCGGACGAGGATGCCGCCGAGACGGCAGCGCCCGCCAAGAAGGAGACCTTTGCCGAGCGCCGTGCCCGCCTTGCTGCCGAGAAGGCTGCGAGCGAGGGTGCCGCCGAGGGCGAGGGTGCTGCTGAGGAGTCCGAGGCCGAGGGCGCCGAGCCTGCCGCTGCCGCCGAGCCTGTCGTCGAGCCCGAGCCTGCTGCAGAGCCCGAGTCCGAGCCCGAGCCGGCAGAGCCCACGACGGCTGACCTCTACGCCCGTCGTCCCCGCAAGCGTAAGGCCGTCGTCGACCAGCTCGCTCGCGAGCTCGAGGCCGAGGACGACGCCGCTGCCGCCGATGCCCCGAAGGGAGGCGATGAGTAATGCCTATCGGACCTGCGCGCATGCCGCTCTTCGATCACTTGGGAGAGCTCCGTCGCCGCCTGACCATCGTGGTCGTGTCGGTGTTTGCCGCCGCCATCGTGCTGTATTTCGCCACGCCCGTGGTGCTCGACATCTTGGAAGACCCTATCCGCTCCTTTGTGCCGGACGGTAAGTTCTACATCACCACCACGCTGGGCGGCTTTGGCTTGCGCTTCTCGCTGGCCATCAAGATGGCCGTGGTCATGTGCACGCCCATGATCATCTGGCAGATTCTGGCATTTTTCCTGCCGGCACTGCGTCCCAACGAGCGCAAATGGGTCGTGCCCACGGTGCTCGCCTCGACGGTGCTGTTCTTCCTGGGCGCCATCTTCTGCTACTTCATCATCATCCCGGCGGGCTTTGAGTGGCTTATCGGCGAGACCTCGGCCGTCGCCACGGCGCTGCCCGACCTGGAGAACTACGTCAACATGGAGCTGCTCTTTATGATCGGCTTTGGTGTGGCGTTTGAGCTGCCGCTCATCATCTTCTACCTGTCCGTCTTCCATATTGTGTCCTATGCGGCCTTCCGCAGTGCTTGGCGTTATGTATACGTTGGCCTGCTTGTGGGCTCGGCTGTGATTACGCCCGACGGCTCGCCCGTTACGCTGGGCCTCATGTACGGCGCCCTGCTCTCGCTCTACGAGATTTCGCTCGCCATCGCCCGCGTGGTCATTACCGCGCGCGAGGGCAAGGAGGGCTTGTTTGTGAGCCGTCTGGACCTGTTTTCGGACGACGAAGAGGACAGCGAGGAGTAAATCGGTATGCATGAGGTTGGCATTGTCAACGGCATACTCGATACAGTGATTCGCGCGGCGCGTGGGGCGGGGGCCTCGCGCGCCGTTTTGGTAACGCTGCGTATCGGGGATATGACCGAGGTCGTGCGCGAGGCGCTCGACTTTGCGTGGGAGACATTTCGTGACGAGGACCCGCTCACGCGAGGCTGCGAGCTTGCCGTGGAGGAGGTCCATCCACAAAGCGAGTGTCTGGACTGCGGCGAGGTTTTCGACCACGATCGCTTCCACTGTCGCTGTCCCCAGTGTGGTGGTGCCAACGTGCGCCTACTGCACGGCCGCGAGCTCGATATCGCGAGTATCGAAATCGAAACCCCCGACGATTAGCCCGCTAGCCATCTGGTGATGGGGTATAAAGGGGCCAAAGTAAGGAGCGCTAAGTATGGCCGAGAAAACGATTGATATCGCGTCGCCGATTCTGTCGCGCAACGAGCGCCTGGCAGATCAGCTGCGTCAGCGATTTAATGAGACAAACACCTATGTGATCAACGTCTTGTCGAGCCCCGGTTCGGGCAAGACCACCACGATCCTGGGCACCAACGAGCGCCTGCGTGACAAGGCCGGCCTGCGCTGTGCCGTCATCGAGGGCGATATCGCCTCGGATGTCGACGCCATCACCATGAAGGAAGCCGGCATGCCCGCCATCCAGATCAACACGGGCGGCCTGTGCCACCTCGAGGGCAACATGATCATGGAGGCCGTTGACGCGTTTGACCAGGCCGTTGGGCTCGATAACATCGACGTCATTTTTATCGAAAACGTGGGCAACTTGGTCTGTCCGGTCGACTTTGACCTGGGCGAGAACCTGTCCATCATGATTCTCTCGGTGCCCGAGGGCGACGACAAGCCTATCAAGTACCCGGGCATCTTCCAGCACGCCGGCGCACAGCTGCTCAACAAGGTAGACGTGGCCCCGGCTTTCGTTTTTGACATGGATAGGTATACTAAGACACTCGATGACCTCAATCCGCAGGCGCCGCGGTTTGCCGTGAGCGCGCGCAAGGGCGAGGGCATGGATGCCTGGTGCGATTGGCTCATCGGGCAGATCGAGCAAGCAAGGGCGTAAATCGGCCACCATACGGGCGGGCGTAGCCGCAGAGACACGAGATAGGAGCCTCTTTTGAAGCTCATCATCGCCGAGAAAAACGACGCCGCGCGGCAGATTGCCGAGCGTCTGTCCACGGGTAAACCCAAAAAGGACAAGGTGTACAACACCGCCATCTACCGTTTTGAGTGGAAGGGCGAGGAGTGCGTGACGATCGGTCTTGCCGGTCACATCCTTGCGCCCGATTTTTGCGACAGCGTGCTGTTCGATAAAAAGCTGGGCTGGTATTCGGTTACTGAGGACGGCGAGATGCTGCCGGCCGACATGCCCGATGGCCTGGCTCGTCCGCCCTACGACACCAAGCGCAAGCCGTTTCTTGCCGATGGTATCTTCATCAAGGGCTGGAAGCTCGAGAGCCTGCCTTATCTCACCTGGGCGCCCGTCATTAAACTACCGGCCGAGAAGGAGCTCATTCGCTCGCTCAAGAACCTTGCCAAGAAGTCCGACAGCGTCATCATCGCTACGGACTTCGATCGCGAGGGCGAGCTGATCGGTTCGGACGCCCTCAACAAGGTGCGCGAGGTTGCGCCCGACTTGCCGGTCGCCCGCGCCCAGTACTCTTCGTTTACCAAGGCCGAGATTACGCACGCCTTCGATAATCTCGTCTCGCTCGACCAGAACCTGGCCGACGCCGGCGAGAGCCGTCAGCACATCGACCTTATCTGGGGTGCGGTGCTCACGCGTTACCTGACGCTCGCCAAGTTTGGCGGCTTTGGTAACGTGCGCTCCGCCGGCCGCGTGCAGACCCCGACGCTTGCCCTGGTGGTCGAGCGCGAGCGCGAGCGCATGGCGTTTGTGCCCGAGGACTATTGGCAGATTCGCGGCATGGGCGCCGCGCAAGGCGCTGCCGAGGACGATCGCTTTAAGATCGCGCACAAGACAGCGCGCTTTACCGACAAGGATGCTGCCGAGACGGCGTATAGTCACGTCGACGGCGCCGAGACGGCAACCGTCGCCGCGGTGACCAAGCGCTCCCGCAAGCAGCAGCCGCCCACGCCGTTTGCGACGACCTCGCTACAGGCCGCCGCCGCGGCCGAGGGCATCTCGCCTGCGCGTACCATGCGCATCGCCGAGTCCCTCTACATGGCGGGCCTCATCAGCTACCCGCGTGTCGACAACACCGTGTACCCCGCGACGCTCGATCTGGGCGCCGTGGTGAGTGACCTGGCAAAGATCAACCCGGCGCTGGCGCCCGTGTGCAAAAAGGTACTCGCTGGCCCCATGAAGCCCACGCGCGGTAAAGTCGAGACCACCGACCACCCGCCTATCTATCCCACGGGCGAGGGCGATCCGTCCACGCTCGACGGCGGTCAGCGCAAGCTCTACGACCTCATCGCCCGTCGCTTCCTGGCGACGCTTATGGGTCCTGCGACCATTGAGAACACCAAGCTCGAGCTCGACGTCAACGGCGAGCCGTTCGTGGCCTCGGGTGACGTGCTCGTGACCCCTGGCTTCCGCGAGGCCTATCCGTACGGCCTTAAGCGCGATGAGCAGATGCCGCCGCTGGAGCAGGGCGATACGGTCGACGTGTTCGACATTAAGCTCGAGGCCAAGCAGACCGAGCCGCCCGCGCGCTACAGCCAGGGCAAGCTCGTGCAGGAGATGGAAAAGCGCGGCCTGGGCACCAAGTCCACGCGCGCGAGCATCATCGAGCGCCTGTACGCCGTGCGCTACCTCAAAAACGATCCCGTGGAGCCGA
The DNA here is from genome assembly GCA_900547025.1 of uncultured Collinsella sp. Lineage (GTDB taxonomy): Bacteria > Actinomycetota > Coriobacteriia > Coriobacteriales > Coriobacteriaceae > Collinsella. Next base: position 12,655 of record UREZ01000047.1, read on the forward strand.
GTCAGCTGGGCATCGCCATCATCGATGCACTGACGCAGTTTGCCCCGCGCATCACGAGCCCCGATATGACCAGCGAGCTCGATGGCGACATGACCCGCGTGGAGCGCGGCGAGGATACCGAAGAGCATGTCGTGACGCACTCGCGCGCGCTGCTGGCCGGCGTGCTCGACGAGCTGCTCAAGCACACGCAGGAGCTGGGCGACGCCATCAGCGACGCCGTCACGGCCGATGCGCGCGTGGGCGCTTGCCCCAAGTGCGGCAAGGACCTGGTTATGAAGACGAGTGCCAAGACCCGCGGCAGCTTTATCGGCTGCATGGGCTGGCCCGACTGCGACGTGACCTATCCGGTGCCGAGCGGCGTCAAGGTAAGCCCGCTCGAGGGCGAGGCGGCCGTGTGCCCCGAGTGTGGCGCGCCGCGCATTAAGTGCCAGCCGTTCCGCCAGAAGGCTTTCGAGATCTGCGTGAACCCGACGTGCCCCACCAACTACGAGCCCGACCTTAAGGTGGGCGAGTGCAAGGTGTGCGCCGAGGCCGGACGCCATGGCGACCTGATCGCGCACAAGAGCGAGAAGAGCGGCAAGCGCTTTATCCGCTGCACCAACTACGATGACTGTGGCGTGAGCTATCCTCTGCCGGCGCGCGGTAAGCTCGAGGCGACGGGTGAGACTTGCCCCGAGTGCGGCGCCCCCATCGTGGTGGTCAACACGGCGCGCGGCCCGTGGCGCATCTGCGTGAACATGGACTGCCCGACCAAGGAGAAGAAGCCCGCCCGCGGTCGCAAGACCACGACCAAGGCGAGCACGGCCAAGAAGACGACGGCGGCAAAGAAGACTGCTGCCAAGAAGTCGACTGCCAAGAAGACTGCCGCGAAAAAGACGACCACCAAGAAGGCGGCCGCCGACAAGTAGCGGCGCAGTCGAAACATTGCCCAAAACAAAAACGAGCGAGGACCTCAAAATCCTCGCTCGTTTTTTATCCGGCAGTTAGGGACGTTTCTTTTCTGCCGGCAGTTTAGGAACGTCCCTAACTGCCGGCTCGGGAACGACAAAGCGCTAGTTCACTTCGACGGGTTTGGC
>UREZ01000048.1 GCA_900547025.1 uncultured Collinsella sp.
CGCCTCGGTGGCGCCGATAGCGTACTTGTGCGGGGTGTACTCCCAATCCGTGGTGAGGATGGGGCCCGACGGACAGTTCTCGAGCATGGTCTCGATCATGTCGATCGAATCGTAGACCTCCTGGATGCGAACGGCGGTACGGCCGAAGGCATCGCAGGTGTCGGCCGTGGCAGCATGCATCTTCTGAACATCCGGATCGGCGTAGCCGTCAAAGGGATGGTCAAAGCGCACGTCGCGGGCATAGCCCGAGCCACGCATGAGCGGGCCGACCGGCGAGAAGTCGCGTGCGATCTTGCGGTCCAAGATGCCGATGCCACTCGTACGCTCGATAAAGTTGGGCGTCGAGAGCAAGACGTCGACGAGTTCCTGAACCTCGGAGCGCAGCTGGTGAATGGTCGTGAGCGTGGAGAGCTTCTGCTCGGCCAAAATGTCGCGACGCACGCCGCCGATCACGTTGAGGCCGTAGGTCTTGCGGTGACCGGAGAGCTTCTCGGCCAGGTCCATGGACTTCTCGCGGACGCGGAAGAACTGCTGGAAGCCGGAGTCGAAGCCCGTGTAGTGCGATGCGAGGCCAATATTGAGCAGGTGCGAGTGCAGGCGCTCGACCTCGAGCATGATGGCGCGGATGTACTGGGCGCGCGGCGGGACATGGATGCCCTGGGCGCGCTCGACGGCCTCGGCATAGGCCACCGAGTGGGCGCAGCCGCAGATGCCGCAGATGCGGTCGGCGAGGAACGTCACGGCGTCATAGTTCAGGCGCGTCTCGGCGACCTTCTCCATGCCGCGGTGCACGTAGAACAGACGGTAGTCGGCGTCGACGATCGTCTCGCCCTCAACGAACAGGCGGAAGTGGCCGGGCTCGTCGGAGGTAATGTGCAGCGGGCCCATGGGGACGAGCGTGGTCTCCTTGCCCTTGGTGTCGGCCAAGAACTCGTAGTTTTCCATGTCGCTCGCGGGGGCGGGGCGGAAACGGTAATCCATCGAATCCTTGCGCAACGGGTACAGCCCGCTGGGCCAATCGTCGGGAAGCACCAGGCGACGGCGGTCGGGCAGACCCTCGGGAATCAGGCCAAACATATCGCGCAGCTCGCGCTCGCCCCACACGCAGGCGGGGACGAACGGCGTCACGGACGGGAACGTCATCTTGGCGGGGTCGACCTCGGCACGCACGGTAACCCAGCCGGGGTCCTCCCCCTCCATGGAGATGACGTAGTACACGGCGTAACGGCCGCACAGGCTGCGCTCGTCGTTGCCGACAATCACAGGAATCCAGCCGTAGCGCTCGTAATACAGGTAGTGGACGGCCTCGGGCAGACGGTCCAGCTTGACGGTGATCGTCAGCTGGTCCTCGCACTGCCATTCGACCTTCTCGATAGCGCCCGGCACTGCAGCACGCAGGGCCTCGACGTGGCTTTCGCAGCGACGAGCGTAGTCCTTCTTTTCAGGTTCTGCCATGGTGCTAATTCACCTCACTTGTCTTGGTCTGGGAACTGAACACCATGCGGTAGAGAGGGGCCTCGTGGAGCTCTTCGACGCTCTGGTTCAAAACGACGGACGTTGCATCCTCGACGCCGCTCGTGATGGCGACCGGGGTGGCGATACCGAACCACATGACCACGATCGCGAGGGCGATCTCGGGGATGATCATGAGGGCGGGCACCTCGTGGCGCTTCATGCCCTCGGGCGCCTTGCCGAAGATGGACTTGAGCGCGATGCCGGTAAGGGCGAAGTACACGCCGGTGAGGCCGATGGCCACGAGCACGACCACCCAGATGGGACCGGACTGAACGCCGGCCACGAAGGTGAGGAACTCGGAGATGAACAGGGCGAACGGCGGGAAGGCGGCGAGCGCGAGCAGGGCGATGATGGTGAGCGCTGCCGTGACGGGAGCGATCTCGACGACGCCCTTGATCTTGTTCAGGTCGCGGGTGTGGTAGATGTGCTGGATGTTGCCGGCCATGCAGAAGGCGAGCGCCTTCGTGAAGCCGTGGAAGATGCAGTGCAGCAGGCAGGCGGCGATACCGAGCGGGCCACCGATACCCAGGCACAGCGCGACCACGCCGACGTTGTCGACGGAGGAGTACGCGAAGCGGCGCTTGATATCGTCCTGCTTGAAGATGCACAGGGCAGCCACCAGGATGGACAGCGTGCCCAGGATGAGCAGGAGCGTTCGCGGATAGGTGTCGCCCACCGTGATGATGGACAGGGAGTAGAAGCGGATGATCACCAGCATGGCGCACTTGAGCAGCACGCCCGAGAGCAGCGCGGAGACCGGGCTCGGAGCCTGGGAGTGCGCGTCGGGCAGCCAGGTGTGCATGGGGAACAGGCCCGCCTTGGTGCCGAAGCCGATGACGATGAACGCGAACGCGAGGCGCACGAGCATAGGGTCGAACTGGTCGGCGTAGGGCATGATGGAGGTGAGGAAGGCTGCCTCATGCGCGTTGGGCATGATGTCGGCGGCGTTCGCGTAGATGAGCAGCGTGCCGAACAGGCCGAAGGCCACGCCGGCGGTGCAGACCATCGCGTACTTCCAAGACGCCTCGAGCGCCTGCTTGTTCTTGTAGATGCCCACGAGGAACACGGTCGACAACGTGGTGGCCTCGACCGCCGCCCAGGTGAGGATGATGTTGTTGGACAGGCAGGCGAGCAGCATCGTGAAAACGAACAGGCTAAACAGCGCGTAGTACTGCTTGGTGCGCTCGGCCGGCATGGTCTTCTCCTCGATATCGATCTTGATATAGGAGATGGAGTACACGCCGGTGATGAACCCGATGATGCCTACCAGAAGGACGAAGATCGACGAGAGCGAATCGAGATGGAGCCACAGGCCCAAAGCGTCGATATTCTGCCCGCTCGAGAGCATGGTTCCCGCGGTGACGACCGAAAGGACAAGGGTCGCCGCGACGGAGATGGTGTTGAGCCCCGCAAAGACGTTGTAGGACGTCGTCTTGGGGAGCGCAGCCATAATCAGGGAGAACACGAGAGGACAAGCGAGCAGGGCGACCGTCAGCATTGAAACATCCATGGCCTACCCCTTCAATTCGGTCAGGTCGTGGGAGTCGAGCGACTTGGTGTCGTTCCAAATCCTCACGACGACAGCGGACATGATGATGACGGCGAAGATGGCGTCGGTGGCGATGCCGATCTCGATGATCTCGGGGGCCGTGGGCGCGAGCAGAGCGAGCGTCACGTGGCTACCGTTCTCCATAAGGCAGTACCCGAAGATCTGCTTGAGGATGTTGCGCTGGGAGATGATGCACGTGAGGCCGACGAAGAAGTGCGCGAAGCTGATGGCGAGGGCCGGAGTGGCCACCTCGGCGGTGGGCAGGCTCAGGCGCGTGACCACCGCGAAGCAGACGGCCACCTCCAGACCGGTGAGGATGATGGTCCAGGCCGGCTTGATGGAGGAGGTCAGCGTGCTATCGGCAGGCGAACCCATCTTCTTGTAGGCACGGTTGAGAATGAACGGAACGAGGATCACCTTGGTGACGAAGGCCGACGCGGCCCACATGAGAAGCTCGGTGGCACCGGTGGTGAGGCCCAGGGTGAGCAGCACGCCCACCAGGACAACCGACTGGATCGCGTACCACTTGATGGCGGACGGGATGGTCTTCGAGACGACCACCATGGTGGAGGTCACGATCAGAAGACCGCCCAGGATATTGACTAACGAATAACCCATGTCCTACCTCCTAACCCATCCAACTAGAGGACAGAGGACCGGCGACGACGACCATGATCATGAGGACGACGAACACGAACGCCATGGCGCGCGGAAGGGGCTGGCCGGCGGCCACGGTCTCGCTCGGCTCACCGGGCAGGACCTTACCCATCCAACGCAGGAACCATGCGAAGGTGGCGACGGTCTCGACGACCATGACGCACACGAGGACAAAGATGACCGTGTTGGTAGCACCAACCGCGAAGCCACCGGAAATGATCTGGAACTTGGAAAAGAACGTGCTCATGGGGGGCACGCCGGCGATAGCGGTCGCGGCGACCGCAAAGCCCACGCCCGTGACCGGGTACTTCTTCATGAGGCCCTGGATCTTGGGCAGCATACGGGTTCCCAGCGTGAAGCTGAGAGAGCCAGCGATGAGGAAGAACAGGGTCTTGGTGAACGCGTGGTTGAAGATGTGCTCGACGGCGCCGTTAAACGCCATCTGGCTTCCGAACACGGAGAGGCCCAGGCCAAAGAACACGTAGGCGAGCTGCGCGATCGTCGAGAAGGCGAGCAGGCGCTTCATATCCTTCTGGGGCAGGTACATGAGGAAGCCGAAGAGCATGGTCACGACGGCGTCGATGATGGCGACCCAACCGACGATCTCGGGGATATCGCCGGCGCTCGCAAGAGCGCGGGCGAACACGCACACGCCGACCTTAACCATGGACGCGCCATGAAGGTAGGCGGAAACGGGCGTGGGGGCCTCCATTGCGGAGGGCAGCCACATGTAGAGCGGGAACTGGGCGGACTTGGCCCAAGCAGCGAACAGGATGAGCAGCAGCACGACGGTCTTCATACCGGAATCGAGCTGGGAGATCGCGCTCAGCGCGAACGTGCCGGTTCCGGCGAACAGGAAGGCCGCGCCGATGTAGAGTCCCAGAGCGCCGATATGGGTGATGATGAGCGCCTTCATACCGGCCTTCTTGGCCGTGGGCGTCATGTAGTAGCTGATGAGGCCCCAGGAGCACACACCGGTGATCTCGAAGAAAACGAGCTGGCCGACGATGGTGGAGCTGTAGGCGAGACCGGCCATGGCGCCGATGAACGTGGAGAAGTACACGTAGAAGCGACGACGGGGCGCGTCGGGATGCTCCTTATTCTTATCGCTCATGTACGGGAACGAATAGATGACGACGAGCAGGCCGATAGCGACGAACGCGGGTGCGAGCAGCGTGCTCATCCGGTCGAATATGAAGCCCATGACCAAGGTCTGGCCCATACTCGCCCAGGTTACATCGACCGCGTTCATGCCGTTTCCGGCAAACGTCGCGGCCAAGCCAACGGAAGCGACCGTGGCGATGCCGCCGGCAAAGGCGCAGATCCATTTAGCGTAGGGACGCGGCAGCATGACGATGAGCAGGGAGCCCAGCATGGGGACGGCGATCGCCACCATGGCAAAGAGGGACAAGCTCGATTCGATTGACATAGTTTCTCCCTTCTCCCTACACGCCTACGACGACGAAGACGAACGCGAGGACCGCGATGCCGACGACGGCCCAGGTCTGGTTACCGAGCACCTTGAAGCGCGAACGGGAAACGGAGTTCTCGAGCACGCCGCAGACGACGAAATCGACCAGGCACTTGACGAGGAAGACGACGGCGCCCACGAGAGCGGTGACGCCGATGGTCGCGGGCTCTCCCCAGGGGATGAAGATGGAGGTGAACCAAGCGACGACCACGACCTGCTTCATGCCCATGGCGAGCTTCATCATGGCCAGGGACGGGCCGGAGAGCTCGGCGAGCGGGCCCTCCTGGAGCTCCTGCTCGGCTTCGGCCTGATCGAACGGAAGCTTGCCGAGCTCCATGTAACAGGCGGCCGCGAAGGCGACGCCGGCGAGGATAACGGCGACGACGCTCGAGACGTTGCCCGTAACGATGTGCTGACCCATGGTCGCAATGTCCGTGGAGCCGCACACGATGGCGACGGTGAACAGCGCGATGAGCATGGACGGCTCGATGAGCACGCTCATGAGGAGCTCGCGGATACCGCCGAAGCCCGCGTAGGCGTTGGAGGAATCCACGCCGGACAGCGCGAAGAAGAAGCGGGACAGCGCGAGCGCGTACATGATGGTGATGGCGTCACCAAAGACGGGCATGGGGCTCTGGAGCGTGAACATGGGCAGGCCCATGGCGAGCATAAACGACACCGCGAGGAACAGCGGCGGCATGATGCGCAGCACGAAGCTCGAGTCGGAACTCACGGACTCGGGACGCGCCATGAGCTTCGCGAGGTCCCGGTAATCCTGAAGGATGGACGGACCGCGGCGATTGTGCATCTTCGCGCGAATCACACGGGCGAGGCCGGAGAAGAAGGGCGCGACCAGCATGACCACGAGGCCCTGCGCCATCGCAAGAACGATGTTCATAATATCCTCTCCCCTCTCTAGACCATGACCACGGCGAGCACGAGGAAGACCACGAGCGCCGCGACGATGTAGCAGATGTATACGGAGTAGTTGCCGCCCTCGATCTTGGAGGCGAGGCCGGCCAGCTTGTCGGCACCCTCGCTCGGTGCATCGACCAGGAAACGGTCGGGCAGGGGCTCGACGCCCTGGGCGACACCGGTGAGCTTCTGGAACACGTGCGCGATGGACCAGCAGATCTTGGTGCATACCTCGCGCAGGGTGTAGAGCGGGCCCATGAAGAGTTCGACGTCGGACGCGAAGCTCGTGGCGACGACGGGCATGTGCTCGTTGGGCTCGTAGCCGCACGCCCAAGGGTCGGTCTTCTTAGCGGGGGCCTTGGCGCCGAGGCAGGACCTCAACGCGAACGCGAGGCCGGTGAGGACCACGAGCGCGATGGCGATCGCGGGGGTGGAGGTGGCGGCACCGGAAATCTCGTTCACGAGAGACACGCCCGAGGTGGCTGTGACGGCGGAGCCGGCAAGCACGCTCTGGGCGACGTCGCCCAGAACCGGGGCGATGACCGGGGAGCCGATTCCCAGTACCACGCAGATGGCCGCGAGGAGCATCTGCGAGAACAACATCGGAGCCGGGGACTCCTTGGCGTTCGCGGCCTCCTGGGAACGAGGGCTGCTCGCGAACGAGACGCCGTAGGCCTTCACGAAGCACGTGACGGCCAGGGCACCGGTGATGGCGAGGGCGGCCGCGGAGGCGACGGCGAACACCATGACGACCGGGTCGGAGAGCGTCGAGATGTTGAACAGGGACTGGTAGGTGAACCACTCGGAAACGAAGCCGTTGAGCGGCGGGATGGCCGAGATGGCAAGGGCACCGATGAGGAAGCAGACGGCCGTGACCGGCATGCGGCGGAACAGACCGCCCATCTTCTCCATGTTGCGCGTACCCGTGGCATAGAGCAGGGAGCCCGCGCCGAGGAACAGCTCGCCCTTGAACATGGCGTGGTTGAGCGTGTGGTAGAGGGCGGCCATGAGCGCGATCGTCGCGATGACGTCGTTGCCCAGGGCGTGCGCCGTCATGGACGCGCCGACACCGAGCAAGATGATGCCGATGTTCTCGACGGAGTGATAGGCAAGCAGGCGCTTGATGTCGTGCTCGTGGAGGGCGTAGACGACACCCAGGACCGACGAGATGGATCCGAAGACCAGGACCATGAGGCCCCACCAGAGCTGGACGCCCGAACCCGCGAGCAGGTCGAGACCGACCTTGAGGATTCCCAGGATGCCGATCTTGATCATGCCGCCGGACATGAGGGCGGACACGTTGGACGGCGCCTCGGGGTGCGCCTGGGGCAGCCAGGAGTGCAGCGGAATGATACCGGCCTTCGCGCCAAATCCGAAGAACGCGAGGACGAAGCACGCGGAGGAGACGGCGGGTCCAAAGTCATGCGTACGGAAATCACTGAAGCTGAAGGAACCGCCCACGCCGTTGGTCATGAGCAGGAAGCTCGCCATGATGAGAACGAAGCCCACGTGCGCGATGACGAAGTAGAGCCAACCGCCCCTAATGGAGTTCTTGTTCTCCTCGATAACGACAAGGAAGTAGCTCGTAAGGGACATGAGCTCAAAGGCGACCAGGAACCAGAACACGTTGTCGGCGGTGATGACGAGCATCATCGAGGCGACGAAGGTGTTCATAAAGAAGCCGGCGCGCCCGACCTTGCCCGGGTACTCGTCGAAGTAGGACAGACCGTAGATGAAGCCCGCAAAGGCGAGAATCGAGATGAGGACCACGATCAGGCCCGCAAGGCCGTTGAGCAAGAGCTCGAGACGGGCGAACGGGAAGAAGAAGACCGTGTTGAGGGACGAAACGTCGCCAAGCACGGCCTCGAGGCCCGCGATGAACGACAGCACGGCCGCGACGGCGCCGATCAGGCAGCCGGCGGTCTTGGCGGCGTTATCGGCCTTGATCAGCAGAACCGAGGCGAGCGCACCGATGCACGAGACGGCAAGCGATGCGATAAACAGCGTCATGCTATCCATTGTTTACGCTCCCTTCTGCTTTCTCGGACAGACCCTGGGCCACAGCGGTAACGTCGACGGACGGACCGTTTTCGATCGAGCGCAGGCGCTTGGCCTCGTCGAGCTCGCGATCGGCCGCGCCACCCATGACGGTCAGCGCCTTGGTGGGGCAGGCCGCCACACAATGCGGGCCGTCCGGATCGAAGGCACACAGGTCGCACTTGACGGCGCAGGTGTACTGGCCAGGAGCCCACGTAAGCAGGCTGCTCAGGGACTTAGGATACGAAGGCGTCGGGTCGCACATGCCTGCGACACCGGCGATAGACGTGCCATCGGGATGGATGGCTCCGAAGGGGCACGCGATGGCGCACAGCCTGCACCCGATGCACTCCTGCTCCTTGACGTGGATGCGATCGCCATCGTGCTCGATGGCATTCACCGGGCAAACCTCGGCGCAGGGGGCACCCTCGCAATGGTGGCAGGCAAGGGCGGCCGAAATACCACCGGTCTTCACGAGCGCCAGGCGCGGCGTATCCTGAAGACCCTGCATCCGGTGGGCGTCGGCACAGGCGGACTGGCATGTTCCGCAGCCGATGCACCTCTCCGGGTTGATATCGATGAAGCGGTTCATCCCCACTTCCTTTCAAAATAACGGGCCGGGCTCCCGAACGTACGGGACGCCCGGCCCAAAAAGCCAACGAGAACGGGACTACACGATTTGGTTCACGTGCGTCTCGTCGTCGAACTTGGCGGCGCCGGGCTCAACGTCCTGGGGAGCGGCGGCGTCCACCAGAGCCTGCTTGAGCTCGGTGTACTGACGCTCGACCTCGCCCTCGGCCCAGACCTGGTCGGCGATAGCGTCGACCTGGCAGGCGGAGAACTTGTCCTCGGGCGTATGCGAGACCGGGTCGACCTTGTGCATGGTCAGCTCGTTGCACTTGCCGATCCACCACTGATAGGTCATATAGACCGTGCCCTTGTTGATGCGATCGCTCACGTCGGCACGGCTGTATACCTGGCCACGGCGGCTGTGAATCGAGACGATGTCGCCATTCTTGATGCCGCGCGCCTGGGCGTCCGCGGGATTCATGCGGACAAAGCCGGGCTCGTCGGCAAGCAGTGCCAGCGTCTTGCAGTTGCCGGTCATCGAGCGGCAGCTGTAGTGGCCGACCTCGCGGACGGTGCACAGGATGAGCGGGTACTCATCGTCGGGAAGCTCAGAGGGCGCCTCCCAGTCGTGCGCCATCAGGTTGGCGCGGCCGTCCTTCGTGGTGAACTTGCCACCAGCGAACATGTCGGGTGTACCGTGGTCGTTCACATCGGTGCTCTTGACCGGCCACTGGGCGTAACCGCCCTCGGGAGCCATCTTCTCGTAGGTCGCGCCCACAAAGTTGGGGCACAGGCTAATGCACTCGTTCCAGATCTGCTCGGTGTTGTCGTAGTGCATGGGGTAACCCATGCGCGTAGACAGATCCGCGAAGATCTCCCAGTCGTGACGGCACTCGCCCTTGGGCGGAACGGCCGCGTCAAAGTGCTGGAAGCTACGGTCGGATGCGGTAAAGACACCCTCGTGCTCGCCCCAGGAGGTGGCAGGCAGGATGACGTCGGCGAGCATGGTCGTCTGCGTCATAAAGATGTCCTGGCAAATGAACAGATCCAGCTCGGAGAGCGTCTTGCGCATACCGGCCGAATCGGGCTCGGTCTGCACCGGGTCCTCGCCGTAGTTGTAGAAGCAGTGCACCTTGCCCTCGTCGACCAGGTGGCCCAGGTCGGTAAGCTTGTAGCCCTCCTCGAGCGGGAGCTTTTCCTCGGGCACGCCCCAAGCCTTGGCAAACTTGGCACGCACTGCCGGGTCGGTGACCTTCTGGTAGCCAGGGTACAGGTTGGGCAGCATGCCCATATCGCAGGAGCCCTGGACGTTATTCTGGCCACGCACGGGCGCGAGGCCGGAATTGGGTTTGCCGATCTGGCCGGCAACGCAGGCGATGGAGGCGATGGTGTGCACCGTCTTCAGGTTCTGCTTCTGCTGGCATACGCCCATGCCCCAGCCAATGATGGCAGAGGGCTTCGCCGTGGCGTACATCTCGGCAGCTTGGTGGATCAGCGCGGGCTCGACACCCGTGATGTCCTGTACGGATTCGGGAGTGTAGTTCTTGATGGTCTCCCACCACTCGTCAAAGCCGTTCGTATGCTCGGCGACGAATTCCTTGTCGTAGAGGCCATCGTTGACCAAGCAGTTGGCAAAGGCGTTGAGGAACGCGACGTTGCAACCGTTCTTGATCGGAAGGTAGATATCGGCGATACGCGCGGTTTCGATATGGCGCGGGTCGGCGACAATGATCTTGCAACCCTTTTCTTTGGCTCGCACGATACGCCTTGCGACGATGGGGTGCGAATCGGCAGGGTTATAGCCGAAGAGGAAAATGCAGCCCGCATCCTCCATACCGGGGATGGAGCATGACATGCAACCTGAACCAACCGTGTCCATCAGACCGAGGACAGTAGGGCCGTGTCAAGTACGGGCGCAGTTGTCCACGCTGTGGGTGCCGATGCACGCACGCGTAAACTTCTGCATGACGTAGTTCGCCTCATTGCCGCCGCCTCGCGAAGAGCCAGTGGTCATGACAGCGTTAGGACCATATTCGTCAATTATGGCCTGCATCTTAGATGCGGTGAAATCCAGTGCCTCGTCCCAGCTTACGCGCTCAAGATCCGCGCCCTTGGTGCGACGGATCATCGGGTGCAGTACGCGAGGAGTCAAGATCTTGGTGTCGTTGATGAAGTCGTAGCCGCTCATGCCCTTAAGGCACAGCTCGCTCTGGTTGGTGATGCCGTTGAGCGGTTCGGTACCCACAACCTGGCCGTTTTGGACCAAGAGGTTAAACTGGCAACCGGCGCCGCAGTACGGGCAGATCACTTTATGCTTCTCCATGACACCCTCCTTCCTTTCTCTGCTACCGAATACTCGGTACTTATTTGACAATCATTGGGCCTGTCGCCCGACGCTTACGCCTCGTTTTCGATGGTGGCGCGGGCACGCTCGGCAGTCAGTTCTGCCAGACGCTCATCGTCTACCAGGGTGAGGCCCTTGGTCGGACACGCCTCGGCACACGCCGGACCGCCGGGACGGTCCACGCACAGGTCGCACTTGAGCACGAAGCTCTTAGTCTGCGAACCCACGCGCACGTCGCCCATCAAGACGGGGACCTGCGTGGTCGCTACGCTCACGGCGCCAAAGGGGCAGGCCATGACGCAGCTCTTGCAGCCGATGCAGTTGTCCTCGTTGACGCCGATGCGATGGTTCTTTGGATCAAAGAACAAGGCGCCCGTAGGACAAGCCTTGGCGCACGGGGCATCCTCGCAGTGATGGCAAGCCACCGGTGCGGAGATCTCGTACGTACGCGTCACGCGCAGGCGCGGCGCGGCGATGTTGCCGGGGATGTCGTGTGCCTCGATACACGCCGCCATGCAGGTTTGACACCCAATGCAGCGCGAGGAATCGGCTACGACTCGTTTATTGCCCATGTTGTTCACTCCCTCCTGAATCCCATGCCGGAGAGACCCTGTCGACGTTGCCCCAAGCCGCCCGTGGCCTGGCATCGGCGTATCGAATGCATGCGGCGAAACAGGCACTCGGTAGAATTTCTCCAACGGTATACAGGTTGAATATACGCAGTTGCAGGGGGTAATCTTGAGCGTAACCCCTGCAATACGTGTGTATTGCAGGGGTTTTGGCAGGTTGGAATTATTCTCTAGAAGCTATAAAGGTGAGTGTATTACATGCGTACGCCCAAGAAAGATTTCACGCTCATTTCTAAAGGATGTAGTACGTTTGTAATATCCTTTACACTCAATTACTCTAGTGCAATAAAGTAGTGGTTGTAAGATTGGCTATTATTAGCCGATGTTGTATTTGTTATTCAAATTGCACGCTCATTAAGGGAGGCCAGTGATGTCATCGACTCAAAAACGAGCCATCCTGCAGGTGCGCATTCGCGAGGAAGACAAGCAGCATGCCGAGCGTCTCTACGACGCTATGGGCACATCGCTCGCCGAGGCTGTCCGTCTATTTGTCGCGCAGAGTATTTTGATGCGCAAGCTCCCCTTTCAGCCGGTCGCCGTGCGCTCCAAGGACGGCACGGCCGCCTATGGATTGCTCAAAGCATATGGGGACCCCAATCGCCGCTCCGAGGAGCGCAATGCCTGGATTGAATACCTAGCCACAGAAAGCGACGAGTCGGTTTTGGGTCCCGAGGAAGTAGATATCCATGAGTAGCACCATCATCGACGAGACCGTCATCCTGCGCTACCTGCTGGACTACGACGAAGTTCTGTCACCGCGTGCCGCCAAGGTCATCGCCACGCGCACCGCTCGTGTCTACCCCGAAATCATCACGCGCGTCGTGGTCACGCTGCGCGACGTCTATAAGGTTCCCCGCGTTGAGATTGCCACGGCCATGAAAAGGCTGCTCGATGACGTCATGGTCGACGAGCCCACCGTTGTCGCCCTTGCCGTCAAACTCTTTGGCAAGACCCATATGGACTTTACCGACTGCCTCCTCGCAGCCCGAACCGCCATCTACAACGATGATGTCGTGAGCTTTGGCAAGCCCATCATCCAAGGCATGATCGATTACCGCCGCAAGCGCCAAACCGCAGCCGAAGCCCGCAACCGCGCCGCCGAAGCCCGCAGCCGAAGCACCGACTCCACCATCGACAAGCTCCGCCACCACGGTCGCCACTAACCGACAAGCAACGGCATCACCCGCCCCTCAGCCCCATCCCCTCCTAAGTTGCGGTGAAATAGTTCCTGTTTTCAAGCTTCCACGGGCCTTTTAGGAACTATTCCACCGCAACTTCCAGGTTGGCCATCCGAAACCGACAGCCTTGGACCGCGAATCCTACTGTTCGCCACGAAATGGGCCTATCTACTACGTTTAACCGATTACCCTCGACCATACCGAAATCCGAAATATCAAAACCGCTGGTAGACGGCTTGCCGATTTTCCGAAAATGCTGCTGTGGTCGACCCCTGCGGGCCAAACGTAGTAGATGGGCCGTTTTCGTGGCTCAACCCCGGACCAGTCATTTTGGGACAGGGCTTTTTGACCTCATTTGCCAGCCGATTGCTAGAGTAGTCAAAAAAGCCCCGTCCCAAATTAGCTACCCCGACCTTCAGTGGGTTCGCAAAAGCCAAACGACAGTCCGTATTTAACCGCAACTTAGGTGGGGCGTGGGGCGGCATCGATTCCCGCACCTCGTACACTTACGAAAATGGCTCTGGTCCCAAAAGGAACCAGAGCCATTCATCTATCTTATGGAGCGGGCGACGGGAAGTCCAAG
>UREZ01000049.1 GCA_900547025.1 uncultured Collinsella sp.
GCATCCCGCCGGACCGTCACTCGTCCAGGAGGTCGCCGCGACGAGCCCCTAGATCTTCGCAAGCTCCTCGGAGATGACGCGACAGACATCCTCAGCCTGAGGCATCACGCCGTACATCTCGAAGAAGCCGTGGTCGCAGCCGCGATAACGAATCGCAGTGACGTCAACGCCCGCATCCTGCAGCCTCTTCGCGAACAGCTCGTCCTGATAGCGCAGATAGTCATACTCGGAAGAGATGATGACCGTGCGGGGGAACGCGCTCACGTCCTCCGCGAACAGCGCGGAAATCAGCGGGTCGAGCATCTTGTCCGCATCGCCGTTGACGTACATGGGCGGAAGGTCGTTGTTGGCGAGGCGAATGCGATCAACCCTGCTCAGCGCCTCGGGCCTCTGCTCATCCACGACCTCGTACAGGTCATAGGACCACTCATCCGGAACGGGACCGCCATCAACGAGCGGATAAAGCTCGACAACCGCCTTGATCCTATCCGCGTGAGAGCCCTCGAGCACGACGGCATTCGACAGGCTGCCACCCGCAGAGTCACCAGCCACGGCAATGCGAGTCGCATCAACGCCCAGCTCGTCAGCGTGATCGACAAGCCAGTCGAGCGTCTTCACGCAGTCCTCGACGCCACCCGGGAACATCGTCTCGGGAGACAGGCGGTACTCCGGATAGATCGCGACGCAACCCGTGCGCTCCACGATGTCGCGCAGGCAGTTCTCGTACTGGCCGATGTTGCCCACCATGAACCCGCCGCCATGGATGAACACGAGCGCGGCAGACCCATCCTCGTGCCCCTCCGGCGTGAAGATGTGCAGCGGAATGCCCTTGTCGCCGAAGTTCATGACGACGGTCTTCTTGGCAACGTTCGCGCCCCTCACGACGTGGGTCTCCTTGTTGGGCGCGGAGCGCCACGCGATCACGTCCACCGGTCCGGCCGGCGCCGACCCCGCCGCAGGAGCCGCAGCGAGCTTCGCGTGCGCACGAGCATAGACGCGCGGATCGAGCACGTGCTCGCGGTCGTCACCCGGCACGGGCTTCAGCATCAGCCTCAGGCCGTTAGGCTCGACAACCTCCCTCGCGCCACTCTCAAGCACCTCAAGCTCGGAAGTGGGGTACTTCCTATCCTCGGCGCTCATGGCTAGCCGATCTTCAGCTCGTCGAGCCTGGCGTCGAGCTTGGCCATCTCGTCGGCGGAAAGCTCCCACTCGAACGTCTCGCAGTTCTGAATCGCGTGGGCGTCCGTGCGCACGCCCACGAGAGCGGTGCCCACGTACTCCTTCTGGGTGCTCCAGTTCACGGCAACTTGCGCCACGGGTTTGTCGTGGGCCTCGGCAATCTCGTCCATGACCTTGAGCAGCTCCTGGACGCGCGAGAACTTGGGCTCCCGGAAGTAGTCGTAGAAGCCACCGCGGACGTCGCCTTCCTCGAACTTCGTCAGCTCGCGGAACTTGCCCGACAGGATGCCCGCGCCAAGGGAGCCATAGGTGAAGGAGTCGATGCCACGCTCGTAGCCCCACTTGATGAGGTCCTCGGAGGAGCGGTCAACCATAGAGTAGGGCGGCTGCTGGACGTCAATCTGAGCGACCTTCTCGCACTCCTCGATCATCTCGGTCGTGAAGTTGGAGACGCCGATGTGGCGAATCTTGCCCTGCTCCTTGAGGAGCTGGAGGGCGCACATCGTCTCGGAGAACGGAGTCTTAGCGTCGGGCCAGTGCACGAAGTAGAAGTCGATGTAGTCGGTGCGGAGGTTGCGCAGCGAGCTCTCGACCTCCCTCATGATGTTCTTGAACGAGGAGTCGCGGTCATAGCCGGCGGCGCTGGTGATCAGGCCAACCTTGGTCGAGAGCAGGTAGCTCTCTCTGTCGACGCCCCTGAGCGCGTTGCCGACGACCTTCTCGGACGTGCCGTTGCCATAGCACGGCGCGGTGTCGATGAGGTTGACGCCGTGATCGAGCATGGTGCGGATGGCGGACATGCTGGCGGCGTCATCGTTCTCACCAAAGGAGTCGCCGCCGATCGCCCAGGTGCCCACAGCGAGCTGGGAGACGTCGACATCGGAATTCTTGAGGTGCGTGTAGCGCATGTTCTCTCCTTCTAATGGGGCGGCACGCGTCGAATGTCCTCGATCGCGTGCCGCCGGGAATTGCCTTAAACAAGCTTCGAATGATCCGGAAGCCGCCCTACACGATGCCCACGAGGCCGAGGACGAGTGCCAGAATCATGATGCCAACCAGGATGATGTTGACGTTCACGTTCTTCTTGCGCAGGAGCCAGAGGACGACGAGCGTAAGCCCCAGGGGCACGATGCCCTTGAAGATCGAGTCGAGGTAGGTCTGGATCATGACGGGGTCAGAGTCCTGAACCGGAATGGACAGGATCGTGTTGAATTGGACGTTCGCCGCAGTCATGGCACCGATCATCACGAGGCCAACCGTGGAGGTCGCCTTGGTGATGAGCTTCATGAGACCACCCTCGTACATCTCGGAGATGAAGTTGGTGCCCATGCTGAAGCCGAGGTAGGTCATGAAGTATCGGCAGAGGATCGACGGGATGTTGTAGATCAGCAAGAACATGATCGCGCCGAGGGGCGAGCCGCTCATGGCGAGGTTGATGCCAATGCCGGCAGCGATGACACGCAGGACGCCCCAGAAGATTGCGTCACCGATGCCGGACATCGGGCCCATCAGGGAAACCTTGATGCCGTCGATGGACTCGGTGTCGAAGTCTTCGTGCTGCGAGTTCTCCCTCTCCATGGAGGCGACGAGGCCCATGGCGAACGTGCCGACGTTCTGGGTAATGTTGTACCAAGTCGTGTGACGCTTCATGGCTTCGGCACGGGCCTCGGGGTCATCGGCGTAGTAGCGGTTAAGCGCGGGCTGGACGGAGTACAGCCAGCCGTCGGCGCCAGCCTTGACGGAACCGCCGGCGCAGGAGGCGAACACGGAGAAAGAGCGCAGGAAAATGCTGTTGAGCATCTTCTTGTCTTCAGGGCTCACATTCTTGGTCAGGTTGCTCATGCGAAGAAATCCTCCTCGTCGCTGGTTACAGAGTCGTTGGAAACGGCCTGGGTGGCCAAGCCCTTCTTGGTGAGATCGAAAATCTCCTTGTCGCGGAGGGCGGAGGCAACCGCGATGATGACGCCGAGAACCGCGATGGCGATCATCGGGAGGCCGAGGTACTGGTAGAGCGTGAAGCCCAGGAAGAAGTAGATGCTGAGCTCGGTGCTCCACAGCATCTGGAGCAGGAGCGCCATACCAACGGCGGGCAGGAGGGCGCCCACGGCGTTGAGGCCGCTCATGACATTGGCCGGAATCTGGTTGACGATAGCGGCAACGGGCTCAGCGCCAAGGTAAACGCCGAGGAAGGCGATGAGGCCAAAGGCGGCGTACTTAACGAACCAGAGAACGAAGTGCTGAAGCGCGAGGCCCTTCTCGTTGCCCTCGGCGGCCATCTTGTCAAAGGTGGCGGCGAAGAACGCGAGGAACACGTTGTTCATGAAGATCGAGAGGAACGCGGTGACGACGCCAACGGGAACGGCCAGCGTGATGGCGGCGCCTTGGTCGATGCCGGCGCCAACGGTGAAGGCGACGGCGAGGGCGGTCGCGGTAACGGGCTCGGCGGAGATGGCGCCACCGATGTTAACCGCGCCCATGAAGATTGCCTCGAGAGAGGCACCGATGATGACACCGGTCTTGACGTCGCCCATCAGAAGGCCCGCAACGAGGCCGACCACGAGAGGACGCTCGATCATACACTGACCGAGAACCCAGTTGCCGCCGTAGCAAATCAGCACGGTCAACCAGGCCATTACTGCTAACCCAATCATTTGACTTCCTTTCTCTCATTTCATTTGACCGCCTGGCCAAATCCCCTTATTTCTCCGCCGCCTCGATCAGACTCTTGAGAGGAGTCTTGGGATTGGACGGGATAAGCTGATGGAAAACCGGAATACCCTGCTCGCAAAGCTCCTTCGCGGCCTCGAGCTCATCCGGGTTGAGCATGATCGTGGAGTTGAGGGCGACCTTGCTATCCGGATCGGACTTGTCGAAGCGGCCGACATTGGCAACGTTCACGCCCTCGATCTTGCCCGGTGCGCCTTTAACGAGCTCAAGCACGTCACGCACGCAGTTGGTGAGCGCGAAGATGCGCATGGAGTCCGCACGCGGATCGTTCGCGATGCGGCAAGCATCCGGAACATCCTTGACGAGGAGCTTCTGGCCCGCCGGCGTACCCATGGAAAGCGTCATGCGAAGGGCATCGCTCTCCACGGCGTGCTTGTTGGCGACGATGATCCTGGTGGTGTTGAGCTCCTTGGTCCACACCAGGGCGACCTGCCCGTGAATCAGACGGTCATCGACTCGAACCTGAACAATCATTGCTTCCTCTCCTTACTTATTAGTGCTCTCTAATCGAAGAAGTCTCCGTCGGACCCCTCGTTGTCCGCGGCCTTGCTCGAAGGCTCGACGACCTGCATCGTCGCCCTCGCCAGCTCGACGCTCTGCTTGATCGAATCTGCCGTGACCGGCTCAGCGCCGAGGAGCGCCTCGATCACGAGGCCGAGGTTCATACCGGTAACATGGACGATCCCGCGCTTCTCCGGCTCCATGAGGACGACCTTCTGGAAGACGGAGCCACCGTAGATGTCGGTGAAGATGATGGCCTCGTCCTCAGGGCCCACCGAGTCAATAAACGCCTGGATGCGAGGAGTGAAATCGGAGTCGTCCACGTAGCAGTCAACTGCTTCCACCATGTCCGCCATACCGGTCAGGATCTCGATCGAGCTCCTGATTCCGCTTGCGAGGTGACCGTGCGACGCGACAAGAACTTTCTTCATCGAGTCTCTCCTAGAGCGAATAGTGGTTGGGGTTCAGAAGCTGGATCTTGCTTGCGACGAACGCGCGCATGTCGGGGGCGGCGTCCATCAGGAGGCCAACGCCGTTGCCGTCGTTCTTGCCGGAGCTGATGTCCTTCTCGAAGGCGCGGTACATGGAGCGGAAGTACTCCGTGGCGATGTTGAACTTGCTCATGCCGAGGTTCACGGCCTCCTGGAGCTGCTCGTCGGGGATGTCGGAGCATCCGTGCATGACGAGGGGGACGCTGACGGCCTCCCTGCAGGCCTTGATGCGCTCCATGTCGAGGTTCGGGACCTTGACGTAGGGGCCGTGGGCGTTGCCGACGGCGATGGCGAGCGAACCACAGCCGGTGCCCTCGACGAACTCCTCGGCGAGGTTCGGGTCGGTATAGTGGTCGCTGTTCACGAAGTCGTTGGCGTCGGAGCCGTTGCCGACGTGGCCGAGCTCGGCCTCGATGTCAACGTCGAAGATCTTGGCGACCTGGACGACGTCCTTCGTGAGCTGGAAGTTCTCCTCATAGGGAAGCGAGGAGCCGTCGACCATGACGGAGGGGAAACCGGCCTTGACGCCCTTGACGGCGATCTCGTAACCAGCGGAGTGATCCTGGTGGACGGCGACGGGCACGCTCGCGCGCTCGGCGTAATAGCGGGCGGCGAAGGCGATGATGTCGAGGGCACAGTGGTCCTCGAAGCCGGGCCAGTACTGGATGATGATAGGCATGTGCTCATCCTCGGCGGCCTGGATCGCATAACGGATGGTCTCCGTGTTGATGACGTTGATCGCGGGCACGCCATAGTGGTGCTCGGTCGCATGTTGAAGAAGCTCGTTGACCTTGATGAGAGACATCTTTGTCTTCCTTTCACTTGGATAACCATTGGATTGGACAGTTCTCAGCTCGTCAGCTGGTTGAACACGAAGAGAAGCGCGAAGCAGGCAGGCGCTTGCAAAACGCGGCGGAGCCTATGCGGCCGACTGGCCCTCAGGCTGTGGCGCTGCGCTTCGACGCCACAGTACGTACGCCACAAAAGCAACGACCGCAGCAATCGTTGAAGCGAGGGCGAAGGCCAGAAAACCCGCGTGCGTGCCGAGCGCGTCGCACGCCCAACCGCCAAACAGGTTCGCAACCACGACGGACAGACCGCTCTGAACCATCGCGAAGGCGCTCTGACCTCGAGCGCGACAATCCTCGTAAGTGTGGCTGGCAATGTAGGTAACGCAGGAGTAGTAGACGGTCATGTAACTCACGCTCTGCAGCAGCTGGCCGCAGATCATGACCGGGACGATGCCGGTGCCCACGAGCACGAGCCTGAGCGCCGCCATGAAGCAGGAAAAGATCAGGAGGTTCATCTCGCCGAAGCGCCTGACCAGCTTGGAGGAAACGAGCAGGATGGGGATCTCGCTCGCAGCGGAGACCGCACTCAGGACGCCCACGAGGTTCTGACCCTCGCCAAGCTCGACCGCGTAGCGGCCCAAGAACGCCCCGATGAAGCCAATCGCGGCCGAACTGATGAAGGCGAAGACCAAGACGAAGGCGATCTCATTGCTGGTAAACAGCGAGAGGAGGCCCTTTCCGTGGGAGACCTTGGGATCGTCCGCGGCATTGGCGCGAATTCCCGCCTCGGGGAGGCGCCACATGTGAGCCGCGAAGACCACCAGCGCGGCAGAGACCACCGCGAACTGGATTTGAGGAGCCATGTCGAGCAGCCGACCGACGATCAGGACGACGATGGCATAGCCGATAGTGCCACCCATGCGAATGCGAGAAAAGTCCAGGCCAGAGCGATCCGCGAGCTCGATGACGAGGGAGTCGCTCAGGGGCAGGAGCCCCGAGAAAAACGCCGAGAACGCAAAGGTTACGAGAAGGACCGGGACGAACGTCGACGCCAGGTAATACAGCGGAGCGAGTACCGCCGCCGCAAGGCAGAGGATCACGATGACCGCGCGGCGGCGCCCGAGCTTGTCGGCGATCGTCGACCAGAGCGGCTGGATGGCGAGCGCACACACCGGGGTCGCCGCGAGGAGGATGCCGGTCTGGGCTGCGCTGAGGCCGAGGCTCGTGTAGTGAGCGGAGAGGAACGGCGAGTACACGCCCGCGCAGACCCAGTAGAGGACGTTCGCGAAGAACAGCGAAGTCATGCTTGCGTTTGTCCTGGCGTTGTGCATCGTGCTTCTCCCTTCTTGCTCGCCGGGTGCCTGTCTGGGCTTCGAAGTGATTCGCCATCTAGCGTGAAACAAAGTTGTGAGGCGTTGGAACAATGTTCTGTTGTTTCATCGTTTTCGTGCCGTTGTTTCACGGCTCATAAGATAGCAGCTCAGATGAGATTGCGCCGGGGAAGCACCGATTTACCGTGAACGGTAGGAAATCAGCGGTGAAACGCTATTTCACCGCTTATGAAACATTTTGCTTTATTTTCACCTCTCTTGACCTAAGATACGAAGCAAACTAGGGCCAAGGAGTAACCATGGATAAGACAGGGGATGTGCTCAGCCACATCTGCGCGGTCATGAACAGCCTATCCCCCTCGGAGAAGGCAATCGCAACGTATGTGCTCGACCACCCGTCGGACGTCGCAACGATGACCGTCCGCGAACTCGCCGCAGGAACCGGTACGTCACCGGCGTCTGTTTCGAGGTTCGCAAAGACGCTTGACTACCGAACCTATTCGGACATGCGTCTGGCGCTCGGCATATCCATCAGCAGGGCCTCCGGCGAGGAAAAGGCCACGGGCGGCAAGGTTACTCTGGACGACGTCGAGGGCTCCATTAAGTACGTCCTGTCTCACAAGGTCAAGGAGCTCTCCCAAACCGCCTCGCTCATTGACTCCGATGACTTTTCGGCAGTCGTCAATCTGCTCCACAACGCCAACCTCGTCCTGATTGCGGGCGTCGGCAACTCGATTAGCATGGGCGTAAACGCGGCGTTCAAGCTCTCACAGGTTGGAGTCAGGGCGTTTTGCCCCAGTACCACCGATGCCATGGTCTCCGCCGCAACCAGCCTCAAGGAGAATGACATCCTGCTCGTCATTTCGACGTCCGGATACTCGAAGCGCCTCGTCAACATATTCGACTCTGCCGAGGATTCGAACACCCCCATCATCATGATCACAGACAACCCAGATACGCCGCTCGCGAAGCGTGCCACGTATATCATCCGAGCCATCTCGCGAGATCAGGCCATCACCGGAACCGAGGTCGCCTTCTCGCACAGCTCGATCAACTTCGTCATCGAGCTGCTGTTCCTCTTCCTGACCTCTTGCTGGGATGACCCGGTAGAGTTTAACAGGATCATCTCGAAGAATCTCTTGGGAGACAGGCAATACAGCTAGGACGACGCACACCGGCGCACCGACGCCCAGACCGAAACGGGAGGACCCCTTGATAAAGCTCATCCTCGCAGACATGGACGGGACCCTGCTGCCGTTTGGCTCAAGGGTCGTATCGGAGCGCACGCACAGCGCGATTCTTTCGGCGCTTGATGCGGGCATCGCGTTCGGCCCCGCAAGCGGCCGCGACTACGCCGACCTGGCCGATGCCTTTGACGGCGACGCGCGCTGTTTCTCGACCGGCATCATGGCCAACGGAAAGAAGGTCTTCTCCAGCGGCGAACTCGTGTTCAAAAAGACGCTCTCGACGGAGGCCCTCGTCAAGCTCGATTGCGCCGTACGCCCCTACGCGGGGACGTCACTCTGGCTAGTCGCCGATGTCGATGAGACAGGCAAACGCTGCGAGCAGTTCCTCTGCGCCGTCGAGCCTGGCGACGAATTCGCCCTGGAAATCGTTAAGGACTCCGGAAGAGACATGGCGCTCGGAGACGTGCCCACGAACCGTGACGTCATCACCGCCGGCATCTTCGTCAACGTCAGCTCCGCCCCGACGGAAGTCGTTCGGAGTCGATGCAAGGAAGCCTGCCCAGAGCTTGATTTCCCCTCGCCCGTCCCATTCTTCCTCGATGTTGTTCCGGCTGGCTGGAGCAAGGTAAACGGACTCGACGCGCTTCTCAGCAGCCTTGGGGTCACGCTGGACGAGGTCGCTTTTATCGGAGACTCGGAAAACGACGTGACGCTCCTCGAAAAGGTGCCGAACTCCTACGCAGTCGCGGGCGCGATGCCAGAGGCGAAGGCCGCGGCCCATCACCTGATCGGGGACGCAGCCGAGGACTCCGTCGCGGAGCTCATCGAACAGATTGTCCAGCAGCGAGGCTAGGGTTCCGCCAGCGTGGCATGCGCCGCGTGCCTCGTCATCCGTTCGTGGCGCGCTACCTCGTGACGATCCAGAGCGTGGCCATCGTCGCGACGCCGATGCCTACGATGAGCGCGACCCACAGGACGCGGACCACGAGGTTCATGTCGCCCGCCACCACCATGTCGTTCGCGTGCCAGAACCAGCTCTCGTTTCCCTCGCACATGATGCCCTCCCTTGGCCTCGATTACGCCGTCTATGGCCGAGCAATCGCAGGTCACGTGCCATGGATTTGCCCTACGCCCAGCTTTCAGTTCTGTAAGGCGGCGGGAGCCTGTGCGAGGCCCCGAGTCCTGAGGCTGTTGCAATGAAAATGGGAATCAAGGAGCACGCATCAATCATATAGGTTCCTTTCGGGGGCGATGGCAAACGGAGCATCCATCATATAATGGAGCGACGCAACCAGAGAGGTCACCCATGGAATTTTATGCAAGCTGCCCCGAGGGCTTTGAATCCGCACTCGCCGACGAGCTTAAACGGCTCGGGCTTTCGCATGTCCGCCGCCTGAAGGGCCGCGCCACGTTTGAGGGCGAGCTTGAGCAGGGCTATCGCGCGTGTTTGTGGTCGCGCCTGGCCAGCCGCGTATTCGTGGTGCTTGGGCGCTTTGAGGCGCAGGATGCCGATGAGCTGTACGACGGCGTCTACGACATCGCCTGGGAGAGCATCGTCCGCCCGGGCGCCACCATCGCCATCACCGCCCGCGGCGTGACCGAGCAGCTGCGCAATACGCGTTTCTCGGCCCTGCGCGCCAAGGACGCGCTGTGCGATCGCCTGGCCGAGGCCACGGGCCGTCGCGCCGACGTTGACGCCGCCGACCCCGACGTTCACCTGCTGCTTTCGCTGCGTCAGCGCCACGCGAGCATCAGCCTGGACCTTTCGGGCGATCCGCTGTTCAAGCGCCTGCCACCCGCCGCGACCCGCGCCGGCGAGGGAACGCACGTGCTGCGCCCCGACTACGCCGCGCTGGTGTTGGCGCAGGTCGGCTGGACCGCGCTGTGCGAGCGCGAGTTGACGGTCGACGATTACGAGAACGAGGCCCTGCCCACGCTGATCGACGCCTCGTGCGCCGGCGGCGGTCTGCTGCTGGAAGCCATGAATATCCTGACCGAGCGCGCCCCGGGCGCCGCCCGCGAGCACTGGGGGTTTGAGGGCTGGCAGCTACACGATGCCGCCCTGTGGGAGCAGCTGCTTGCCGAGGCGCGCGAGCGCGAGACCGCAGCCCGCGAGCGCCAGGCGCGCATCGTTGCCGTGGACATCGATCCCGCCGCCCGCAAGACCGCCGAGCGCATGGTCAAGTGCGCCGGCTACAAGCGCTTTGTCGATTTTTGCGCCGCCAAGCCCGCCACCGTGCTGGATCATGCGGGCGCTGTCGCCGGCGCCGCCATCGTCGCGGACACTACCGAGACGCCGCTGTCGCTCATGCACGACGCCATGACGCTCATCGGCGAGCTGCGCCGCGCGCCCGAGCTCGCTTCGGCACCGGTCGCCGCGCTCACCCGCGATGGCCTCATGGCCCGTGCGCTCCACGCCGAGCCCGAACGCTCCATCGCCGTCATGCCCAATAACGAGGAAGCAGCTATCGAGGTCTGGCCCTCGCTCGACCACGCCGCAGCGGCATTTGAAGCCGCGACCAGCGCGGATGCCGCTGGCGAGACCGCGGATGCTAGCGACGCCGATGATGAGGCCAGCGTCGCCCCCATGCCCGAGCCCGCCGCCACGCTCGACCTAGGCGACGGCAAGCCGCTGCCCGTGCTCATCCCCGAGTCCGAGCAGTTCGCCAACCGCCTGCGCAAGAATGCCCGCCTGCGCCGCAAATGGGCCAAGCGCGAGGGCGTGAGCTGCTACCGCGTCTACGATGCAGACCTGCCCGATTACTCCGCCGCCATCGATCTGTATGAGGGCTGCCCGCAGACACCGGGCCGCTGGCTCGTCATCGCCGAATACGCCGCACCCAAGACCATCGACCCCGCGCTGGCTCAGGCCCGTATGCTCGACATCCTGGCCATCGCGCCGCGCATCCTGGATGTCCCCGCCGAGCACGTGCACGCCAAGGCTCGCATGCGCTCGCGCGGCGGCTCGCAGTACGGCAAGCAGGGCGCCGGCAAGGGCGGCTCGGGCGAGCGCGCCAACATCGCGCGCCGCCGCCTGCCGCTCATCGAGGAGGGCGGCCTCACCTTTGCCGTCAACTTTGACGACTACCTGGACGTCGGCATCTTCCTGGACCACCGCGTCACCCGCAACCTGGTGCGCGAGCATGCCAAGCAGGCGCGCCGTTTCCTCAACCTGTTCGCCTACACCGGCACCGCCACCTGCTACGCGGCCGATGGTGGCGTCGAGGAGACCGTGACGGTCGACCTCTCGAACACCTATCTGGACTGGGCCGAGCGCAATATGCGCCAGAACGGCTTTGTTGGACCGCAACATCATTTTGTGCGCGACGACGTGCTCGCCTGGATTCGCGACCAGCGCCAGACGCGCAACCGCTGGGACCTGATCTTTGTCGATCCGCCCACGTTTTCGAACTCGTCCAAGATGGGCCGCCGTACCTGGGATGTCCAGCGCGACCATGTTGAGCTTTTGGCCGGCGTATCTCGCCTGCTTGCACAGGGCGGACATGCCATCTTTAGCTGCAACCTGCGCGGCTTCCGCCCCGAGACACGCAAGCTCGCCCGCGCGGGCGTGGTGTTGGAGGACATTACGGCGCAGACCATCCCCGAGGATTTCGCGCGCAACCAGAAGGTGCACCACTGCTATATCGTGCGCCGCCTGCCCATTGAGGACGCCATGGCCGAGGTCGGCTTTAGCGCCGAGGAGATTGCCGAGCGCGTCGAGGAGCTACGCAACCCCGAGGCCCGCAAGCCTCGCGCGGCAGTGCCCGCGCACGCGCAGGCCGGCAACCGAGGGCCGCGCGGCGACGGCAAGACTGCCTGCGCAGGTAAGCCCAAAAAGAAGAAGTTCTACGCCAGCAAGCCCAAGGGCAAATAAACAAAGTTGCGGTGGAATACGGACTGTTTTGCCTGGAATTAGGCAAATTTAGACCGTATTTCACCGCAACTCATATTGGGATGGCGGATGCCGACCTATCCCTGGATGACCAATCGGTAACCAATACCCACGTGCGTCTGGATATAGCGCGGATGCGCGGGGTCGGACTCGATCTTCTTGCGCAGCGTGCCCATAAAGACACGCAGGCTCGCCAGGTCGCTCTTGGTCGCCGTGCCCCAAATCTCGTGCAGGATAAACTGGTGCGTCAGTACCTTGTCGGCGTTATGCGCCAGCAGGCACAGGAGCTTATACTCGATCGGCGTCAGATGCAGTTCCTCGCCATCCATCGTGGCGATGCCGGCATCAAAATCGATATGCAGCTCACCGGTATCGAACGAGCCCTCGGAGACAACGCCGCCCGTCTGCGCATACGAAAGGCGCCTGAGCGTCGTGCGAATGCGCGCGAGCAGTTCCTCGACCGAAAACGGCTTGGTCAGATAGTCGTCGGCACCGGCATCGAGCGCGCGGATTTTGTCCGCATCCTCGCTGCGCGCCGAGACCACGATAATCGGCGTGCCCGACCATGCGCGCACCGACTCCACCACCTTGACGCCGTCCATATCGGGCAGGCCCAGATCGAGCAGCACAATGCTCGGCGCCTGCGATGAGGCGGCGGCGATGGCGGCATGGGCGGTCTCCACAGCCATATGGCGCAAGCCGTGCGCCTCGAGCGCGGCAACAATAAGATTGCGAACGGCGGGGTCGTCCTCAACGACCAAGATGAGCGGTTTTACGGCAGAGTTCGGCACAGCGCTACTCCTTATCAAACGAAACGTCGGCGGCGGGAAGTTCAATCGTAAAGACCGAACCGTGCGGGTCCGCCGCGGCAACCTCTATGCTACCGCCATGCGCCAACGCAATGGAACGGCAGAGCGAAAGACCCAGGCCAACGCTGCGGTGGCTGTCGGCCAGACCATGGTTGGCGGTATAGAACGACTCAAAGATCCGCTCGCGGTCCTCGGATGCGATGCCCGGACCATCGTCGGCCACCGAGCACGCCACGCGTCCATCGTCGACGTTAATCGAAATCATGATATGCGAGCCCGCGGGCGTATAGGTGATGGCGTTGTTCACCAGATTGA
>UREZ01000050.1 GCA_900547025.1 uncultured Collinsella sp.
TGCTCATTATTCCTGGTGCCAGCCACACCGACCTTTACGATCAGATGGGCATCATTCCGTTTGAAAAACTGAAAGCATTCTTTGAGGAATATCTGAAATAAGGCGTGTCTTGATTTAATGCCAAGTCCCCAGCAACGATTCTTCTAAAGAGTAGGAGTAGCCAAAACGGGGCGATTGAGTAACTCCATCCGTTTTGGTTACAACATAATGTGTGCCGCGCGCCTGCGGCATGAAGGACGGAGATTTCTATGAATATTGTTGTATTGAGTGGCATCCCGCGCAAGGGTGCCAATACCGATACCATGGTCGAGACGTTTGCCGAGACCGCGCACGAGGCCGGCCATACGGTCGAGGTCATCCGCGTTGCCGGCAAGAAAATCGCTGGTTGCCTGGGGTGTCAGTATTGCTTCGCCCACGAGGGCACTTGCGTGCAGAAGGATGACATGGCCAACGTGATTGAGTCGCTGAAAGACGCAGATATGGTCGTCTTCGCCTCGCCTATCTACTGGTTCGATATCACCGCGCAGGAGAAGGCCGCCATCGACCGCCTGTACGCCTTCGGTGCTACAGGCTTCCCGTTCGCCAAGACGGCCCTTTTGCTCGATAGCCACAGCGAGGGCGTCTATGATGCGGCGATCGCTATGTACAAGTCCACATGCGCGTACTGCAAGTGGGAGGACCAGGGCATTATCACCATCAGCGGTATGACCGAGCGCGACAGCATGGCCTCATCGCCCAAGCTGGAAGAGGTGCGAGAACTCGCTCGCAAGCTCGCCTAAGGGCAAGAAGAGCGCATGGAAACTAGCGCTAGCGGAAGTGAGTGAGAGTGCACTTCTGCGAGCAAATGGTAAAAGAAAGGGCCTCGGAGTGCAGCTAATCGCGCCCCGGGACCCTTTCTTTTACGGATTTGTGGTGGTACGACTCCCGCGTTTTAACCAATCGCGTTAGTCAAACAAACTCGGCATGTCGTTTTCTTTCATGAGGGCACCGGCTGAGGGGAGGCTCTGCGCGGTGAACTTCTCGGCCGAGACGCCGGCGCCAAGGATCTCTTCGGTTGTGCCGACGGTGGTGACCGAGCGGCCCTTCTTGGCGGTAAAGGCCTGGACGCCCTGCGTGTTGGTAGTCGTCTTGGTCTTGAGCAACGACGTGTTGAAGTTCATCAAACGATAGTCGCTCGAGACCAGTGCGATGTCGCGGTCTTCCTTGAGCACCTGGGCATACAGCAGCTTGCTGCCGCCGTAGATAGCGTTCTTGAGGCGCTTGCGGTTGGTCTTGGTGACGTATCCAGAAAGTGCGACACGCACCACGCGGCCGTTCTCAAAGACAAACAGCACGTCGGCCTTATAGTCCTCGGGGTCGATGACCCAGATGACGCTCTCGTCGGGTTCCATCTCAAGATCGGTCGGCAGGTACGAGCCCAGCTGGGCCGACTTGGTGTCCTCAAACGCCGCAACCTTGCATTTGTACACCTGGCTCTTGTTGGTAAAGACCAGCAGCTCGTGGGTGTTGGAGGACGGGAACTCGATAAAGGGTTTGTCGCCGTCCTTGTACTTGAGCGTGGTCGCCTTCTTGAGCACGCGGTCCGTCATCTTCTTAAGGTAGCCATCGCGCGAGAGCATGATGGTCACCGGGTACTCCTCGACCTCGGGCTCCAAGCTTACCTCGATAACCTCATGGGGCTCGATCCTGCCCGTGCGACGCGGCATCACATATTTCTTGTTGACCGCGGCCAGCTCGTCGCTGATGACCTTCTTGATGTTCTCCTCGCTGGAGAGGATCTCCTCAAGCTCGGCAATCTCGCTCTCAAGCTTGGCGATGTCCTTGGTGCGGTTGAGGATGTACTCTTCGTTAATGTTGCGGAGCTTGAGCTCGGCAACAAACTCGGCCTGGGTCTCGTCGATGTCGAAGCCGCGCATAAGGTTGGGCACGACCTCGGCCTCGAGCTTGGTGCCACGGATGATGGCGATGGCCTTGTCGATGTCGAGCAAGATTGCCTCGAGGCCGTGCAGCAGGTGCAGGCGCTCGGACTTTTTGCCCAGGTCAAAGTTAATGCGGCGACGCGTGGACTCAATTCGCCATTTGACCCACTCGTGCAGAATCTGGCGCACGCCCATAACACGGGGATAGCCGTCGACGAGCACGTTGAAGTTGCACGAGAACGAATCCTGCAGCGTGGTCGAGCGATAGAGCTTGGCCATGAGCTTGTCGGGGTCGACGCCGCGCTTAAGGTCGATGGCGATGCGCAGGCCCGAAAGGTCGGTCTCGTCGCGGATATCGGCGATCTCCTTGACCTTGCCTTCCTTGGAGAGCTTGACGATGCGCTCGATGATGACATCGGTCTTGGTGGTGTAGGGAATCTCGTAGACCTCGATAATGCGCTCTTCGGGAATCCAGCGCCAGCGGGAGCGGATCTGGAAGCTACCAAGGCCGGTCTCGATAATCTTTTCCATCTCCTCGCGGCGGTAGATGATCTCGCCGCCGGTTGAGAAGTCGGGCATGGGCATGTACTCGAGCAGATCGCAGTCGGGATCCTTGAGGTAATGCATCGTGGCAGTACAGACCTCGTTGAGGTTGAAACCGCAGATGTCGGACGCCATGGCGACGCCGATGCCCTTATTGGCCGAGACAAGGATGTTGGGGAACGTGGTGGGCAGCAGGCGCGGCTCCTTCATGGCGCCGTCGTAGCTGTCGACGAAGTCGACCGGATCCTTGTCGATGTCCTTGAAGATCTCGGCGCTGATGGGGGAGAGCTTGGCCTCGGTATAACGCGAGGCGGCGTAGCTCAGGTCGCCCGAATAGTACTTGCCAAAGTTGCCCTTCGACTCAACGAACGGCGCGAGCAGCGCCTCGTTACCGGTGGCCAGGCGCACCATCGTCTCGTAGATCGCGGCGTCGCCGTGCGGGTTGAGCTTCATGGTCTGGCCCACGATGTTGGCGCTCTTCTGGCGCTCGCCCTTGAGCAGGCCCATCTTGTACATGGTGTAGAGCAGCTTGCGGTGCGAGGGCTTAAAGCCGTCAATCTCGGGGAACGCACGCGAGACGTTGACGCTCATGGCGTAGGGCATGTAGTTGACCTCGAGCGTCTGCGTGATCGGCTGGTCGGTGACCTCGGAGTGCAGGCCGATGACGTTCTCGGCGTTGACCTGCTTTTTCTTTGGCTGGTTCTTCGTCTTCTTCTTTGCCACGATTTCCTCTTGAACTTCTTATGGGCCGTCGTTATCGATTTACTGCTATTGCAGGTCCAGCTGGTCCAGGTATTCCTTGCCGTGCTCGGAGATATGGCGCTTGCGGCCCGCCTCGTCGTTGCCCAGCAACAGGTTGAACATGGTTTCCATCTTGGTGACGTCCTCGGGCTCAACCTTGATCAGGCGACGCGTCTCGGGGTTCATGGTGGTGAGCCACATCATGTCCGGGTCGTTCTCACCAAGACCCTTGGAGCGGTTGATCGAGCACTTTTGGTCGCCGATCTCCTTAAGGATGCCGTTCTTCTCGAGCTCGGTGTAGGCAAAGTAGGTCTTCTCTTTGCAGTTGATCTCGTAGAGCGGCGACTCGGCGATATACACGTAGCCCTCGTCGATAAGCGTGGGCACCAGGCGGTAGAGCATGGTGAGTACGAGCGTGCGGATGTGATAACCGTCGACGTCGGCGTCCGTACAGATGATGACCTTGTTCCAGTTGAGGTTGTCCAGGTCGAAGGCGCCAAGGTTCTTGATGCGCTTGTCCTTGATCTCCACGCCGCAGCCCAGCACGCGCATGAGATCCATGATGATGTCGGACTTAAAGATGCGCGGGTAGTCCTCTTTCAGGCAGTTGAGGATCTTACCGCGGACAGGCATAACGCCCTGGAACTCGGCATCGCGCGAGGTGCGAATGGCGCCTGCTGCCGAGTCGCCCTCTACGATGTAGATCTCGCGGCGGCTCTTGTCCTTGGAGCGGCAGTCGATGAACTTCTGCACGCGGTTGGCCATGTCGGTCTTCTGCTGCAGGTTGGTCTTGATGCTCTGACGCGTCTTCTCGGCGTTCTCGCGCGAACGCTTGTTGATGAGCACCTGCTCCATGATCTTGTTGGCAGCGTCTTTGTTCTCGATCAGGTAAGTCGAGAGGCGCTCCTTAAAGAAGGCCGTCATGGCCTGCTGGATAAAGCGGTTGTTGATGGCCTTCTTGGTCTGGTTTTCATAGGACGTCTGGGTGGAGAAGCAGTTGGTCACCAGCACTAGGCAGTCCTGGACGTCTTGCCACTTAATGCCGCTCTCGTTTTTGTTGTACTTGCCCTGTTGCTTGATGTAGGCATCGATGGCGCTGGTCAGAGCGCTGCGGGCGGCCTTCTCGGGCGAACCGCCGTTCTCGAGCCACGATGAGTTGTGGTAGTACTCCTGCATCATGAAGGTGCGCGAGAAGCACATGCACGCGGTAATCTTGACGTTGTAGTCGGGCAGGTCCTCGCGGTCGCGACCGCGACGGTCGGCCTCGATAAAGAAAGGCTCGGTAAGGTAGTCGGTACCGACCTTCTCGAGCACATAGTCCTCGATGCCCTTGGGATAGCAAAAGTCCTCTTCGGAAAACTCGCCATCGTCACCCTCAATACGCAGGCGGAAGGTCACGTTGGCGTTGACCACGGCCTGGCGGCGCATGGTCTCGCGATACCACTCGTGGGGGATGCTGATGGAGGTAAAGACCTCAAGATCGGGACGCCACTTGATGGTGGTGCCGGTGCGTTCCTCGTCGCTGGGCTCAATCTCGAGTGCCTTCTTTTTGGCGCCGACGACCTTGCCCTTCTTAAAGTGCAGGGAGTACTTGTTGCCGTCACGCCAGACGGTGACGTCCATGTACTCGGAAGCGTACTGAGTCGCGCAGGAGCCCAGGCCGTTGGTACCGAGCGAGAAGTCGTAGTCGCCGCCCTGGTTGTTGTTATACTTGCCGCCGGCGTAGAGTTCGCAAAAGACGAGCTCCCAGTTAAAGCGCTTCTCGGAAGGGTTCCAGTCGAGCGGGCAGCCACGGCCATTGTCCTCTACCTGGATAGAGCCATCGCGAAAGGCGGTAAGGGTGATGAGCTTGCCGTAGCCCTGGCGTGCCTCGTCAACGGCGTTGGACAGGATCTCGAAGGCGGCATGCGCGCAGCCATCGAGTCCGTCCGAGCCAAAGATGACGGCGGGGCGCAGGCGTACGCGCTCCTCGTCCTTGAGCTGGCGGATACTGTCGTTACCATAGTTTGCGGTGTTTTTTGCCATACTCGCTCTCTCGGTGCTCCTTTGCTGCGTTTAAGTCATATAGATAGTCAAGGTAGCATAGCCCAGCCCGTGGGCGATTCCAACCAACACGAAATCCATCGAACAATCGTTCGATTAGATAATGAATGCTTGGAATGCGGGAGGGGCCTGTCCTATCCAAACATCTGCGGTAGGTCGATGAAGACGGTTCGATCGCTTTCGCCAGCTTCGAAGCCCGAACGGGAGAAGAATCCATAGCGATGGCACTTGAGCCCCGTTGCCTCGACTTGGATGATTTCCTCGTCGACCATTTTTTGCGTGACGGGGGATTTGCGGAACTTTGCTTCGTAGAATGCGTAACCCTCGGGGTCTTGCGTTACCACATCGAACTCGCCGCTCGTCTTGTTTGCGGGATCGTCGTACCAGTACTTGCCTATGGCGTCGAAAGCCGGTTCGATCTTGCCGGTCCTGTTCTGCCGCACGAGGTATTGACGGCAGACCTCCTCGAACATATGAGGAACGTAGTTTTCCTCGAAGTCTTGGGAGACGTGACGATCATAGAAGACTTCCGGGTCGAGCAGCTGACGCGCCGAGGCATTGCGGAAAACATAGCGATAGTAAAAGAGCGAAAGCGGATCCACTACAAAGTAGCCGGACTTACGCTTGTTCGTAGGGTCGTTGATGGGTGCACGCTTTTGGACGATTTCGAGTGACATGAGCTTGTCGAGCACGTCTGCCATGGCCGGACCGCTCGAGACGTGCGACTGTGCCAGCACGTCCCCCCAACGGGAGTAACCTTGTGCGAGAGCCCCGAAAACTTCGTTGGCGTTGGTCATCTTCGAGATCTCGGCGTTGAGATAGGACGGCACCTCGCTTTCTAAGCGGGCGCCAGGTTCCGTGACGAGCTCGATGATGTTGTCGCGTACGCTTTGGGATTGATCGATGAGGCGATTGTAAAAGGGGATGCCGCCAAAAACGCTATAGAGCCGCACCTTGTCCTCGGGCGAGAACGCGGGATAGAACTTCGCAGCGTCAAAGTAATCCATGGGCTTAAGCTCAAGCGCGAGATCAATTCGCCCGTAGAGGGGGCTTTCATGCTCGATGAGGGATTTCATAATCTCAACGTAGGAGCCGCACAGGACAATGTTTAAACGTGAGTCTTCCCTGTGAGCGTCGATTGAGGTCTGAAGAATGCTGTCTAAGCCCTTAACCGCATCTCTCAAGTAGGGGTATTCGTCGAGAACGAGGGTAATGTTCTTGTCTTTGGCTTGGGCAAACAGAAATTCGATGAGCTCGCGGATGCCTGTGAAGGCGAGCGGAGGAAAGCTCAGCGTTTCAGCAACAAGGGCGGACAGACTCTCGAGGTTGTCTGCCTCGGAGGTTTGGCGGCACTCGTAATAGACCGTTGCGACGTCCGACAAATCGGTTAGCGCCTGCTTGATGAGCTCACTTTTTCCGACGCGACGCCTGCCGTAAATGAGAACATTGCGCTGCTCAGGTGCTTTGAGCGTTTTCTTAATACGGGCGAGTTCACGCTCCCTGCCAATGAATTCCACTTACTCGGTTCCTTCCGACTCGGTTTTGTCCGAGTTAATTGTATCGCATGAATCAGTTTATGCTCGAGTTTACTCGGACAAAACCGAGTCGGTTCTGTCCGAGTAAGTTTGAATAGTGAACCGAAGTTGTAATGTCCGCATGGCGATGACGAACATGGTTTCCATAATGACAGATATAGTTGACATCTTCTGATAGATGCAATATATTTCTGCCATGTTGCAACGGATATCTGTCCATTATCACGAAAGGAACTCCATGCCGGGCAAAAAGAACCTACGCATGAAGGCGGCGCGCGCGGCGGTTGGCCTTTCGCAAGCTGACTTGGCCGAGGCCGTGGGCGTTACGCGCCAGACCATCGGCCTGATCGAGGCGGGCGGCTACAACCCCACGCTCAATTTGTGCGTGGCAATCTGTAAAGCGCTACGCGTTACGTTGAACGACTTGTTTTGGGAAGACGAGAGCGACGTCGACCCTGACGCTCTTTAGGAGTTCGCTATGAAATTTGAAGATTTAAAACTCGTGCAAAAGTGGCGTGAATATGCCGGCCCAAAGGATGAGCGCCTGGAGGCTGAGAACGCGAAGATCTACAAGGTTGGTTTCGTGCTGCTTTCGTTTGGCATGTTGATGATCTTTTTCTACCAGTTTATAGCTCGACAGGTTGCGTGGGTTCACAGCGACGCCAGTGAAATGCCGCATGGCTTTGCAACGCCGTTCGAGGCGGCCATGTATTTGTGGCTCGTTCTCGTGATGTTGATTTGCGCAGGACTGCAAACGCGGAAGGGCTATGTCGATACCAATCGTTTTGGGCAAACCGAGCATCTTCCTGTTGGATATTTCCTGCTTCTCAGCGGTCTTAGCGGCACCGCGTTCGCGCTTGTTATTGCCGCAATGCGCTGTATCGCTGAGGCGCAGGTCGTACCGCTCGAAAGCGTCTTTTGGTTGGCGAACCTGGCCACGGGCGTGTTCTGCGGTGCGACGATTTTCGCGGCCACGTTTGCTGGCCTGTGCGCAACGTTTTTCACGGCGAAAAGACGCCGTGCCAAGCTCGAGGCAGAATTCGACTCCACTGACGATATCTAATGCGAAATGGGCTGGCTCTGGGTATCCAGAACCAGCCCATTTGATGTTCGATGAGCCGAGTCGGCGTCTCTCACAAAAGTAACTAGGAGCTAGCGAGGCCTATCCGAATTGACCTCCTTGGCGGTGTCTTTTTCGAGCGCCGTGCGGCGGGCGCTGTAGGCGACGAGGCCTGCCGCGGCGAGTGCTGCAGCGGCTGCCGTAAGGGGAGCGTTGACATCGCCCGTGCCCGCAAGCGCGCCCGCTTTTCCGGAGCGCTTGCTATTGCCGTGGTCCTTGCCACTGCCGGAGCTGCTTCCGCCGGAGCCGCCGCCCTCGTCGGTACCGCCGCCACTCGTGCCGCCATCGCCGTCGACCGTCATCGGGGCGTCGTGAAGTTCCGTCGTATCCGCGTTGTCGCATACGCCGACCTGAACTTCTGAGCGTTCGCATGCCGCGTCGGGCACATGAAGCTCGTGCAGCACGGTACCCAGCGCCGAGTTTGCGCCCGGTCGAATTTCCTCGAGCGTTACGGGATCGAGCGCCACCAGATTACGCGCCTTCGCATATAGCGTTACGCGTTTGCCCACTTCGTCGCTCCAACTCTTGGGGATAGCGAAGCTCATGCGGAACTGCGCCGTGCAACCCGGTGCCAGCACGGCGTTGCCACTGTCGGCTACCAGCGGGTGCGTTGCAAAAGGTGTGCCCAGCGTCTCGAGCGCGTACTTCACGTGTGCCATGTCGTTGGCCGAAGCGTCCTCGGCAAGCTCTGGATCGTAGATCGATGCCATGCGTGTGTTCGCTCCGAACCCGATGGATGCGCTGGAGAACGGCTGGCTGGAGCCCTCTCGGTACAGATCGATTGTGCCGGCGGTCAGCAAGGTGTTGCCGTCGTTTCGCACCGTGACCATGAAGGATTCGCCTGCTGCTCCGGGCACCACCGCGCCCGAGGTAGCGACTGCGCCCGTCGGAGTGGCGCACGCCACCAAGGGCACTTCGATGCCGTGTAGTTCTGCCTCGCTCTTCTCCGCGCTCACAATGTGCGTGGCGAGCGCGGAGAGCATGCTCCCCGACGTTAAAAATGTCGTTATCTGATCGACGGGATGGTCCAGCTCGCACATCACGAATGGCTCCGTAAACAGATCGCCTGCCAAGGTGCTGGCGAAGATGCGGAAGTGCTTGCCCATCACTGCTACCGGGTTGCCTTCTTCGTCGTAGGTTTGTCCTACCTTGCCATCGGTGTTCTCTACATAGAGCACGCACCTGCCGTTGTTGCTTACGCTAAACGATGCCGGGCCACAGCCTGCGGCACCCACGGGCTGCGTTGCAAATGCCGATGCGCCTCGCGTCCAAGTAATATGCTGCAGTTGCTCGTTGACGGTAGCCAAAAAGCCCGTGTGCTGCGGCCACGGCACCGCGTGGGGTACTGTGGCATCTGGCGACATAACGCCCCAGCCCGCAATGGACTGGCCGATCACGGCGTACGATGCACAGCCACAACCGCCTGCAGTCTCGTATGCAACGGGCACCACCATTTTGCCGTTGATAATCTCGGGCGCGCCGAGCTCGATGCTCGACGGTGCCTGCGGAAAGCGGAGGACCTGACGGAACGTGAGACTGTCGCCCAAATCATCCGACCACAGGGTAAAGCATTCCAGCGCAACCTCGGCCTCATTGCCCAGCGCCTTTTCTGCGGTGGCTCCGCGGCGATGGAGATAGGCGCCCGACAGGCGGCCGTCGACCAGCGTCTTGCCCACCGTGATACGCGGGCACTGCAGGCAATGGTAGTCATCCTCTTGCAGGCGGCCGCGCGAGATGCTGCGCCATGACGTATGCGACACCACGCGAACTCCGCCGTTGCTTATGCGCAGGCGCACAACGGACAGTATGCCGGATGTGCTCGCCGCTTCGAAAGGGGTGTTGTCGCCGTCGCGGCGCTCGCCGGAGACCAGCAGCACGTAGGCGTCTTGGTTTCCTCTTCCGTCCGTATATTCCACTACGTCGAAGTCGTAATCGTATATGTCGTCGCGCTCCACGTCGTTCTCGCCAAACCCAAGGGGAAAGTCCACGGGCGTGGGAGCGGACCACGTGCCGTTTGCCTTTGTGTGCACCACCAGGCGCGAGCGGCCATTGTCGCCGTAGCGCACCGAGGCGATACGGAATAGGCACTCCACGCCGGCAATCATCGTTAGCTTCATGTGGGCTTCGCTGAGCACGCCGGAAAACAGCACGTTGTCGCTCGAGGGCTTGATGCCGCCACGCTCGTCCTCCGATACACCGGCTGAATTGGCGTTGGGGTCCGCAACGGCGTCCTTCGCCTGCCTGATATGGGTGTACGCATACATCGGCGCGGCGTTTTCGTCGTTCTCTATCAGTGCGTGGACGAAATGCTCGACCTGTCCCGTGTCGTCGCTTTCTGCATCCGCCTCGAGCTCAATGCGCGTGACCGCTTGATCCCAATCGCGCACGACGGGCGCGACGTTTACGACAGCGGCCTTAACCTCGGCGCATGCGAGCAGCTCGGCGTTGGTGACGATGGTGGCCGATGCGATAAATTGAGGCACGCCGCCCGCCTTGATGTCGCCGGGCGTGCCGAAGCAGGCATCCAGCGTGTAAGGCGTATCTCCGCCCAATGCGAGTTCAGAGCGCTGGAGCACATACTGGTTGCCATTGTTCACCGACATATTCCACGAATCGAGGAGTGTGGGCCACGACCCCGACCAAGCCTTGGTGGTCCACTTGAACATTACGAACTGGAGTATCACATCGACATCGACGTCTGCACCTACGCGCAGTCGCGGAAGCTGGTGTCCATCTGCCTTCTCGTACCCAATGAACAGCGTGAGGGATGCGGCGCCGCGCACGGCAGACGAAGCGACGCCTGCAACGCCGGCGCCAAAGGTGACGGCAAGCCCGATCTGGATGGTGAACGAGCCCGAGGTGTTTGAATAGTCGAGCGAAATGTTTTTAAAAAACGCCGCGCCGCTGCCGTGCGTGTGGGCACCCACGGCGAGCGCCAGCTTTGCCAGCACCCAGGGGTTGACGTTTAGGAAAAACGGCACCGGTCCTAGGGTAAACTGCTCGGTCCAATTGAGGTCGGTTCTTACCTGGAAGAGGGCCTTAATATTGCCGTATGCGGGGTCGTTGTTGTCACCCCAGGTTTTGCCCACCCAATCGTAGGCAAGCGAGCCGTACAGCTGCGTGGCGATATCCATCGTGAACAGCGGCGTGCAATGGTGGCGAAGTAGCTTGGTGTTTCTTGGATCGGTGCCCGAACCGGCACTCATCCTTTTGTACTGATTCCACTTCCCCTCCATCTCGTCGAGGTAGCGGTTTGCCTGCTTGGCGCCCGACTCGCGCGGTGACTTCTTCCAGTACTCCGGATCCGGATTGCCCGAATCGTTCATGTAGCCGACCGGTTTGTATCCTCCGCCAAACAGCACGTACCCGGCAAAAGAGAAATCGAACAGAATGGGGAACGAGGGCATCCAGCAGGTGAACTTGTTGCCGCCGATGCCGGGAAACGCCGCGGGGAAATCAAACGGAGTGATCTCTTGGTCCATGGTGGTGGGAATGATGGTGGTCGAGCCCGACTCCGCCTTTGCGGCCGGCGCGGTGACAACGGCCATAGGGGATGAGAGCGTGTAGGTTTTGCCCTGATAGTCGAGGACAAAGCGCAGCTTGCATCCTTCTTCCAGAAGGCCCGATGCCGCGTCGAGAAACGTGTCTTCGAGCGTGAACGTCGCCAGATTATCCGCGCCCGATGCGCTGGCCTTGACTTGGCCAATCTGTGTGACGGTTTCGGGCGAGCTGCCCGTGGCGGGCATTACCTTGTTGATGTGCAGCGTTGCCTGTCCACCCTGTGGCAGATGTGCCTGCACGGTAAAGGCGTGCGTGTCGGGTTGGTCGTTTCCGGCGTCGTCCTTCGGCAATGCCATGAACGTAGCGTCGGCGTACTGGATGTCCCATTCGTCGAATGTGAGCTGGCGGAAGTACGGCTCGCCATCGGAAAGCGGACGCGTGGGCGCGGTTATGGCGGTGCCACCCTGGATACGCGCGAGGGGAATCTCGACATCGCGGTAGCCTGCCATGCTAATGGAGATGCCGCCGTTAAAGTCGTACGCGTCGAGAAGCGTTGCCTCGTCCACGTAGCCTTCCGAAAGCGGGGCGATCTCAAAGATGGCCGTGCCTTCGTCATCGGTCGTGGCGGTGAGCTGCTTGCCTGCGGCATAGCGCGATGTGAGCGTGACCTGGGCACCCGTGATGGGCGTATTCTTGTTGGCGACGTCGACCACGACCACACCAAACATGGTGCGCGAGAGAACGAGCACCCTGAAGGGGTCTTTTTCGTCGGCATAGGCTTCGGTGGGCGCGAACGGCAATATGAAGGCGTTTGCGCTTCCCGGCACGCGCGGCAACATAATGCTCGCCAGCGAGGACGCTCCGGCAACAAGTAGCGAACGGCGATCAAGCATCTTTGGCTCCCATCCCGCAGGTATCGGTGGAAATAATCCAATTTTGCGAGAAGGCGCTACGTGGCGGTAGTGCCGTTCGATGGCCAAAATGTCCAATTTGAGCGTGCGAAAGCGCCAGGACCCCGGAGCGCTTTCGATACGACGGGCAGTCTGCCGCTAGCGCAACATGTGGGCAACCAGCTCGGCGCGAGTTCCGATACCAAGCTTGGCATACACTCCTGATAGGCGGTTTTTGACGGTGCCCGGCGATACTCCCATATGGCGTGCGATTTCGGCGTTGGTCCACCCACGACAGGCGAGCATGGCCATGGTGAATTCCGTGGTCGTTAGATCGTCGGCCACGTCCTCGCCCGAATCGGGGTTGTGGA
This sequence comes from uncultured Collinsella sp., assembly GCA_900547025.1. Lineage (GTDB taxonomy): Bacteria > Actinomycetota > Coriobacteriia > Coriobacteriales > Coriobacteriaceae > Collinsella. Next base: position 12,664 of record UREZ01000050.1, read on the forward strand.
TGCGCCGCCAGCCGTAGCTGAATCGATACGTAATCTCGATGATGCGTGCGAAATCGTCAGGGTATTGCGATTTTAGGCATGCCTCGATGAGCCCCTGCAAAAGGCCGTGGTGCTCGCCAATGAGCTCGATAAGGCCGTCGGGGCGCGCAATGTTCCAAGCAGCTCCGAAGTGCGATTTTGCGGCGTCGATGTCCTTGAGGCTCATGCATGCCATAGAAGCCGACAAGTGCAGGAATAGCTCCGAGATGGGATAACTTCCCTGTTTCATGATCAGGGCATTTTCCGCCATGCCCAGGCTGCGTCCGTATTCGCCGCGCAGGTACAGGGCATGCGCCATCACGTAGCTGGCGAACAGGCGCAGGCCTTCGGGTAGATGCGCCGCAAGTGGATAAAACTCTTCGGCAGAATACGGGGAAGGCAAGTGCAGCAGGACGCTCGCGGCCGAGGCGAACAGGATATGCGTGGCGTGGATGGCGGGCGATTCCTCGTCGGCCGGCGTATCGAGGATGCCAGCAAGGCACCGGCGGGCGTCGGCGAT
>UREZ01000051.1 GCA_900547025.1 uncultured Collinsella sp.
TGCTGCGGGGCAGCAAACTGCTGCTGGCCGGCGCGCGGGGCGCTGGCGGCACGGCTTGCCGCGGAGTTGTTCTGGCCCAGGCCGTTTTGATAGGCGCGCTCTTCTTCGTACAGGCGGCCGAGCGTGGGGGCATCGACGTTCTCGGCAAAGACCGAGAACTTGCCGGCGCGCAGCTGCGGATCGATCATAAAGCGCACGAGGGGCTCGCCGACAAAGACATAGCGGCGCTTTTCGGCCTGCGCCTTCACAAACTCGCGGACCTCGCGCGAAAGCTCGGGGTAGAACGGGGCGAGCATGGGATCGTCGTCGGCGGCGATAAGGATGGTATAGAGTGCCGGCGCCGTGTTGACGCCGTTAATCACCAGAGTCTGATCCTCCATGTCGCGAGCGGCCTGCTTAGCAAGCTTCTTAAAGGAGAACGGGGCACGGGTGGCACCGAAGATGCCGGCCACGTGGTCCTCGAAGATGTTCAGGAAGTTCACGAAAGATCACTCTCCGTATAGGTTCTTTGGTATCCGAGCAAATATAGGCATATCCCAACGATTATAGAGGATAGGGTTCCCGCAACCGCCGCCTTGGCGACGACCGCGGCTGCAAGGCTGGCAATTTCCATATGGTGTGCAAGACAGGACGCCGCTGCGCAGCCGATGCCGGTGACAGCGATGGCGGCGATTGCGGCAAGGTTTGAGCCCTGGTCGGCACGCTTGGCATGGGCATTGAGCAGCGCGGACGATGCTGCGGCAGTTGCCGCGACCAGCACAAAGGCAGTCCAAAGGAGCGGATCTCCCAGCGCTGCGGCAACGTTACCGAGCCCCAGCACGCCTCCGGCTGAAAGCGCGACCGTGGCCAGACGGGCAAAAAGCGCGCCCATGCCTGTTGCCGCGGCGGCGCTTGCCGGGCCGAGCCAAAATGAAGCGACGCCGGCGGCGACCCCAGCTGCCAGGAAGGTATTGCCGGTCAGACAGCCAAGCGCGAGTGCACAGGTGAGCGCGGAGCTCGCGGCAGCCTCGGTACGACCCCAAGCGATCCACCAACCGGACATGGCGGCGGCAAAGATCACCGCGACGGGCAGTATCGACAGGATGCCCTGCGCCTGCATGGTGGTGTTGGCCATGAGTACCAAAAAGCCCACAGCCGAGATGGCCGAGCCAATCTGGGGGGCCAGGCCAGCCGCCGCTCCGATCGCGATGGCCGCAATGACCAGGCCGGGAAGCGCCGCGACCCCGGCCGTTTGCATCAGCAAAAAGCTAAAGGTACCGCACGTTAGCGCCGAGATAGCGCGCATGGTGTAGTCGCGCGCATGGCTCCAGCGCGTGCCCGCCCAGCCGAGTGCGGGGTCGATCTCGATGGCGTCGTCCTCGTAGTGCGACGGCTCGATATCGTCGAGTTCCTGCTCGTCATCCGAAAGCTCGCCAACCATTTGCTCCAGGCTGCGACGGCCTTCGCGCACGCTGCCCAGACTGGCAAGGAGCTGGTCGCAAAATGCCTCGATGCTGTTGGGGCGGTCCTGCGGCATGGGGGAGAGCGCGCTCATGAGCGCGGCCTCGGCTCCCGGGGGAAAGTGTGGTATCAGCTCGCTGGGATAGGTGGCGCCGCCGATGATGCGGCCGAGCGAGTCGGCGGGCGTGGCCGCCATAAAGGGAGCGCTGCCGCACAGGCCCTCGTAGATCACACAGGCAAGGGCAAAGACATCAGCGCGTTCGTCGACCGTGCCGGTCTCGATATCGAGCTGCTCGGGCGGCATGTAGCCGATGGTGCCGCCGCGCGAGCCGCCAAAGCCGCCGGCAGACGACAGCCGCGCCATGCCAAAGTCGGTGAGCTTTACATTGCCCGAATGGTCGATAAGCACATTGGCGGGCTTTATGTCCAGATGAAGCACGCCGTTGGCATGGGCAAAGGTGAGTGCCTGACCCAGCGCGTCGGCAATGGCCGCGGCCTCGTCAAAGGTGAGCGAGTGGCCGTCCACGCGATGCAAAAACTCGGCCAACGACATGCCGTCGACATACTCCATGACCAGGTAGGCATAGGCGGTGTCGTGCGTAAAGTCGATAACCTGCACGATATTGGGATGTTGAAGCATGGCGGCGGTATGCGCCTCGCGCAGCACGTCCATGATGTCGCTGGCGGGCATGCCGGCGCCGTTGATAAGGGGAATGCGCTTAATGGCCACGCGACGGCGCAGATGCGTGTCGCGGCAAATCTCGATGGAGCCAAAACCGCCGGTCGCAAGCGTCTCGAGCGGCTGGTACCGCTTGAGCAGCTCGCGAGAGCTAGTGCCCTCCAAGGGAACGTCCGGCGAGAACCGGGCGGTATGTTGCGAGAAAAGCGGCATGGCCAACCCTCGTGCGTTTAAAGTTCGTTTGCGAGTGGCGGGCACGGGGCCGAGCCATTCGCGGTGGCATAGATGCTGCTAGTGTAGCACGCGCAGGTGGGCGACATTCAATTTAAGCTCCGTCTGGGGTCTGGACCTTGCGTCCGGCCTAGCGCTTCTTCTTGTTCTTCTTCTGCTTGCGCTGCTTGCCCTTGGTCTCCTGGGGCTTGTCGCCCTGCTTGGCCTCGGCGGCGGCCTTCTCGGCCTTCATTTTCTTCTTCTTGGTCTCGATGCGGAGTTTTTTGTTGATGCGCGCCTTAAGGAAGGGGCCGAACTGTTCGGCATCGCCACGGACGAAGGTGTCCTTGGGGATCGTCACGCCCTGGTCGGCGAACATGGCCACAAAGATGCGCTCGCCGTCGAGCACGTGGTCGAGCTTGTCAAACGGGAAGAACTGTGACTTGCCGCTCTTGCCCCAAACCATCAGGCCGTCCTCGTTGGCGGCGACGCGGCGATAGCGGCCACCCATGGACTCGTCGGCCTCGACGGCGTCTATAAAGTCGCGGGCGAGGGTGTGGTGCAGGTTTTTGCTCCACCAGGCCAAAAAAGCGCCGAACACGATCAGCACGACGCCGAACTTGATCCAGCTGCCGCCGGCCACCAACATGCCGATGCCGATGAGCGCGGCAATCGCGGCGGCGACGTACAGGGAGCCACGGCGCCTGGGCGAGGCGACTAGGCGCGCAAAGTCGGTGACCAGGTCGTTTTCGTACTGGTACTCGTTGAGGTACAGAATGCCGTCATCGGCCGCGGCCTGCTTCTCGAGCGCGACCTCGACCTGGTCGGCTGCTTCGGAGGGAACGAGGTTGCTCTCTGCGTCTGCCATGCTCTTTGGACTCCTATCGCGGCGGGCTCGCCGTACGGGTTATTATGAATGCAGTATGCCGTGCGACCGCATGGCCGTCGCGGCAACAAGACTCAGTATACCCGGGGGAGCACCCATGGAATCGTTGTACCGAAAGTATCGCCCGCTCACCTTCGACTCCGTGGTGGGCCAGCAGCATATCGTCTCGACGCTCGAGCACGCCATCACCGAGGGGCGCCTGTCCCACGCCTACCTGTTCTGCGGACCGCGCGGCACGGGCAAGACCACCATGGCGCGCATTCTGGCCAAGGCGCTGCTGTGCCGCAATGCCGAGGCGGCGCGCGCCGAGGGTGCAAGCGGCTGCATGCCCGACGGTACTTGCGAGGAGTGCGAGCTCATTGCCGAGGGTAACCACCCCGATGTCTACGAGCTCGATGCCGCAAGCCGTACCGGCGTGGACAACGTGCGCGAGGAGATCATCAACTCCGTCAACTTTGCCCCAGTGCGCGGCAAGTACAAGATTTATATCATCGACGAGGTCCACATGCTCACGACGGCGGCGTTCAACGCGCTGCTCAAGACGCTTGAGGAGCCGCCGGCACACGTGATCTTTGTGCTGTGCACCACCGACCCGCAAAAGATTCTGGAGACCATTCTCTCACGCTGCCAGCGCTTCGATTTCCACCGCATCGGCAACGAGGATATCGAGCATCGCCTGTCTTACGTGTGCGAGCAGGAGGGCTTCGATTACGACGACGAGGCACTCGCCATTGTGGCGCGCCATGCCAAGGGCGGTATGCGCGACGCGCTTTCCACGCTGGAGCAGCTGAGCGTCTTTGGCAACGGTTCTGTGCATGCGGACGACGCCCGCTCGCTTTTGGGCGAGGTTTCGGACCAGATTCTGGGCGAGTTTTCCCGCGCCATTGCCGATCGCGATGTTGCCGAGCTCTATGGACTGATCCGTGCGCAGGTCGAGGAGGGCAATGACCTGCTGGAGCTGACGCGCGACCTGGTGGCGCATGTGCGCGACGTGTACGTTGCCTGCGTTGCCGGTGCCCGTGCCGAGCTGTTTGAGGGCGGCTCCGAGCAGGCCGAGGCGCTTGCTGCCGAGGCCGCTGCCTTTGGCGAGCATCCTGCCGACCGCCTGGCCCGCGTGCTGACGGTGCTCGACGATGCCGCACTGGAGATGAGGGGCGCGAGCGACGTGCGCCTGGTGCTCGAGATTGCCTGCACGCGTCTGGCGCGTCCCGAGGCCGATTTAACGATTGAGGCATTGGCCGAGCGCGTGGCACGCCTGGAGGCCATGATTGCCAACGGCGCCGTGCCGGCGAGCGTGGCTGCTGCTCAGGCCGCCGCGCCTGCAGCATCCGTACCCGCTGCTGCCCAACAGCCGACGCTCATTTCGGGCGCTCGTGCTGCCGCTCCGGCGGCATCCGGTGCCCCCGCTGCTACGTCCGCGCGCCAGGGCGGTATGCCTTGGGACCGCGGCGCTGCTGTTCCGGCTGCCCAGCCTGCGACCAAGTCCGCGGCTCCTGCGCCGGCGCCCAGACCTGTAACGCCTGCACCTCAGCCCGTTGCGGCTCCGGCTTCCGCGCCTGCTGCATCGACCGTGTCGGTGTCCAAGCCCAACAACGCCGCCCAGGTTGCCGCCGCCGGTGCTGCCGAGACCCCCGCGGTTGAGGACGCCGGCGAGCTCCAGCGCAAATGGGCCGAGGTCGTCGAGCGCGTCAAGGCTCGTCAGGCCTCCTACGCAGGGCTTTTGCTCAACGCCCGCGCCACGGCCGACGACGGCTCCAAGCTCACGGTCTCGTTCCCCGCGGGTTCGACTTTTGCCATCAAGATGCTCGGTCGCGCCGATACGCAGTCGGTGGTCCTGCCGACGGTCTGCGCGGTCTTCGGTCGTCGTACCGTCGACTATGTCCTGGATGGGGGTGGCACGCCGGCTCCTCAACATGAGGAGCATTCTCCATCTGCACGGGCTGCGGTATCTGCGGACCCGCAACCCGTGTCCTCGGTGCCCCCTGCATCCTCGAGCGCCAGCGCGACGCAGCCAAAAGCGGCGCCGGTAGCGGCACCGACCCCGTCGGCGCCTGAACCCGCTGCGCCCAAACCGGCTGCTCCGATCCCCGCGCCCAAGTCCGCTGCCGCGCCTGCGCCCAAGTCATCCGACCTGGCCAAGGCCCCTTGGCTGCGCTCCGACAACCCTGCCGGTGCTCCTGCCACGGGCAAGCTCCCGACCGAGCCCGCGCCCCGAGCGCCCGAGCGCGCGTCCGTCCCCATGGCTCAGCCGCCTGCGCAGGCTGCGCCATGGGAATCCGAGCAGGTGCCCTACGACGATGCTATGGTCGGTGGTTTTGCTGCCGATGCCGGCGGGGACGATCTGCCCCCGTTCGACGTGCCGGGTGCGGCGTCCGCGACCAAGGCCGCTGCTGTGGCACCCGCAGCCTCTGCAAACGACGACGTCCCCGCCGCTCCCTGGGAATCCAATCCCGGTGCTGGCAGCCCCTTCGGCCATCAGGGCGCAGCCCCGAGCATCCCGCAGACCGAGGACGAGGCCAAGGCCCTCATCCGCAGCGTCTTTGGCCAGGCCACCATCTTCAAGCCGGTGGAGTAGCTGCGCAGGCGGGTATACTGCTCAAGAAGAGGACCCCTTGTCCGGGCGCATCTGTATTTCGGACATGTGTAGTGTGGTGCCGCGTATGTCGCATTTGAGCAGACAGGTGCGTGACGGTCGGCCTAGGATGCTGAGGTCGATACGATACGTCGCATGGCTGTCCGTGTACTCGACTTGCTCGGCGTTAATGGTTGCTCCGATTGCCAAATAAACGCCTAGCTCGGCATCGACAATCTTGAAGTCCTTTATCTTGACCTTGAACTCTTGATAGAGGGACGGGCTGTTGTAGTAGACGGTTCGGGTTCCGTCGGTGCACTCATCGGTCGTCTCCCATTTGACGACGGGCTGGTCCGAGCTGGCTATCAGCAGTTCTGCTCCAAAAGCTATGGCATGGGTGATGACAACCAGCAATGCCCAGCCGACAAAGAGATAGAGAACCACATATGCAACGGGGTGTTTTGAGCGGATGTTTTGGAGCGCGTTGGGGGCATTCATGGGGCACCTCCAAATTACTATCTATGGCAATCAAATTATACCCTGCCGCCATGTGCGCCGCCTCGAGCAGCGGTTCGGCATTTAGCTATTTAGTGGCGCACATGAAATGCCGGATTCGGCTCTACTAGATTGAGTGTGCGATATTATGCAACCTTGCATAATTCGACCTTGCATAATCTTTGAGTGCGGTTTGTATTGGAGGACATGTATATCGACTGAGGTAACACGTCCGCCCCGCTCTCTCGCCGCGCGCCGTGGTACGATTTTTGAGTTTGAAAGTCCCGCCGTGCTCCGGCTGCCCTTGCAGCTCGGCGTGCGGCCGCACGTAAAGGAGCCATCATGGCCGGTATGAACATGCAGCAGATGATGAAGCAGGCTCGCAAGATGCAGGAGCAGCTTGCCGCCGCGCAGGAGAACCTCAAGTCCCAGACCGTCGACGCCTCTGCCGGCGGCGGCATGGTCAAGGTGACCGTTAACGGCGAGATGGAGCTCGTCAACCTCACCATCGATCCCGATGCGCTCGATCCCGAGGACGTCGATATGCTGCAGGATATGATCATGGCTGCCGTCAACGAGGCCGTCCGCGGCGTCAACGAGCTCGCCAACAAGCAGATGGGCGCCATCACCGGCGGCCTCAACATCCCGGGCATGCCGTTCTAAGACACGCATATATATGAGTGCCAACCACAGTCTGCAAAAACTGCTCGATGAGCTGGGCCGTCTGCCGGGCATTGGTCCCAAGTCGGCCCAGCGCATCGCCTATTACCTGTTGGAGGCCGACGCCGAGGAGGCGCGCCGCCTGGCCGAGGCCATCCTGGAGGTCAAGCAGGAGGTCCACTTTTGCAGCCGCTGCTTTAACTACGCCACGGCCGACGAGTGCTCCATCTGCCAGGACCCGATGCGCGATACCACTCGCATTTGCGTGGTGGGCGAGCCGCGTGATGTCCAGGCGATCGAGCGCACGGGCAGCTACCACGGCCTCTACCACGTATTGGGCGGCGTGATCAGTCCCATGGACAAGATTGGCCCCGAGCAGCTGCACATTCGAGAGCTGCTGGCACGCTTGGGCCACGAGGACATCCACGAGGTCATCATCGCCACCAACCCCAATATTGAGGGCGAGACCACGGCGAGCTATCTGGCCCGTACCATCAAGCCGTTGGGCGTCGAGGTGTCGCGTCTGGCAAGCGGCCTTCCCGTGGGCGGCGACTTGGAGTATGCCGACGAGCTTACGCTTGGCCGCGCCATCGAGGCCCGCCGCGCGATTTAGGTGGCGAGCCTGCTCCTGCCGTATGTTTTCCTCGCGACGCACGGGGTAGTCATAATTTCCCCGTGCGACTGTGAGTTTGTTGTGCAACAAAGATGCTTCGTATCCGCTTATCGCATGGATGCTTCCGCTCGCATCCTTAATTTGTCCATTCGTTGCGCAACCTTTTTGGTTCGCTGATACACTCAAATATGGATTCGAATGAATGCGCCGCTCCCGAGCGGCGTGTTTTTGTTGGAGGAGAACGCATGCGGCCCGGTGGCACTCAGACAAAGCGCGGCGCCGCGGTGCGCATACGACGCCGACTGGGCTTGGCGCCGCGGGCGTACGCGCTGCTATCGTGCTCGCTGGTGCTGGTCATAGCTGGCGTTTCTGCCTATGGCATGACCGTGCCGTCCATGATGCAGGCGCATGCCGCACGCGAACCGCGCGTGGGGCATGAGGTCAAAAGCGATCTGGGCACCACGACTGGATATGCTTGGGCAAGTGTGGTCGGGCATATTGTGTTTGGCACCGACGATGCGGACGGCGCCGAGGCCCCGGACAACGAAGTCACGCTTGCCAATGGCAAAACCATCGTGCTCACCAACACCAAGATCATCGATCGATTGTCCAACAATAGCGTGGCGGCAACGGTGAATAAGGTCGAGCAGCAAAAGGAGCAGGACGCCCAGCAGTCCGGAAAGCCCGGTAGCTCGGATACTTCTGGCTCCGGCTCGGATTCATCGAGTTCGGGCGGCGGCTCTGGGTCGGGTTCCTCTACCGGAGGGCCTGGAAACGGCGGCTCGACGGGCGGCAACACTGACAACGATGCAAACTCCGGCGGCCTTTCCGCTGCTGAGGAAGAGAGCATTCACAGTTGGCTTGTGACCAAGTACAACATGCTCGACGGCTATGTTTCTCGTGCCAATGACGTGGTCTCGACCTATAACTCTACGGGAGATCCCAGACCGTGCGACAGCCTGGTCGGGGAGATGTTTGTTATTCGAGCTGAGTTCGGTCGTCAGACATTCTCGCCCCGGTCAAAGTGGTATCAGCAGTATGCCAATCTGTGGGGCTGTTACACCAACCTATGTCAATGGGTCGGCCATTACGGCGATGATGACGTCGCGCTCGGTAACTTCAACAATAACGTGGCGGCGCTTGCCCTATGATGACCGATCTTGCATCCACCACACCACAATCGCTCGGTCGCGATCCCATGGTCGGCCTGCGCCTGGCGCGTGTCGACGGGTTTGAGCCGGCCATTGCGCTCGGTCAGGACGAACTGCCTGCCTATCTGCGTCGTTTTACGATGCTGTTTGCCGACGATGCCACCATGCGCCGTGGCGGTATCGGCCGCGTGACGCGTGCCGTCAACGCCCAAGGCGAGGCCGTGGCACTCAAGCAGCTCATCTTGCCGACGCGCGATGAGTTTGACGACGATGCCGCTCACGAGGCGCTGGTCGCCAAGTTCAAGGCGGCGTTTCGCGAGGAATACGAATGCCATCGCGCCCTTTCGGGCCTTAAGGGCTTTCCCCGCCTCTATGGCTGGGGCGAGGTCGACGGTGTGCCTGCAATTGTCATGGAATGGGTCGAGGGCGAGACGCTTGCCCGCTTGCGTTCGCGACTCGCCGTGGACGATGCCGGACGCCTGTCGCCGCTTGTGGCGGCGCGTCTGGGTCGCGACCTGTTCGATCTGCTCTGCCGTATGAGCCTGGTGGGTGAGGGCTTTGTCCATCGCGATATCTCGCCCGCTAATATTATGGTGCGCACGGCGCGTCTACCGCTTGACCGGCAGCTTGCCGAGGGCACCTTTGACCTGTGCCTGATCGACTTTGGCTCGTCGCTGGCGCTTGAGCCTGCGTCGGCCGTGGCCGGTACCGGCGGCAAGGCATCCTTTACCGAGCGCTATGCCACGCTGCGTCGCGCGACGGTTGCCTATGCCCCGCCCGAGATGCTCACCGACGATATTCCCGATCTGCGCGCTTTGCGTATGTCGCCGGCGATCGACGTCTATGCCGCGGCAAGCACGGTTTACGAGCTCATTGCCGGCGTCGCGCCATACGAAGCCGCGCCGAGCACTTCGGGCACCTCGGGTTCGCGCAAAAAGACGCGCGACATCGCGAGCCCCTACCGTCTCAAGATGGACACGCGGCCCGACTATCCCATTGGTGCCCATGCGCCCGGTTGTGATTTGACTCAGCTGCTTCGTCGTGAGCCCGATGTGGCGCTCGCCGCGGCCGAGCAGGCCCAGCAGCTAGGGCTTGAGCCGGATTCCGAAGAGCTACGCGATGCGCTGGCGTTTGTCGATGCCCAGCTGTTCGACGTGGTGATGGCCTGTCTGTCCAGCCATCAAAAAGATCGTCCCGAGCCGGCGGCGGTCGAGGCGGCGCTCTCGGCGTTTTGTGACCACTATGCGCAAAATGTCGGTCGTTCGCTCCGCGGCGAGCCGCTCACGCCGTGCCCCATGGATGCGTCTGGCCGCGCGGTTCGTCGCGCGCTGATGATCGGTGCGGCGGTCGTTTGCAGCGTGGTTTGGGCTGTGGTCGTGGTTTCGGCCGCGCTGCTGGCGTCGGGCGCTCGCGTGACGGCGATTTTGGGATCGCTCGTGTGGTCTGGGTCGCTACCGGGTATTATTGCCGCACTGGCTTTGGCGCTGCCAGGCATAGCCGGCGTTGCCGCGGGGGCACTTGCGCGCAATCGGCGCTCGGGGTTCCTGCAGGGTGTGCTTGCGCTTTCTGCCTGCGAGGTTCCGGTGCTGGTTGTGGCTGCATGTAGCGTATTTTCCCAACGCGCCGTGATGGGCGGCCTTGTTGCCGCTCTGGTTGCAACCTATACGCTTACGTGGTTTTTGCTTGCGATGGGCTTTGCCTTTGAACTTCCCGTTTCGGCACCGCGACGCACAAAAGCCCAGATGGCGACTCCGCTTGCCGGTGGAGCCGCAGCTGCCCGTACTTTTGGCGGACCTGTCGAAGTATCGTCCGATTCTATTTCTACGACCAAGGAGGCCTAGGTCATGGCATCTCAAGTTGAGCTCACCCCATGCGGGGCCATGTTTGACATCTTTAAGCGCGCGGCGCATCTGAGCCATATCGAGCTGTGCGGCTTGGTGCTTTCGTCCCGTCCGCTCGCCGACGGCCGCAGCCCGCAGAGCCGAGCCGCCGATCGCTCTTGGGTTTCCCGCTTTATCGTTCGCGCGCCGGTCGGCACGCTTCAGCAGCGCTACTTTGCCGAATACGGTACCTCGGCTGCGCGTATTATGTCGCAACTGGCCCTGCGCCAGCGCAATCCCATGGACTCCACGGCTGTGATCAATATGGTGTGCGGTCCTGCAGGTGAACCGATGGTACGCGCGCTCGAAGAGTGCCACCAGGACACGAATCTCTATCGCAACGCGCTCGATCGCCTGTCCCAGGCGGCGGAACTCATGCCCGCCGAGCGCGCCGAGGCCGTGCTGGTGCTGTTTGTCGCCGTCGGTTGTTCGGCGGATGTGCGGTCCTCGGTGAACTATGCCATCGACTACGCGCACGCGACCTGTGGCGGAGGCACCTCCACGCCGCGTTCGCTTGGCATGTCGATGACCGCGGGCGAACGCGAACCCGCCCCGGCGCACCCCTTGGGCTTGCTGCGCGTACAAAACAGTTTTGTCGTGAGCGCCCCGCGCTGGATTCAGCCGAGTGAGCAGGGTGTTGAGATTGGCGCGCTGGCCACTGGTGAGGGCGATATTACCGACGTCGGCGACGATGTCTCGGCCCGCCATGCCCATATCTGGTGCGATGCTCAAAATATCTGGCACGTCGAGGACTTGTCGTCCACCAACGGAACCGTGGTGGTAAACGGGGCCACGCGCGTCTGCATTCAGGTCGAGCCCGGCCGTTCCGCCCAACTCAATCCCGGCGACGAGCTCAAGCTCGGCGAATCCACCACCTACGCCATCCTGCTCGGCGCCCTCTAGCCGGCAGTTAGGGACGTTCCTTTCCTGCCGGTACTTGGGGACACTCCTTGGCGCGCCAGAGCCAGTCGCCTGGGGATGGAGAGGCCATTTTGGCCCTTGGCGGTCAGTCGGGGCGAAACTAGAAGATCTTTCCGATTCGCGGCTGTTCATGCTTGTAGAGCATCTAAAACAATAGGATGTTATTCTGGAATATGCCGGGTGCGTGAACTTGCCTGTCTTAGCCTTAATAAGGTATAGGGGAGTTTGGCTCAGGGGTTCCGTCTTGTTCTTCAGCGCAGTATTGTGGGACAGATTTGCTGAGATTGGCGCCTTACACCGCAGAGCGCACGGAAGGCTCTCGATTTGTGTTCTGGCCCCAGAATACAGGGCCTGATACTTACCAACTGTGGCATGGATGTAACATCTGTAGAAATCAACCCTTTTGTTGTCGACCTTTGTAAGAAAAACACTGCCATCAACTCTTTGGATGACGAAACTAGGGTGCTTGAGGGGAGCCTTTACTCCCCTCTGAGAGATGACTCATGTTTTTCGCTTGTCGTTGTGAATCCTCCGTTACTGCCGATTCCGGATGAGATTCCTTATCCCTTCGTTTGAGATGGAGGACAATCGGGTCTGGATAAAACACTTCGTATTCTTAAGGGTGGCGATACGCATTTAGAGAAAAACGGTAAATACTGCTAATAGGGGTGACGACGATGGTGCAGGGGCGACCCGCGATGCTCTCATCAATACGTCGGATACTTGGGAAATCAGGTCTAGATGCATGTATGATGATGCTGTGTGGCTATTCAATTAATCCGCGTTCCGAATGGGTGCAGGATATAGCTGCGACATCGTATGCTTTTGACCCGGCGCGATACTCAGATATTTCTGAGGCGGTTGACGAAGTTTATACGCACTATGCCGCGCAAGGCGTTTCGGAAGTTTGCACATCTACGTTACGGGCTTAGGTTTCTTCAAGCGAGCAGGCCGGTTGCGTTATTTCGAGCGATTTTTCTAGTCTAGACGACAAAAGGCAAAGGATTTGATGGGTATAAAACGCGGACGTTTGTGGGCGGATGCTCAAATCTATTGTGGCAATCGGGCGGTTGAAAAAGATATTTCAACCGCC
>UREZ01000052.1 GCA_900547025.1 uncultured Collinsella sp.
GGTGCCGGCTCCGCTGCAAGCACGGGCACGATGAGCCTCCCAGGCTCGCCCGAGTTTGCCGCAGAGTCCCGCGCGCTCGACACGAGGTCGCTTGGCTACCGCTTCGTCAAGCGCACCTTCGACATCGCGTTCAGCGCGTGCGTCTGCGTCGTGGGGCTCATCCCTGGCGCGGTGCTCTGTGCGTTCATTGCGGCCGATACCAAGGGCGCACCCATCTACGCTCACGAGCGCGCGGGGCGCTTCGGTCGCCCCATCCGCGTGCTCAAGTTCCGCTCCATGGTCGCCGACGCCAACGACGTGGAGAAGTACCTCAGCCCCGAGCAGATCGAGGAGTGGCACCGCGAGCGGAAGGTCACAAACGATCCCCGCATCACCAAGCTAGGCCGCGTCCTGCGCAAGACTTCCCTGGACGAGCTGCCCCAGTTCTTCAACGTGCTCGCGGGCCAGCTCTCCGTCATCGGCCCTCGCGCCATCACCTACGAGGAGCTCGGGAACTTTACGCACGAGCAACAGGTGCAGGTGCTTGCCGTCCCGCAGGGCATTACCGGTGCCTGGCAGTCGGGCCCGCGCAACCTCGCGACCTTCGAGAACGGCCTGCGCCAGGAGTTCGAGCTTGCCTACGCGAAGGGTGCCAGCCTCAAGGCAGACTGGAAGGTCTTCTTCAAGACCTTTGGCGTCATGTTCGGCAAGAAGAAGACGGGGAGGTAGCGCATGAGTGCTGACAAACCCCTCGTCTCGATCGTGGTGCCGACCTACAAGCGCTCTGACAGGATTCGCGTGGCCCTGGACTCAATCGCCGCGCAGGACTACGGCGCGGAGAACATCGAACTGATTGTAGTGAGCGACAATCGGCCGGAGTGGCCGGAAAGCGCCGAGACTGACGCGGCGGTCGCCCCCTATGCCGCGAGCCTTCCGCACTTTAGGCTGCTGCACACCTCCGGCCAGACCGGCGGCGGGGCGGCGCGCAACTACGCCTGCCGCCAGGCGACGGGCGAGTACCTCACGTTCCTCGACGATGACGACGAGTTCCTGCCTGACAAGGTGTCCACCCAGGTCGCCTTCATGCAGGAAAACTCCCTCGACATGAGCTGGCAGGATGTCTCGTGGTATGACGAACGTGGCCGGCTTGTGGAGCACCGCAGGCTCGACCATTGCGAGGACTTCTCCACCGAGGGTCTGCTGCGCGCGCACCTCCTAACGCCGATAAGCCCAACGGCCATCTATATGCTCAGGCGCGACCTGTTCGACCGCACTGAGGGTTTCGGCGAGGTGGCGACCGGCCAAGACTGGTGGCTGATGCTGCGCTGCATAGAGGCTGGCGCCCACATGGGCTACATGCCCGAGGTGCACGTGAGGCAGTACCTCCATTCCGGCGAGAGGCTCTCGCTTGGCAAGAACAAGGTAAACGGCGAGGTCGCAAGGCACGAGGTGGTGCGCGGCTACTACCCGCGCCTCAGCAAGAAGGATGTGCGCTACATCGAATTTCGCCACAACGCCGTGCTCGCCTTCGCTATGAAGCGCAGCAACCAGCCAGGCCAGGCTGTGATTTACGCCTTAAAGGCCATTGCCTCATCGCCCGCCGCCTGCGTCTCTGAGGCGCTGAAGTTCTTCGGCAAGGCGAAATCCTAACTATTTCATATGTGTGCCTGCTCTTAACGAAAGGTTGAATGATATGTCCGAAAAAATGAAGATAGCAGTCGCCGGCACCGGCTATGTGGGGCTCTCGTTGGCCGTTCTGCTCTCGCAGCACAACGAGGTGCGCGCGCTCGACATCGTCTCCGAGAAGGTAGAGAAGATTAACGCTTTTCAGTCGCCCATCCAGGACGACGAGATTGAGCTCTTCCTGGCCGAGGCTAAGGCGGGCACGAGGAAGCTCGACCTGCATGCAACCGTGGACGTCGCCGAGGCCTATACAGGCGCGGATTTCGCCATCGTGGCCACGCCAACGAACTACGACTCGGACCGCAACTTTTTCGACACCTCGTCTGTTGAAGCCGCAATTTCGGCAATCCGCTCGGTGAACCCGACGGCCTGGATTGTCATCAAGTCGACCATCCCTGTGGGTTACACTTCGTCGCTTCGCGAGACGCTTGGCGACAGCCGCATCATCTTCAGCCCCGAGTTCCTTCGAGAGAGCAAGGCGCTCTACGATAATTTGCACCCTAGCCGCATCGTTGTGGGCGCGCCCAAGGACGACGAGGAAGCTGTGAAGGCCGCAAAGACGTTTGCTGGGCTGCTCGCCCAAGGCGTCGGCCCCGCCGAGCTTGAGCGCACCAACCCTGATGGCACGACGGGCATCCCGCAGCTCGTTCTTGGTACCACCGAGGCGGAGGCCGTGAAGCTGTTCGCCAACACCTACCTGGCACTTCGCGTGGCGTACTTCAATGAGCTGGACACTTACTGCGAGATGAGGGGACTCAACACCAAGGACGTCATCGATGGCGTGTGCCTAGAGCCCCGCATTGGCTCCCACTACAACAACCCCTCCTTCGGCTACGGCGGCTACTGCCTGCCCAAGGACACCAAGCAGTTGCTGGCCAACTATAAGGACGTGCCTCAGAACCTTATCGAGGCCATCGTCGATGCCAACCGCACTCGCAAGGACTACATTGCAGACGAGGTACTGCAACTGCTGTGGGACAAGGTATACGAAGGCAAGGAGAAGCCCGTGGCGGGCGTGTACCGCCTGACCATGAAGTCGAACTCCGACAATTTCCGCGCCAGTTCCATCCAGGGCGTTATGAAGCGCGTGAAGGCCAAGGGAGTGCCGGTCGTTGTCTACGAGCCAACGCTGGACGCGCCGGAATTCTTCGGTTCCGAGGTGACGCATGACCTTGAGAGGTTCAAGGCCGAGTGCGACGTGATCATTGCCAACCGGTGGAGCGACGATCTGGCCGATGTTGCCGGCAAGGTGTATACCCGCGACCTATTCAAGAGGGATTAGTATTTGTGGCGATTACTGCTGATAAAAAAAAGAGACGGCTGCTCCTTCTGACGAGGAGGTTCCCCTTTAACCGCGGCGAGGTCGCCGCTGAGTCCTATCTCGAGAACGAGATAGGCGTTCTTTCGACCTATTTCGACGAGGTGCTCGCCGTGGGGACCGAGGCGCAGCCGGGTGACGCGCCCACCTGCGCGCTGCCGGGCAATGTGACGCCCCTGGCCTTGGGTTGCGGTAATACCTCCAAGGACAAGGCTTTGCTTGCAGTCAAAGGGATCGCGTTTCCCCTTTTGGGCGGTGCGGACGTTCGTGAGGCCTATGCCACAGAATCCGTTCATGGAATCGGAAAGCGCGTGTTTCGGGGCTACTTTGCCGCGAGGGCGAAGGCAAAGGCGGACGTGCTTGCGGAGGAACTGGTCCGCTTTGGCTTTGAGCCCACGCACATATACAGCTTTTGGCTTTACGACACCGCTTTGGTCGCTGCTTGGCTGACCGGCACGTACCCATGTGCACGCGCCGTTGCGCGTGCACATGGGTACGATCTGTATGCGGATCGTACCCATGTGCATTATTTGCCCTTCCGGGGATACCTCCTATCCAAGCTTTCCGGAGTGCTTCCCTGCTCGAAAGACGGGGAGGAATACATAAACGCGAACTGGCCGGGCCATGAGGGCAAGGTGACGACCTCCTATCTCGGAACGCGGGAGATGCCAGACAAGTCCGGCGAGCCGTTGACCTGCCCGTTGCGGGTCGTCTCGTGCTCGCGTATTGTCGACGTTAAGCGCGTGCCTCTTCTTGCTAAGGCTGTCACCCTTCTTGATGCCGAAGGGCTTCGCGTCGAATGGACCCATTACGGCGACGGCCCACAGCTCGAGGAGGCGAGGGCCGCCTGCTCGTTGCTGACGCACTCCACCGCGAAGTTCGCGGGGGCTTTGCCGAACGACGCGCTTTTGGGGGAGTACGCAGCGAAGCATTTCGACGTCTTCGTGAACGTCTCGTCAAGCGAGGGCCTGCCGCTTTCGATCATGGAGGCCTGCGGATTCGGCATTCCCGTCATCGCCACGGACGTTGGCGGAACCCACGAGATAGTAAGCGATGGCGTCAACGGTTTTCTCCTACCTAGCGACTGTGGACCGGAAGATGTCGCCGCGGCCATAAAGCGATTCGTCTTTTTGGGCAAGGCCGAAGGGTCTTCTATGAGGCGCGCTGCAAGGGCCGTTTGGGAGAGGGACTTCCGTTTGGAGGCCAACGTGGAGGGGCTTGTGCGCTCGCTCGGAGTCGATTACAGAAACGAAGGTGAATGATGGGCCAGATTGCGCAGAAGATGACCATGCTCAAAAGGTGGAGCAAAATGCTCACTGGCAAGACGGCTGTGGCCGTAGAGCAGAGCTTGGGCAGGGCCTATAATGTCGGACAGTTGTCCGGGTACTACAACGATTTGACCGGCAAGGTCACTGGCAGTACTCTGCTCGACGAGGGCGGTGTCCCTGTTAGCGTCATCGCCGGTGGGGCGCGGGTGCATTTCCCCATCGCCATTTTCCAATACGGTTTGGGCTGTTACGACTTGAGCATTCTCAGGTCGGATGAAGTTGAGCGCTTTCTCGACGCACTAAGGGTATGCTCGGATTGGGCGATCGGCGCCCAGCGGGATGACGGCTCTTGGGACGCATTTGGTCCGATAGGCAGCGCTAAGTACTCCGTCTCCTCGATGGCCCAAGGCGAGGGGTGCTCGATGCTGCTGAGGGCCCATGCGGCTTTCGGGGACGAGTGCTATAGAGTTGCGGCGCTGAAAGCTGCCGAGTTCATGCTTATCGACATGGACAATGGCGGCGTGTCGTCGCATGACGGGGGAGAACTGTTCCTGGAGGAGTACCCTCAACGCCCCAGGCGCAGTGTCATGAACGGTTGGGTGTTTAGCCTTTTCGGTCTCTATGACGCATCGTTGGTCGATGCGCGCTTCGCCGGGCCATTCAAGCACTCTGCGGAGACGTTGGCTTGCCATTTGGATGACTACGACGCCGGCTTCTGGTCTTATTACGACATGGAAAAGCGTATCGCCTCTCCCGCCTACCATCATCTACATATAGCGCAGCTCCGCGCAATGGCGGATCTTTCAGGCGACGCAAGGTTCGCGGTGAAGGCCGAGGTATACGAGCGCTATCAGGAATCTCCGGCCAACCGCAGGAAGGCGATTGCTAAAAAGGCGCTGCAGAAGCTGATCGAGAAATCCGATGCGGTGATCGTCCAATGAAGAAGGCCCTCTATATCGTGACCTCGATGGACACCGGCGGGGCCGAGACGGTATTCATGAAGTATTACCGGGCTTTGGACAAGTCGCGCTATCAGCTCGACTTCTGTGTGTCGTCCGACGTGCCGGGCTTTTACGACGCCGAAATCGAGTCGATGGGCGGCAGAATTGTGCACACAGTCAAGAAGACCGAGGCCGGGCCGGTCGCTTCGTTCAAGCGGCTCATGCAGATAGCCCGGGACGGCGGTTATTGCTGTGCTGTCAGGTCGTCTCAGCACAGCCTTTCCTGTCTTGATTTGCTCGCCATGAGATTCGGAGGCGTGTCCAGAACCATATTCAGGTCAAGCAACACGGGTACAGTTTCGAACAGCAAAAAGGAGACCCTGCTGCACAATCTTTTCAAGCCCCTTGTCAGGGTTGCGGCGACCGACTTCGCCGCCCCGTCTACCGAGGCGGGCGTCTACATGTTCGGCAAGGCGGGGGTATCGGGGCCGCGTTTCCATCTCATGAAGAACGCGCTCAACCTCGAGGACTACGCCTATGACGCTTCGACACGGGACGATGTTAAGCGCGAACTGGGCGTTCCTGCCGAGTCCTATGTCGTCGGGCACGTCGGGAGGTTCAGTGAGCAGAAGAACCACCTCTTCCTTGTCGATGTTTTTGCTGAAATCGCCCGGAGAAGGCCAGACGCCGTCCTCATTCTCGTCGGCAAAGGCGAGACACGCACGGCCGTTGAGAGGCGCGTTGCCGAGCTCGGATTGACCGATAGGGTGGTGTTTGCCGGGGTTAGGAGCGATGTCCGCCGTCTCTATTCGGCTATGGACGTCTTCATCTTCCCCTCTGTCTACGAAGGCCTGCCGAACGTCGTCGTCGAGGCGCAGGCAAACGGACTCCCTTGCGTGATTAGCGACTCCATCACGCGGGAGGTTGGCATTTGCGAGAACGTCGTTTACAAAAGTCTGGGCGACGCTCTGGACGAATGGGCCGACGCCGCGCTCTCCGCGGATCGCATAGGGTCAAGCGCCAGTGCGAGGGATTTGAAAGGCTCGGGCTATGAAATCAATTCGGAGCTTCCCGGTTTCGTGAGGCTGGTATTCGGATGAACTTTATCGAAACATCGCTTTTCTACTTTCTTGTCGTTTTGCTTTCAGCGGCGCTTGCGCGCATGTCGGAAAACGGCAAGAGTAAGGCTGGGCTGGTCGCTGCCGTGGTTCTTCTTACCGCCGTCGGGGGCTTGAGGTCGTATGCGGTTGGGCAGGATACCCTGGGTTATAAAGAGGGAATCGAGTACTTCTACGCGTATGGGACCACGATGTGGAACCATACGTTCAGCGTTCCGTACGGTGTCTTCACAAGTGCGGTGCTCCATATCTGTAACAATTACTCGTTCTTGCTCGTCGTCGAGTCGCTGATCACCAACGCCTTTTTTGCTTTCAGGCTTTGGGATTTTAGACGAACGGCATCGCTCTCGTTTGCGATGTTCGTCTATACGGCAACGGTGTTCCCGCTGTCTATGTGTCTGACGTGCCAGATGATTGCAGTCTCGCTGGTTTTCTACGCAACCAGGTTTTTAGAACAGAATAAGCCGTTGCTTTTTTGCACTTGGTGGGCTGTTGGCGCTCTTTTGCACGCGTCCGCCCTGATAGGGGTCCTATTCCTCATCTACTACCTATTTTCCAACAAAAGCAAGAGCCGATCGCAGTTCGCCGCGAAGATGCTTGCATCGGTTGCCCTGCTGTTCCTGGCAGCTTATGCGGGCTCTAAGCTCGTCGACCGGTATGCGCGTTACTCCGTGAACGAATCGAGCATCGGGTTGATGGTTTTTGCGCAGGCGACCGTCCTCGCGATCGCATATTTCGTCAGCCGCGAAACTGCGAATGTTGCCCCTGTTGAGAGCGACGGAACGTCGCGGCTCAAAGCCAACCGGATGCCGCTCGTGTTTTACGCTTTAGGCATTTTGGCTTCGGCGTCCTCTTATGTGATTGCCAACGCCGGCCGCATAGCCTATTACTTCACCGTATTAGGCCCCGTGATTTTCGGAGGCTTCGTGAAGGACGCTCGGAAAATAAAAGCCCGTTTTTGTCTTGGCTGTTTTCTAGTTGTCTGGTTCCTTTTCTACGCCTTTTATGCCTATCTGCTTCATACCGGGCTTGGTATCGAGTCTTATTCGTTCGTCTGGATGGGGTAAATAGTGCCCGAAACCGTTTCGGGCATATACGAGCAAAGTCTACGTTGGTGGTTTGCATACGCCCAGGGCTTGTTCCATGTGTAGCGCAGAGAATTAAAAAGTAAAACGCTTTGTTTAAGCTCGGACTTAAGGAAATTGTATATATGGAAAGCAAAATTAAAAAATACCTAAGTGACCCGTGGATGGCCTACTGTGCCTTTACGTCGAAGGGTCTAACGGAATGGGTTTCCGACAGGACGCACCTTCGATTGATGCATCGCGCCAAGTTGGGCATGTGGCCTAGCATAGACTCGCCGGTGACCTTCACTGAGAAGATGCAGTGGCTGAAGCTTAACGATCACAACCCTGCGTACACGACCATGGTCGACAAGTACCGCGCTAAGGACCTCATTGCCTCGCGTGTGGGCTCCGAGCACGTGGTCAAGACGTTGGGCGCCTGGAATTCCGCTGATGACATCGATGTGAGTGGGCTACCGGAGAAGTTCGTACTCAAAACGAACCACGACTGCGGCGGCGTGCTCATCTGCACTGACAAGGGACACTTCGATCTCAACAGTGCCAAGGACTTTTTTCGGGGTCATTTGAAGCAGAATTATTTTTACGGGTGCAGGGAATGGCCTTACAAGAACGTGAAGCCCGTCGTGTTCGCCGAGGAGTTCTTGGAGAGCGAGGGCGATAATGCCCGTGATGAAGACGATAACTGGGAAGGCATCGACGAGTTCGACTTCTTCTGCTTTGACGGGGAACCCCGGCTGATTTCTTATTGTCACGGGGACAAGAACGATTCTGAGAAGAGGTACAACGATTTCTACGACACTGAGTGGAATCTGCTGCCTTTGGCGATGGGATACGCGAGTTCCGAAGAGACGATCCCTGCCCCGGAGCAGCTCAGCGAGATGCTCGAGCTATCAAGGAAACTGAGTGACGGTGTACCTTTCTTGAGGGTCGACCTCTTCATCTGCAAGGGGCGCGTTCTCGTCGGCGAGCTGACTTTCTACCCGTGGGGCGGGTTTACGCCTTTCAGCCCCGCTGAGGCGGAGAGGACGTTGGGGCAAATGGTTTCTTTGCCCCAACGTGAAAACGAGGAATGATGGCAAACGAAAGCTGCATTCAGTGCGTGCGCATGGATAATCAGCCAGTAAGCGCGCTCCGGCGTTTCTTCATGGAGGTTTAGTATGTCCGACACAAAAGACCTCCGGGCGAGGTCGGCAAGCGCGGCAAAGTGGTCTCTGGCAACCGAGATTATCGCCAAAATCATCTCGCCTATCTCGCAGCTCGTCTTAGCGAGGCTGCTGGCGCCAGAGGCGTTTGGCATGGTGGCGACCGTCACCATGGTAGTGAGCTTTGCCGACATGTTCGCGGACGCCGGGTTCCAGAAGTACCTGGTGCAACACAGCTTCCGAGACAAAAAAGACCTGCATGCCAACGCTAACGTGGCCTTTTGGACGAACTTCGGCATATCGGTGGTCCTGTGGTGTCTCATTGCCATATTCAACGATCCGGTGGCCACCTTCG
This sequence comes from uncultured Collinsella sp., assembly GCA_900547025.1. Taxonomy (GTDB): domain Bacteria; phylum Actinomycetota; class Coriobacteriia; order Coriobacteriales; family Coriobacteriaceae; genus Collinsella. The sequence continues at coordinate 8,890 of UREZ01000052.1, forward strand.
TGGGCAATCCGTCGCTGGGCTTTCCCTTGGCCGTGGCCTGCCTCTCTCTCCCGTTGACGTCGTTTTCGAGCATTCAGATGGCGTTGTTCCACCGTAATCTCGATTTCAAGTCGCTTATGCCGGTGAGACTGACGTCGACCTTACTTAACTTCGGCTCGACGCTTGTACTGGCGTTTATGGGATTTGGTTACTGGTCGCTTATCGTTGGCACTTTGGCGGCGAATATTGTAAATGCAGTGGGGCTGACTCTGCTGTCTGAGTGGAAGCCGCGTTTTTTCTACTCCTTCAACATGCTGAAGGCTATGTTCTCATTCAGCGGATGGACGCTTTTGGAGTCGTTCACCATATGGCTTTCCTCTTGGGCGGGCACCTTTATCGTGGGGCATTTCCTGGGTGCGGCTGAGTTGGGATATTACAAGACGCCAGTCACCTTTGTGAGCGGGTGCTTCGGGATTATCACGAACGCTACGACGCCCATCTTGTTCTCGTCACTTTCGCGCCTTCAGTTTGATCGGGAAGAATACGTTGCTTATCTGCGACGCTTCCAGTTCATGGTGGCATTGTTCCTGTTGCCGTTGTCTGCGGGTATCTTCGTATTCCGCGAGCCTTTGGTGGCCCTGTTGCTCGGCGATCAGTGGGGCGAGGCGACGCTCATGTTCGGGTTGTATGGGCTGGTGCAGGGGCCGATGGTGCTGCTCTCATACTACAGCAGCGAGATGTATCGCTCTCTTGGTAAACCGCGCGTGTCTACGCTTGTGCAGGTGATGTACCTCGTGTTGATGACGCCGCTTATGACCGTGGCGGCTATGCAAGGGTTCGATGCCGTCGTGTGGGCTGATGCGGGATTGAGAATCCTTTTGATTGCTATCAACCAAGTGGTCACATATTTCGTGGTTGGCCTTTCGTTTGGGCGCACTATGTTGTCGCTCAAGGAGCCCATTTTCTGCACATCGATGATGTGCGCATTTGCATGGGTGACGTATGGACTCGCATCTAGCAACTGGCTTGGCGTCGGGTTGGACATTGTAGGGTGCGTCGTTGTCTATTTCGCGATTTGCTTTGCTTTGCCCAAGAGTAGGAGGGTGCTGCTGAAGCTGGTCAAGGGCGGCGGCTTTAAAACGTTTTGAGGTCTGTAATTAACTTGTTGGGAGTTCCATCTCAGGACTTCCTTAAAACGAAAGAGTGGGGTATATATGCAGGATAGAAAAGTCCTCGTCACTGGCGCCGCCGGCTTCATCGGGGCGTTTCTGGTGAAGCGGCTGCTCGAAACCACCGACGACGCGATCATCGGTCTGGACAACGTGAACAGCTACTACGACCCTGGCATCAAGGAGGCTCGCCTGCGAATGCTGGCGGAGGTGGACAAGGCGGGGCGTTTCGCCTTCGTGCGCGGCGACCTGTGCGATGCCGCGTTGATAGAGCGCCTGTTCGCTGAGAACGGCTTCGACGTTGTGGTGAACTTGGCCGCCCAGGCGGGTGTGCGGTATTCCATTGAGAACCCGAGGGCTTACATCGACTCGAACCTGATTGGATTCTTTAACATTTTGGAAGGATGCCGTCATCACCCGGTGAAGCACCTGGTGTACGCGAGTTCGAGTTCGGTTTATGGCGGCAACGAGAAGGTTCCCTTCAGCGAGGAGGACCGCGTAGACTCCCCCGTGAGTTTGTATGCTGCCACCAAGAAGAGCAATGAACTCATGGCCGCGGCCTACTCCAAGCTCTACTCCATCCCGGCCACGGGTCTGCGCTTCTTTACGGTGTACGGGCCCATGGGAAGGCCCGACATGGCGTACTTCGGCTTCACCGAGAAGTTGCGTCGTGGCGATACGATTAAGATTTTCAACATGGGCGATTGTAAGCGCGACTTTACGTACGTGGACGATATTGTGGAGGGCGTGCGCAGGGTCATGGACGGCGCTCCTGAGGTCAAGATCGGTGCTGATGGTTTGCCAATTGCCGCTCATCGCGTGTATAACATCGGCAATTCGAATCCCGAGAACCTGCTGGACTTCGTGGACACCCTGCAGCGTGTGCTGGTTGAGGAGGGCGTGCTCCCCGCCGATTACGATTTCGAGGCGCATAAGCAGCTCGTTCCTATGCAGCCTGGTGACGTGCCTGTAACCTATGCGGATACTGGCGCCTTGGAGCGCGATTTTGGTTACAAACCCGCAACGCCGCTCGAGGACGGTCTTCGTGAATTCGCGAAGTGGTATCGCGAGTTCTACGGGAATTAGCTGGGTGATAGCAATGTCGAATGTATACAGCAGTGACCGTATTCGCTTTGGGGGGGGGTCTATTCTCTCAAACCATGCTTTGAGGTTTGTTTGGCTACTTCGAAAGTGCCAGAATTCGCACAATCCTTTATGGCATCTTTTTCGAAAGAGGATGGCTTGCAAATATGGTCTCGAGATCGCGCCTGCCACCTCGATTGGCGAAGGCTTGTATCTGGGTCACGCTTTTGGCATTACGGTAAACCCGAATGCCGTTATCGGTCGCAACTGCAATATGCACAAAGGTGTGACAATTGGTCGGGAAAACCGCGGCAAACGAAAAGGTGCGCCTGTTCTTGGCGATTGCGTTTGGCTTGGTGTCAACTCAACTATTGTTGGTGGCGTTCGTTTAGGCAACGACGTTCTCGTTGCACCGAACACTTATGTTAACTGCGACGTACCAAGCCATTCGATTGTGATTGGGCACCCATGCAAAATCATTTCTCGAGATGGGGCAACAGACGAATATATAAACAACAGGGTCTGAATAATAAAATCGGTTTTACATGTCTTATCCAGGATAGAGGGGGGGATCGTCTTCGCTAATTACAGCGAGTTAGCGACTCAGTGAGCTTTGGCGCGCTCTGATGCGAGCGGAAGGTGAAGCAAACTGGAACGGGTAGTAGATTCCCAGAAGCTATATGCAACGTGAGTGTCAAAGATAGCGCGTCTTAACGCATAACCCTGCATTCCTCCTTTCACCGACTGGCAAAACGATTTACACCTAATTGTCGACATTACCCACGCGATTTATCTTTGCCCCCGCATCGATCTCGCTAAACTAATAACTGTCGCTACCAGGGCATTTTCTGGTGCACATTCTATTGGCTCCTGCGAAGATCGGAGCGGGTATGTTTGCCGCCGAGTCCCACGCCAGCCGTCATCACATCGCGATCGCTGCCATGGCCTGCCTATGCGTTTTGCTGGGCGGGCCTTCCTATGCCGCGGGCGCGGAGAGCCTGTTCATCGCGGGCGCGACGTACTGCGAGCCGGGCGTGTCGGGCCCCGGCTGGGCCTGGACCGATGCCGGCCACCTGGAGCTTGACGGCTACGCGGGCGACGCCATCGGCGCCGACGGCGACCTGGTCGTGACGCTTGCCGGGCGCAACTCGGTGACCGAGTCGCATGCGCCCGATGCGGACATCGCGCAGTGCGGCATGGAGGTGTGGGGCAACCTGACGCTTCGCGGCACCGGCGCCCTGTCGGCCACGGGCTCGCAGTGCGGGATCCACGTCTCGCGGGCGCTCGCGGTGGACGGCTGCGCCGTCGATGCCCGGGCGAACGGGGCAACCGTCACGGACGAGGCCGTGGCCGGCGTGATCGCCGCCCGCATGGCCGTGCGCGGCGGCGGGCGCGTCGTCGCCGCCGGTGCCG
>UREZ01000053.1 GCA_900547025.1 uncultured Collinsella sp.
CTCATGGTACGCGGGCATCGCCAGATCTCGCCGGAGCTGGAGAGCGTGACGGACCTGATGTATGCGCTCATTCGCCTGGTTGCCGAGCGCTCGGGCGTGGCGACCTCGGTTATCGCCTCGCGCGATGACCTCGCCGACTATATTGAGCATCCCGAGCAGAGCCCTCTGCGCGAAGGCTGGCGTTTTGAGCTCGTGGGCTCACGCCTGGACGATCTGCTTTCGGGCAACATGGGGCTGACGGTCAAAGATGGCAAAATAGAATTGCTATAGGGAAGTCTAACCGCCTGAATGGGTAAAATGCCTCCAACGTGTAACTCGATTCGGAGGAATTCGCATGCCTTATTACTATGGATACGGCTTTGGTATCGATCCGCTGTACCTGCTGGTTGTTCTTGTCTGTACGGTGCTTGGTCTTGCCGCACAGAGCTATATCAACTCGACGTACAAGACGTGGTCCAAGGTACGATCGGACGGCGACACGGGCGCTACGGTCGCTCGCCGCATGCTCGATGCCAACGGTTGCAACGCCGTGGGCATCAAGGGCGTTGCCGGCGAGCTCACCGACCACTACAACCCGCAGGATAACAACCTGTATCTCTCGGACGCTAACCGTTCGGGTGGCTCGGTCGCAAGCGTTGCCGTTGCCTGCCATGAGGCGGGCCATGCCGCCCAGCGTCAAAGCGGTTACGCCATGATGAAGGTGCGCAGCGCCCTCGTGCCGGTCGTTAACTTTACCCAGAACACCTGGACGCTCGTGCTGCTCATGGGCTTGTTTATGAACATCGCGGGACTCACGACCCTCGCGCTGATCTTCTTCTCGTTTAGCGTGCTGTTCCAGCTGGTTACGCTGCCGGTCGAGATCGATGCCAGCCGCCGCGCCGTGGCGTATATCGAGCAGTCGGGTATGAGCTCCAAGCAGGTCAACGGTGCCAAGAAGGTGCTGACGGCAGCTGCGCTCACCTATGTGGCTGCGGCGCTCACCTCGATTATTCAGCTGCTCTACCTTATGGCTCGCTACAACAGAAACTCCAACCGATAAGAACTTGTACTGGAAGGCGCCGCGGGGATTTGTGTCCCCGCGGCGCTGTATTATGTGTGGGACTTGAATTTGCGCAGGGCCGGAGCCCTTGTGCACGATGACGAAAGGAGGCTGCGTGGCAGGCTGGAATCTAACCGGCAATGCCGTTTCCGCCGAGTTTGACGGGTCGGACGAGCAGGAACGCAAAGAGCTCAGCGTGAGCCAGGCGGTGGAGATCGCCGCTGGCGCGCTCGATGCGATTCCGCAGCTGAGCGTCCTGGGCGAGGTCACCGGCTTTCGTGGCCCCAATGCCCGAAGCGGCCACTGCTACTTCCAGATCAAGGACGACTCGGCTGCCGTCGATTGCATCATCTGGAAGGGTGCCTATCTTAAGCGCACCTTCGACTTGCGCGACGGTATGCAGGTGAGCTTTAAGGGCAGCTTCAATCTCTATAAGCCCACGGGTCGCATGAGCTTTGTCGCCCGTTCGTTCTCGCTGGCGGGGGAGGGCCTGCTGCGTCAGCAGGTGGCACAGCTGGCCGAAAAGCTACGTCGCGAGGGCTTGATGGATGAGTCCCGCAAGCGTCGTATTCCGGTGTTTTGCTCGCGCGTGGCGGTCGTCACCTCGCTTTCCGGCGCCGTGATCGACGACGTCAAGCGTACGCTGCGCCGTCGCAACCCACTTGTCGAGCTCGTTTGCGTGGGCGCCAAGGTCCAAGGCGAGGGTGCGCCTGCCGAGCTTATTGAAGGCTTGCGCCGCGCCGCTGCCATTACGCCGGCGCCCGATTGCATTTTGCTCGTGCGTGGCGGCGGTTCCTTCGAGGATCTTATGACCTTTAACGACGAAGAGCTTGCTCGCGCGGTGGCGGCCTGTCCCGTGCCTGTGGTGACCGGTATTGGCCATGAGCCCGATACCTCGATCTGCGACATGGTGAGCGACCGTCGCGCTTCCACGCCCACGGCGGCGGCAGAATCCGTGGCACCGGCTATGACAGAGCTGGCGGATGTGCTCGAGACGCGCCGTCAGCGCCTAGGTGCTGCGATGGCTTCGATGATCGGGTCGGATCAGGTCGATCTGGAGATGCTCGATCAGCGTGGTCGGCGTGCCTGGGATACCTATACGGCGCGCTTGGGCGATGCGCTCGATGCGGCCGCGTGCCGCCCGTGCCTGAACGATCCAACGTTTATGGTCGAGCGTCGCGAGTCGGAGCTTGCCCTGACCGCTGACCGCCTGTCGGGCGCCATTGCGCGCTCGGTCGGGGTGTTCCGTTCGAACTATGAGCGCCTGCCCGAGCGCTTGGTCGCAAGCACCTCGGGGCTCGATGGCAAGCGCCATGCGCTCACGCTCGCGAGTTCCCGTCTGGAGCAACAGGGACGCACGATGTTGAGCAAACCCGCGTCCGACTTGGGTCGCGCAGCGGCCTCGCTCGATGCCCTGTCACCGCTCAAAGTGCTTGCCCGCGGCTACTCCATCGCATACAGCGATGGCGGCGTGGCTATGAGCGCTAAGACTTTTAAGCCCGGTGACGCCATCCGCGTGCGTATGGCGGATGGTAACGTGGCAGCAACCGTCGATACGGTTGAGTAGACCGCGTTTCATTGTGATAGACCTTTAGGAAAGGAAACAGATATGGCAGAGAAGACCCCGGTCGAGCAGCTTACGTACAAGCAGGCCTCGCAGGAGCTGGAGCTCATTATCCGCAGCCTGGAGTCGGGCGACATGGAGCTCGAGGAATCGCTCGAGAGCTACACCCGCGGCGTCGAGCTTCTTAAGAGCCTGCGTACCCGCCTGACTGATGCCGAGCAGAAGGTCTCGGTGCTCCTTAAGGACGTCGACGGCAACGACGTGCTCGCCGACGGCGAAGCCGCCAACACCGACGACAACCTCTCGTTCTAGCCATCCCGACCAAATATAATTACCTTGGTCTGTGAGAAAGGAACCAACTATGTGCGATTGCATCTTCTGCAAAATTGCCAACCACGAGATCCCCTCGACCGTTGTCTATGAGGACGACCAGGTCATCGCCTTCGACGACCTCAATCCCCAGGCGCCGGTCCATACGCTCGTGATCCCCAAGAAGCACTACAGTGACATTGCCGACAACGTACCTGCCGAGACCATGGGCGCCGTGGCTCACGCCATCCAGGAGGTCGCTAAGGCCAAGGGCTTGGAGGACGGTTTCCGCGTCATCTCCAACAAGGGCGTCAACGCCGGCCAGACCGTCATGCACTTCCACATGCACGTTCTCGGTGGCAAGAACCTGGGCGAGAACCTCATCTGAGGGCGCGTAGGCCGTCGACTTGGCTGCCTTTGGAGTAATCTATGCAGCTTTCTCAACTCGAATACCTTCAAGCTGTAGCGAACTATGGCGGCGTGCGCAAAGCAGCTCGCGCCGTTCACGTGAGTCCGCAGGCCGTTTCGTCGGCAATAAAAAAGTTGGAATCTGAGTATCAGATTGTTTTGTTCGACCGATCGCGGGGGAGGCTGTTTTGTCTCCGGCGGGCAGAGAATTTGCGCGTCGTGCACGCGTGATCCTGGCGCAAGTCGACGATCTCAAAAAGTACGCTCAATCGGGGAACGGCGGCGTTTCGCCCGACGGCCATTTCCGTCTTTACGCCCCCTGTCTTCACGGGCGGGGGCTCCTTTTTTCCGAAAACTGGTACGACTCGTTTGAAAGCTCGCACCCTCAGATTCATCTTGATGTGTGGCATCAGCCAACGGCAACATGCTTTGAATCACTTATACTTGGAATTTCGGACGCGGCTATCTCGTTTGAGGAACCACGGGACAGCGTCCTTTCTTCAAAATATATGGGTGAAAAGGAGCTCAGGGTTCTTTCATGCCCAGCTGGTCATCAATCTGTTGACGCTATGACCATTCGTGAGTTACTGGGCGGCAGGCTTGCTGTTCCCATCAATTTGTCACCCTGTCTCAATGCAATCAATCAATGTCCCGAAGCTCAGCTGGTTAATTTCCGCTTTCGCGATGTCGAATACGGAAGCAGGGCGCAGGCCGAGTTTCTTCAAGCCGGGGGATTGATATTGAGTTTTTCTGGCTCTTCTCTCGCATCAGATGGATTGGAAGTGAGCGAGTGCTCTATTGAAGGCTCGCATGACGTAGCCTTGCCCATCTACTTTTGCTATCGACAAAATGCCTGGACCGATCGACACCAGACGGTATTTCTTCACCTATTGCGTCATCTTGCTTCGTGAGGCCATTTGGCCTCGTGTCGTCAAGTGAATGTTGACGCCTTGCAACACATAGCTGACAGCTTTGCCCTCATGCTTTTCCAAGATTCCGATTTAGATTGCTGACTCTTGGAGGGCGGAGCATGAAAAACCGTACGGTTTTGCTTTATATGACGTTCGTTTTTCTGTCGAACTTCAGCACCATTTTGTATTTTCTGACGGTTTACCTTGAATTCGTCGGATTCTCGATGGTGGCGATTTCTAGCATGATGATTGCATATCAAGTGAGCAAGTTCATCCTTGAAGTTCCCACTGGCTATATTGCTGATAGGCTTGGACGAAAGACGAGTGGTCTCGTTGGCGTCGTGGGAATGCTTGGATACTAGCCGCCCTACTCCTTGTCCGTTCTCCTCTGCTTTTAATCGGTGCGTTCGCTCTCAAGGGTTTTGCCGTTGCATGTGTGAGCGGATCCATAGAAGCGATTTACATTGACAGCGTCTCTCAGGACCAGCTCGTAAGACTTAATGTCGTTGAGCGATTTGTTTTCTATGCGTCTTATGCCCTCTCCGCTTGTGTGGGCGGTTTCATTTCGTCTGTCGGTGCATATCTCATTGGTCTTTCGGCAGATATCATCGCTATGGTGTTGACGTTGGTTGTTGTTGTCTGCATTCCTGAGATGCGAAGAGAGGGCGCTGCGGCGACACCTGAACGTGGAATTAGCCCGAAGATGATCGGTGCCGCTATTGCGTGTAATGGTATTCTTCGTTCGGCGTACATCATGGACTGTTCTCAGGCATTTGCTTTTGTCGCCCTGGAAGACTTTTTCTCACTGCTGCTTGCGGGTCGCGGAATGAATGCTGTCGCTTCGGGCGTGACCATTGCGGTTCAGCTCCTTGCCTCCGCCTCCATAGGGTTTATTGTGCCTAGTGTGATTGCTCGTGTCGACAAGGGCCGTTTTGCGTGTATTTGCGGCATTGTGCGCCTTTCCCTGACTGCTCTGTTTTTGATTCCCTTTACTCCGGTCTGTTTGCTGCCCGTGTTCTATGTGTTGCAGACGGTCGCTTACTCTTTATTTGCTCCAATTAAATACTCAATTTTTCAAAATGCTGCTGATTCTTCGATGCGCTGTTCATTGATTTCGGTTCAAAGCCAGATGGTGGCGGTGGGTGCTGTTCTTTTCTATCTGCTCAACGCTGTGTTGAGCAGCGCTGCGGGCATTCGAGTCGTATTGCTTGTCGCGCTCGGGATTTCTTCTTTGGTGTATATTCCCGCGCTATTTCGTCTTACAAGCCAAAGGACATGAGTATTTAGGCACCGATAACTTATATATCAACGCAATAAACCCGAGCGCGAGGGCGTTTGGGTTTATTATTGAAACGTATGTAACCTGGCGGCGCCACACCGCCTGTTAGTAGGGAGACACATGAACGTTCTGGTCGTCAACGCAGGATCTTCGACCCTTAAGTATCAGGTCATCGATACCAAGTCCCACAAGGTGTCCGCAAAGGGCTCCTGCGAGCGCGTCTGCTTTACCGGCGGTACCTTCACCCACGCTGCCAACGGTTCCAAGAAGGTGACCGAGAACATCGAGTTCCCCGACCACAAGGTCGCCATCGAGGTCGTTCTGAAGGACCTCGAGGCCAACGGCGTCAAGATCGAGGGCATTGGTCACCGTATCGTTCAGGGTGGCTGGTACTTTGGTGATTCCTCCCTCGTCGACGAGGACGTCCTCGCCAAGATCCGCGAGGTCGCCCCGCTGGCGCCGCTGCACAACAACCCCGAGGCCAACGTTATCGAGTACTGCCTGGAGCAGTATCCCGATCTGCCCAACGTTACGGTCTACGACACCGCTTTCCACTTCAACATGCCCGAGGTCGCCAAGACCTACGCCCTTCCCAAGGATGTTTGCGACAAGCTGCACATCCGTAAGTACGGCGCCCACGGCACCAGCTACCGCTACATCTCCAAGAAGGTCGCCGAGATGACCAACGGCGAGGCCCGCAAGGTCGTCGTGTGCCATATCGGCTCCGGCGCTTCCCTGTGCGCCATCGAGGATGGCAAGTGCATGGACACCACCATGGGTCTCACCCCGCTCGACGGCGTCATGATGGGCACCCGCTGTGGCTCCATCGACCCGGCTACCGTGTGCTACCTGCAGCGCGAGGGCGGCTACACCTTCGATGAGGTCGATGAGATGATGAACAAGAAGTCCGGCCTTTTGGCCGTGACCGGCGGCAAGACCAACGACTGCCGTAACGTCGAGGAGCTCGCCGCCGCTGGTGACCCCGAGGCTCAGCTCGCCTTCGATATGTTCGTCTACAAGATTGCCGCCAAGGCTGCCGAGATGGCTACTTCTATGTGCGGCATGGACACGCTCGTCTTCACTGCTGGCATCGGTGAGCACGCTCCGGCCGTTCGTGCCGGCGTTGCCGACCGTCTGGCCTTTATGGGCGTCAAGATGGATCATGCCCGCAACGCCCTGCGTGGCGACGGCGCTTGGTGCCTGTCCGCCAAGGATTCCAAGGTCAAGATTTTCGTCATCCCCACGGACGAGGAGTTCATGATCGCCTCCGACGTCGAGCGCATCGTCAACGGCAAGTAATTGCAAGAGGGGAGGGGCTGGACGACCGAGCGCCGTTCGGCCCCTCTTTTGCGCTCGTTGGGCGATATGCTTGATAGCTATTTATCAAGTTGTGATAACTTCTTATTAAAATGCGGCCGCCTTAAGGGGTCTGCGTCGACCGTATTGCACTGCAAAGGAGTCTCATGAACGTACTTGTTGTCAACGCCGGCAGCTCGAGCCTTAAATATCAGCTTTTGGACACCGATACCCGCGAGGTTTTCGCTAAAGGCAACTGCGAGCGTATCGGCTCGGAGATGGGCATCTTTGGCCATTCCGAGAACGGTGGCGCCAAGCAGACCGAGGAGATTCCTTTCCCCGACCACCGCTCGGCTATCGCGCGCGTGCTCGAGGAGCTCGAGAAGACCGACTTTACGATTGATGGCATCGGCCACCGTATCGTTCAGGGCGGCTGGTACTTCGATGATTCCGCGGTCGTCGACGATGAGGTCATGGCCAAGATCATTGAGGTGGCCCCGCTCGCCCCGCTGCACAACTACGGCGAGGCCGCAGCGATTGAGTATTGCCGCGAGAAGTATCCGGAACTGCCCAACGTGGCCGTCTTCGACACGTCGTTCCATATGACGATGCCCGAAGTCGCCTACACCTACGCCCTGCCCAGGGACGTGTGCGACAAGTACCACGTGCGCAAGTACGGAGCCCACGGCACGAGCCACCGTTACGAGTGGATGATGGCCAAGGAGATTCTGGGCACGCGCTGCCACCGTCTGCTTTCGTGCCACCTGGGCAACGGCGCCTCGCTCGCCGCTATCGAGGACGGCATATGCCGCGACACCACGATGGGTCTCACGCCGCTCGACGGCCTGATGATGGGTACCCGTTGCGGTTCCATCGACCCGGCCACCGTGTGCTACCTGCAGCGCGAGGGTGGCTACAGCTATCAGGAAGTCGACGACATGATGAACAAGCAGTCCGGTCTGCTTGCCATCTCGGGCATCTCCAACGACGCCCGCGACATTCGCACGCGCGCTTCCGAGGGCGACGAGCGTTGCCTGCTCGCCTTCGACATGTTCGCCTACAAGGCCATGCAGCAGGCCGGTTCCATGATCGCCTCCATGGCGGGCGTGGATACCATCACCTTTACCGCCGGCATCGGCGAGAACGACTGGTCGATCCGCAAGGCCTTCTGCGACTGCTTTGAGTGGCTGGGCGTACGCATCGACAACAACAAGAACCGCGAGGCCGTGGGCAACGGCCCGCAGGTCATCAGCGCCGCCGGTTCCGCCGTCACGGTCATGGTCATCCCCACCGACGAGGAATACATGATCGCCCACGACGTCGAGCGTCTGACCAAGAACAACTAACGCACGCATTTGCAAGTAAACGAAAGGCCTCCAGAGCAACAGCTCCGGAGGCCTTTTTTACTAGCAGGCGGACGGCGGAAACCCCATCCCATTTCGAGCGCAAATACTGGGACACGCTTTCCGGTTGAGGCACGTTGCGGAAAGTGCGACCCACAATAAAGCATAATTCCGTCCCACGGTTTCCCAAACAGGCTCCAAGCGGAAGCTGCATCCCACAATCCGCCTTCAAACCGGGACACACTTTCCGGTGGGCCAGACATCAGACCGCAGCCAACATTTCGGTCCCAAAGTGACCATATCTGCATCGTTTGACCCTCCAGCAACGGCACTCATCCATTCAGTTTTTCAGCGCCAGCTCGTAGCCAAGCCGCCGTCCACCCCAGATACCCTGATTGCTACGTGGCGGTAGAAGGCCGTACGGGCTAACCCCTGAAAACACTCCGCAGACCAGAAACGCCCCCGTTCGTAGCTCCGAAGGAGCAGAACGGGGGCGTTTCATTGGTCGAGGACGTTTTCAGGGGTTAACCTGTGCGGCCTTCGGGCGAGTACGTCCGCTACTCAGCCATCTGAGCCTGGACGGCGGTGATGGCCACGACACCCACGATGTCGTCGGCAGAGCAGCCGCGCGAAAGGTCGTTGACCGGCTTGGCGATGCCCTGCAGGATGGGGCCGTAAGCGTCGGCGCCGGCGAAGCGCTGGACCAGCTTGTAGCCGATGTTGCCGGCCTCGAGATCGGGGAACACAAGCACGTTGGCCTTGCCGGCAACGGAGGAGCCGGGGGCCTTGAGCTGGGCGACGGTGGGAACGATGGCGGCGTCGAGCTGCAGGTCGCCATCGATGGCGAGCTCGGGAGCCTTCTCCTTGGCGAACGCCGTGGCCTCCTGGACCTTCTTGGCGACCTCGCCGCCGGCGGAGCCCATGGTGGAGTAGGAGAGCATGGCCACGTGCGGCTCGACGCTGCCCATGAAGGTGGACCAGGAGTGAGCGGAGGCGATGGCGATCTCGGAGAGCTCGTCGGAGGACGGGTTGATGTTGAGGCCGCAGTCGGCGAAGATCAGCGTACCGTCGGTGCCGAACTGCGGGGTGTCGGTGCACATCACGAAGAAGGCCGAGACCAGCTTGGTACCCGGGGCGGTCTTAAGGATCTGCAGCGCGGGGCGCAGGGTGTCGGCGGTGGAGTGGCAGGCGCCGGAGACCAGGCCGTCGGCGTCACCCATCTTGACCATCATGGTGCCAAAGTAGGTGGCGTCCATCACCTGGGCGCGAGCCTGCTCGATGGTAACGCCCTTCTTGGCGCGGAGCTCAGCAAACTTCTGCGCATACTCCTCGTGCTTCTCGGCATTGCGCGGATCGATGACGGTAGCGCCGGGAACGTTGATCTCGTCGGGGTTGCCCAGGATGACGATCTTTGCCAGGCCCTCCTCGATGATTTTGGTGGCCGCGACGATAGTGCGCGGATCCTCGCCCTCGGGCAGGACGATCGTCTTAAGGTCGGCCTTGGCGGCAGACTTCATACGGTTTAGGAAATCGCTCATGTTACTCCTTACAAGCGTTTCGCTAAGCTCCAGGCACCCGGCTGTTCACGAATAAACCCGCTGCTAGCGGGTTTACCTTTCAATTATGTACGCCGCGGTGCTTGAGCTTTCCTTGTGTGGCAAGCTCATTATAGGACGCATTAGCGCTATAATCGCTCTGATAAATATGTCTCGAAGAATGTTCGAGAAAAGCCCAGCTAACGAGCCCGTGGCTTTTGACAAGGAGTATCGATGCAGATTACCTCAGGCCTGCCTGAAGGCTTTAACGCCGGCGCGTACGACATGATTGTCGTCGGTGCTGGATATGCCGGTGCCGTTTGCGCCCGCCGTCTTGCCGAGACCATCGGCTATCGTGTTGCCGTTTTGGAGCGCCGTAGCCACATTGCGGGCAATGCCTATGACTGCACTGACGAGGCCGGAATCCTGATCCACGAGTACGGTCCGCATATCTATCACACTTTTAACGAGCGCGTGCACAATTTCCTGTCGCGCTTTACCAAGTGGACGGATTATCAGCACAAGGTGCTCGCCAACATCAACGGTACCCTTATGCCCGTGCCCTTCAACCATGCGAGTCTCAAGCTCGCCTTTGGTGACGAGCGCGGCGAGGAGCTGTATCAGAAGCTCGTGGAGACCTTTGGCAAGGATGTCAAGGTGCCCATTATGGAGCTGCGTAAGAAGAACGACCCGGATCTTGCCGAGGTCGCCGATTACGTCTACGAGAACGTCTTTTTGCATTACACCATGAAGCAGTGGGGCCAGATGCCCGATCAGATCGATCCCTCGATCACCGGCCGCGTTCCCGTCTTTGTGGGCGATGATGACCGCTACTTCCCGCAAGCTCCCTTCCAGGGCATGCCGCAGGAGGGCTACACGGCGCTCTTTGAGCACATGCTCGACCACGACCTGATCGACGTGTTCTGCGACGTGGACGCCCGTGACCTCTTTGAAATCGACGAGACTACCGTCAAGATCGACGGCAAGGTCTATGGTGGCGAGATCGTCTACACCGGTCCGCTCGATGAGCTGTTCAATCTCGATCTGGGCGCGCTACCGTACCGCACGCTCGACATGAAGTTCGAGACGCTCGATATGGACCAGTTCCAGCCCGTGGGCACCGTCAACTACACCACGAGCGAGGACTACACGCGTATCACCGAGTTCAAGAACATGACCGGTCAGGTCCTGCCCGGCAAGACCACCATCATGAAGGAGTACTCCAAGGCCTATACGCCCGACTCGGGCGAGACGCCGTACTACGCCATTCTTGAGCCCGAGAACCGTGAGCTCTATGAGCGCTATCTTGAGCGCGTCCAGAACCTGACGAACTTCCACCCGGTGGGTCGTCTGGCCGAGTATCGTTACTACGATATGGACGCCGTGACCAATTCCGCCCTCGATCTTTCGGATGAGATTATCGCCTGCCATGCATAAAGTCATAACATTCGGTATTCCCTCGTATAACGCCGCCAAGGACATGGACCATTGCATCACCTCCATCTTGGAGGGGAGCAATTACGCCACCGATATCGAGATTATCGTGGTGGACGACGGCTCCAAGGACGAGACGGCCGCCAAGGCCGACGAGTGGGAGGCCCGTTATCCTGGAATCATCCGCGCGGTGCACCAGGAGAATGGCGGTCACGGTATTGCCGTCCTTTCGGGTCTGCGCGAGGCGCAGGGCACCTACTACAAGGTTGTCGACTCGGACGACTGGCTTGACGGCGCTGCCCTTTCGACCATGCTGTCGATTCTGCGTGGCTTTGAAGAGCGCGACCAGCGCGTTGACCTGTTTATCTCCAACTACGTGTACGAGAAGGTCTACGAGGGCACGCATACCGCTATCGGCTACAAGTTTGCCCTGCCGCGCAAAAAGATATTCACCTGGGATCAGATCGGGCACTTCCGTCTGGACCAGAATCTGCTTATGCACAGCCTGTGCTATCGCACGGACGTGCTGCGCGAGTCCAACCTGCCTATGCCGCCGCACACCTTCTACGTGGATAACATCTACGCCTACGTGCCCCTGCCGCGCTGCAAGACCATGTATTACGCCGACATCGACCTCTACCGCTACTTCATTGGCCGCGAGGGCCAGAGTGTCAACGAGGCTACGATGGTCAAGCGTCTGGACCAGCAGTTCCGCGTTACGCGCATCATGATGGAGTCGTACCACCTGTACAGCGATGTCGAGTCGTCGCGCCTGCGTTCGTACATGATGGGCTACTTCACCATGATGATGGCGATCTGCTCGGTGCTCACCAAGCTTTCCGAGGAAGATTGCGCCGACGAGCGCCTAAAGACGCTGTGGAATGATTTGAAGGCCTACGACGAGCGCATGTATCGTCGTGCCCGCTACGGCGTGGTCGGGTTCTTCACCAATCTGCGCGGACGGGCCGGAGACAAAACCACACTCGGCCTATACCGTCTTGCCTCAAAGATCTTCAAATTCAACTAGCACAGAAACGCTCGGGTAACGGGGACCCCTGGTCCTTAACTTGCTACTTCGAACAGTCCTGCGCAAGATGGAGGCGCCACTGGCGCCTCCTTTGCGTGCGGAACTCGTATCAAGTTAAGGACCAGGGGTCCTCTGCTATGTCCAGCTTAATGTCAGGCTACAGAATTTGAAAATCTTTGACGCGCGGTACACAGGGGCCTGGGCTGAAAAGAAGCTGGTTGGTAGGTTGCCCGGTGGGGCTTGGTTATGTTTGTCGCGAGTTCCGCACGAGCCGAAGAGCACTTAATGTG